>NZ_FWWU01000009.1:1842500-2142500 GCF_900176165.1 Deinococcus hopiensis KR-140
GCCACACCTCCCAGATCCATAACGCGGAACTGCGCCTTGATCTCCTCGACACGCTCCAAAGTCACGGGTTCAGGCCCCAGAGCCGCAGCCACAGCAGGTTCCGGCCAGAACGTCTCACCCTCAGCCGCTTCCCAGGGGTCAGGCTGAGCGGCGGGATCAGGCCACGTCCCTTCAGCAGCCCACTTCGCTTCGTTGGCGGCCTTGATCGTCTCATCGCAAATGCCGCAGCCCTCGCCGCCGCACCATTCGCAAGGCGCGGGCCGCGCGAGGCGCCGCAGCAGACTGGACGGCTCATCGGGCGCGTCGGTGGCTGCGTTCGTCCACCACGCCACTACACGTAGCGTGCTGACCACACAGAGGTGATCCTTGGCGCGGGTCACTGCTGTGTAGAAGAAGCGGCGTGCCGTATCGTCCCGGACCTTCCCCGGCTGCATGATGATCACGCGGGGCCAGTCCGAACCCTGAGCCTTGTGGACCGTGATCACGTAGCCGAGCTGGACGTACTTCTCTACCTCGTCCTCAGGAATGTCCACTTCTCGGCCGGTAATCTCCACCCGCAGGTGCGGCATCGTCTCGCCGTTCTCTTGTTCCCAGCGGCCATCGGCCTGCTTCCGCATGACCTGCTTGGGCTTGGTTGCCATCCCAATCACGCGGCCGGTCTGCCCATTGAAGATGTTCAGCAGCGTGCTGTTCTTGACGACGATGATCTTGTCGCCCACCCGGATTTCAGCCTGATATAGAGGGCGGTTGCGCTCACCCGTCCCCAGCTTCCAGAGGGGATATTCGAACAGGGGCATGCCGTTGGGGTTGATCACGGCCTGCGCGCGCAGGTTGTACCGCTCAGCGTTCTCGTTCTGGTAGGTGATGACCTGCCAGTCCTCAAAGTCCTGCCCACCATGGGTGCGGACCAGCTGCTCGAAGAGCGGTTCGAGGTTGGCGGGATCCACACCCAGGTGCATCTCTACGCACGCAGTAGGGGTGGGCCGCCGCCGATGCAGGATGCCTTCCGCCATGTGAAGGATGCCCTGCTGGTCTGCCTGCCGGTAGTTCTTTTCGAGGTGGACATGCGCCACGCCGTGCGCCAGTAAGTCAACGAAGGGCGTGCCGTAACCAATGGGCGGCAACTGATTCGGGTCACCCACGAGAATCAGGTGCGCGTGCGGGGGGAGGCGCTTGACCACGGCCCACAGCAGCCAGTTGGGCAGCATGGATGCTTCGTCGATCACATACAGGTCTTCGGCCAGTCTTTCGACGGTGAAGCCGCGCTTCTGAAAGCCCAAGGCCTTGTGGATGGTGCTGGCTTCTGCCATGACCTGGTAGCGGTCGAACTGCTCGCGCATCCGGTCCGCAGCCTTGCCAGCAAAGGCCATGCCGCGCACGCTCCTGCGGTCCAGGCCTGCGCACTGGGAAGCACCGGCCACGCAGAACGTCTTACCCGTCCCGGCACCACCGGTGAAACACAGGACGCGGTTGGCGAGGATCGCGCGCACGGCCAGCGTCTGTTGCTCGTCTGCGCCCATGCGGGCCAGAACGGCCTTCTGCGCTGGGGACAGGTCTGCCAGTAGGAGGTGTTCACCCTCGCCCGTGGGGAGACGGCGCATCCAGCGCTCCAGCTCTACTTCGGCCTCAAGTTCTTCCGGCAGCCAGTACAAGCCCTCTTCAACTTCTACACCGTGGACTTTGTAGCTGGGGTCGCGCAGCTCCAGCTTGATCCGCTCGCTGAAGAAGTCGCGCTCGCCGAGCACGCCTTTTTGCTCCAGGATGTAGCGGTTTCCGGCTTCATGCCGCCGCTCATCGTCTGGGGTCACCTCGAACTTCTCTTTGGCGATGCGGTCGGCCTTCTTGAAGCCAATCCCCTCCACCTCCATGAGGTTGAAGGGGTTGCGTTCGATCATCACGAGGGCGGCGTCGGGGTCTCCGTCGCCCAGGTCTTCCACCACGCGCTTCGCCAGCTTGAAACCAATTCCGGGCAGGTCTCGTATGGTCTGGTGAGGGTCGGTCCTGTACCACAGGGGGCCGCGTTTATCTCCTAACATGGTGGTGCTCCTTCAGGGGCTGAAAGAGGAGGACTGCGATTGCTTGCCGGCGCCGCAGTCCTCCCTTTACTTCAGGGGGCTAAAAAGGGCTCAGAACGGCAGATCCACTTCCGCCTGCCCCGTCGGGGCAGCGGGTGCGGGGCGTGGAGCGGGGGCTGCCTTCTGAGCAGCGGGAGCGCTCTGAGTGGTAGGTGCTGCCTTTGTGGGTTTGCGGGGGCCGCTCGCTGCGGCGATCTGCATGACCTTGGCAATCTCGTTGCCCTGCTTCTCCCCGTTGTCCCAGACCCCCACGACGAGACGGCACTTCTTGCCGAGCAGTTCCTGGTCTCCAACGGACAGGCCTTTCACGTGCGCCTTCTCGGAATTGCCGCGGTCGTCCTTGCTTGTGATGTGTTCCAGCAGTTCCGTGTAGCTCTGGATGAACTCACCCAGGTCGATGTCGAGCAGGCCGGCGTTGTCGTTCGTGAACGTCAGCCCTGCGATCTCGCCCGCGCGCTTCCAGAAGGCACTCTTCTCGTTCCACTTCATGTTCTTGGGGAAGCCGAGGTAGTCGGTCAGCTCGAACTCGGTGCCTTCCTCGTCGGTCCACTTCCAGATGAACATGATCTTCGGGGCACCTTCGGGGGCGTACTGGCTGGGCTTGCCCATCATGACGATGGCCTTGTCCAGAACCATGTCGTAGGTGCCTTCGGGGAAGATGGTGCGCTCGAAGTTGCTGCTTTCCTTGCTCTGGCCTTTGAGTCCCATGGTGGTCTGTCTCCTGTGCTGGCCCGGTGCTTGAGGGTCGTGGGCCGGGGTGAATGGAGGGGTGAGGTGTCTGGGCCGCGGTGCCGCGTGCGTGTGACGATGCGCACCCCCGACGTGTCTCAGGTGTCGGGATTAATCAGCAGGGCAAGCGTCATCACGGCATGGGCGAACGCGGCCACGAACGTCACGCAGAACCCGAGAGAGGCCCATGGGTTGGTGATCACGTGGGGCACCAGGGCGTAGGCCAGGGCGAGCAGCAGCAGCGTGCGGAAGAGGGAGCGGGCCGGGCGGGTCACAGCAACCCTTCCCAGCAGTCCGACGTTCCCAGGCAGCGTTGCTGGCCGCACATGGGGCAGGTGGGGCGGGTGGCCCAGCCGTACTCGGCGGGGCGAACTACCCGGGGATCTTCCAGGCTCAGTTCGGGCAGCTGGGCCGGCGCATCCAACACGGCCACGGGATCGTTGCGATTCACAGCTTCACGGCCTTTCCAGCCAGGAGGCCAAAGAGGGTGGCGATGGTGGTATCCCAGAGGCCCTTGGCGCTGACCCAGCCGCAGAAGAAACCGAGGGCCATCAAGAACAGGGCGGCGAGCAGCAGTTGCACGGCGGGGCGCTGCAGGTGGGCGCGGAGGTCTTTCATGCCGCCACCTCGCCCTCTGCCACGCGCTCAACGTCCAGGCGCTTCCCGGTGGCGGTCACGAAGCGGACCAGCTCGCTGCCCCGGTGGGAGGTGAGGTTCGCCACGCGCTGGCCACAGCGGTAGCGGCGCACGAACTCACCTTCGAAGGGCTGCTTCTCGTAGGTCCATTCCAGGCCGTCGGTGGTCTGGATCGTCGGGGGCGGCACGGCAATGTGCGCGCGGGTGAGGGTGATGCGGTCTGCTAACATGGAGTTCCTCCTCCCCCTGCTGAGCCGGTGCAACGGCATTGACGCAGGGGGGTTGTTCTTTTTCAGCTCGCCTTGGGTTTCGCGGGCTGCTCTTCACGCACCTGGGATGCGGGGGGAGTGATGGGGGTGGCAGTGCGCGCTGCCGCGTTGAGCGCCGCCATGACGCGCTGCCACGCTTCCGGGTCAACTCGGGTCTTGATACGGGGTGGAGTGGTCATCAGTGGGCCTTGCGCTGCCCACGCGCACTGGGAGCGGAAAGGGTGGTGTTGGGAACTCCGTGCAGCCAGGCCTGAAGGGAGTCGGCGGGTATCGCGTATGCCCCCCTCTCGCTGGCCTGCCGTGCGTGCAATTCCCCGCGACGGATGGCTGTGCGGATGCACCAAACGGTCTGGCCTGTTGCCTCAGCCGCTTCGGGGATCGTGTAGGCGAGTTTCAGGGGTGCGGGAGCTGCTTGGGCAGTAGAAATGCGAGCGGCAATCAGCTCAGCCAGTTCCGCCAACTGTTCAGGAGAGAGATGAACTTGGAGAGTCATGGAGCCCTCTGTTCTTGATCTATTCCCAACTCGCGGCAAATAGAGAGCTTCGTGCTATGCCGGGTTTCCCTGCGCTCATGCAAGAAGTCGAGGACTGTTCTGGGCTTCATGCCGAGTTTTCGGGCGAGTTTACGCGCCGAAATGCCCCGTGCTTCGACCGCCGCCCGAGCGGCAGCAGCAACAGGATCAGGGATGGTGACTTCGGGCATGGGAATAGAATACGACTGTGCCCATTTGGAGTCAATAACAGGTTGGGATTGATCCCAAAATAGTCGCCATTTCGGCCCATTCTGGAACCATTTGAGTACAGTTCCCGTATGGAAGCGCATGACTGCTTTGGGAATACCACTTGCGCCGAGGTCCTGGCCGATGGCAGCTAAGTCTGCTCAGCAGCCGGATCCTCGGGCTGTGGAGCACGGTGAGCTCATCAAGGAGCGCCGGCTTGACCTGGGCTTGAATCGTCCTGCGTTCGTCTCAGAAATGGAAAAACATGGTCAGGAGATAACTCCGGACTACCTCAATAAGTTAGAACGGGGAACAGCATCTCTTTCTAGGGCATCTCTCGAGGTTAGGGAAGCGATCCGCGCCGTACTGGGCTACTCAGCAGAGGAATGGCAGGAGCTGACAGGGTTGTACAGCCCGGAAGCTACTCCCCAGCGCCGTGGCGGCCCGCCCATCCCCCCAGTTGTCCCGTTTCGTGAAACGCCCATCACCATCCCGCGCGAGTTGCTAGAAATGGTGGAGCAGTACGGCGACACATGGCCAGTGCTGAAGACCGAGAAGATGCAGCGGATGCTGGCGGCCCCTCGCAACTTTGGCGGTGCGGAAGTCGGACCACAGACCGCCGAAGACTGGCTCGATTACTGGATGGCAAATAAAAGGTTCCTGACGTGACTTACGACACGTCCTACCTGGCTGCCGATTATCTCTACTACCTGAAGGCAGTTCAAAAAGAGCTACGCCACGAGCGTCACGCCCTCAAGGTCGCTCACTACCTGGGCATTCGCATCCGCATTGGCTGGGCTAACCGCTGCACGCCCGATCACCCCAACGGCCCACTGATGGTGGTGACACCGTGGAATTACGGAAACACGGATGTGGTGCGACACGAGGAAGCGCACATCATCCTGTGGTGGAGCGGCCTGGAAGCGGAGATCATTGCAGAGTTTGGGGAAGAACTGGGCTGGCGCGTAGTCGAGAACTTGTGCCAGTTCGCGGTGGGGTTCATGCGGATCACGCAGCCAATGGTGGACGAAGCTATTCGGCGCTATGGCGTCTCGGCGAAGGCTGTCAGATACCTTCAAAAAGTGAGCGGTGCGGATGCCCTCACGGCGCTCAACCGTCTGGTTTACGACGATCCCCGCAGTTGCCGCGCGGGGTTTCTGCTTTCGGGTTGCTACGTTGCTCAAACCGCAGAGTGCAACTGGGGCTTGCCCTTCCGGTGGCTGGACCAAGTACACAATTTGCGTAAGCGCTTCCCTGAAGATGCGAACGTCTCCTGGCTGAAGCTCACTCCTTCTCAAACGCTCGGCGTGTGCTGGGGCTAGTCGGTGACCCGTCGCCGTGCCCGTCATAACGGGGAAGGAAGTCTGACCAAACGCCAGGACGGCCGCTGGGAAGGCAAGTACACCGCCGGAGTTACCCCCGACGGCAAACAGGTCCGCCGCAGTGTCTACGGCCGCACCCGTGCTGAGGCTGCCGAGAAACTGAAGGCCAAACTCGCCGAGACGCCCAAGGGAGCCATCGTGCTGACCGAGCGGGGGAAGCTTACCCTCGCTGACCAGTTGCGCGCGCACCTCAGCCTCCGTGAAGCCGAACTCGGCCCCGGCACGGTCCTAAAGCTTGAGAGCTACATCAAAGTCGTCTCCGCTCACTCGGCCGGAGGCGTGGCCCTGGTGGACCTCAAGCCCGCCCACCTTGAGACCCTGTACCGGGATCTCTCGAAGAAGTACGCCGCGGCCACCGTCCGCCACATCAGCGTGTTCGTGAAGCAGGGATTGCGCCGTGCCGTCCGGCATGAGTTGCTTCGCACCAACGTCGCCGAAGTGGCTGAGCTGCCCAGAATGCGTGATGAGAAGGCCGCGCATCCTCTGGAGCCTGAGCAACTGGCAGCGGCCATGGAGCAGGCGCAGAAGGTCCGTCTGTACCCACTGTTCGCCACCATTGCCACCCTGGGCCTCCGGCACGGGGAAGCCCTGGGGCTGCAGTGGGGTGACATCGACTGGAAGGCGGGGACGCTTGAAGTGCAGCGCACGGTGGTAAGTCGATCCGGGACGCCCACCCTCAGTACACCCAAGACCCGCGCGAGCCTCCGGACCCTGTACCTGCCCGACGAGCTGCGGGGAGTGTTGCTGGTCCACCTCGATGCCCTACGGACTGAAGGGCTGTCCGTCTCCCCTACCGCCTGGGTGTTTCCTTCCACGGTGGGCGGGATGCTGAGTCAACACAACGTGCGCCGGGTGTGGCGGCAGATCCTCACGGCCGCCAAGTTGCCCACCGAGACGCGCATCCATGATCTCCGCCACACCTTCGTCTCGCGCCTGATTGAGGCTGGGGCGGATCCGCGCACGGCGGCTGACCTGGCTGGCCATAGTGACCCGCGTATGACCCTGAGTGTCTACACCCATAGCCGTGCAGAACAGCGGAAAGCGGCACTTCTGGCCAGCGCTGGCCGGGTGCTTCCAGGTCGTCAGCCTGTGGTCCACTCTAAGGCCAGGGTACCGAAAGAAGAAGAGGAAACAGCGTCTGGCACGGGGTTAGGGTAACGGCTAGGATAGGTCATGATTGATGACCGCACTTACGCGCTCATTTACCGGACAACCCGTAAGAACGCAGCAACACGCGGCCTGCTGTTCGATTTATCACGGGATGACTTCGCTGAGCTGGTTGCGCGCGCCGACAGCAAGTGCGAGGTCTCAGGCCTCCCCTTCAGTCTTGAGAGGGCTGGGAGTTTTCGACGCCCCTTCGCGCCCAGCATTGATCGAGTCAACAATCAGCTGGGCTACCAGCTCTCGAATGTCCGTCTCGTTTGCGTCATCACCAATTTTGCGCTTAGCGATTGGGGCATTGCCCCCCTACTCCGTCTTGCTCGTGCGCTGGACCATAGGGAGGCTACCCAAGCCGAACGGCGGCATGAAGGATTGAGGCAGCAGATCGAAACCCTGCAGGCGGAGGCTGAGGCGTTGCGTTGTGAAGTTGCCGCCTTGCACAACCAAGCGGGCAGGCACGTGCTGAAGAATCGCTCTCAGGGGACAGGGACCTTTTCTCTCCGCAAGGATGGCCGCTGGGAATCCAAGTGTTGGCGGGATGGGAAACGCGTGTCCATCTATGCCAGGACGGAAGCTGAACTGCTCCTAAAACTGAAGGAGCTTTGAGGCCGTAGTCGTCTTTTAGGAGTCAGGTGGAGTCAGGGGGACGAGAGCAAAAGGAAAAACGCCCTCCAGGAGGGCGCCTTTTGGTAGAACCGAGGGGATTTGAACCCCTGACCCCTACCGTGTCAAGGTAGTGCTCTACCCCTGAGCTACGGTTCTGAACCGGGAACTGCTGTGGTGCGTGGGGTATTGGAGGCGCTGACCGGACTCGAACCGGTGGTGGAGGTTTTGCAGACCTCTGCCTTACCACTTGGCTACAGCGCCGCTGTACTCGCTGTGGAGCGGCTGAGTGCCTTCACCTCTGCCAGCGGAAGGAATGTTAGCACGCACCCCCAGACCTGTAAAGCGCGTCCGTCCCACAACGCAGAGTGCCGGACTGCCCCTTATCCCCATGACGGTCTTCAGGAGGGCCAAATCCGGCCAGCGCTTCGCCTTGCTACAGTGCCAGCTTGCATGACCGATCCCGTTGCCGTCGCCCCTCCTGCCGTTGCGGCTCCCGTGGCTGCGGGCCAGCGCCTGACCACCATCGACACCTTCCGGGGGCTGACCATCCTCGAGGTCGTCGGGCACCACGCGACAGGCATGGGGCTGCGGCACACGGACGTGGGGTCCACCACGCACGACCTGCTGCTGGTGCTCAACCGCACCCTGCACTTCGCTGTCCCGGCGTTCGTGTTCCTGTCCGCGCTGGTGCTTACGCACAGCCTGCTGCGGCACTTTGACTTGCCGCGGTACTTCTGGCGGCGGCTCACGCGGGGCGCCTGGCCCTACCTGCTGTGGAGCGCCCTGTACGCCTGGTGGTACGTCAAGACTGGGCAGCGGGCCCCGGAGACCCTGACAGATCCGGAGCGCTGGCGCGACTGGCTGCTGTACGGCAAGGCCAGCTACCACCTGTATTTCCTGCTGGTCGCGCTGGAGGTCTACCTGGTGCTTCCGCTGATGCTGCCCCTGGCGCGGCGCAGGCCCAGCATCACCTTGGCGCTGCTCGTCGGAACCGCCGTGCAACTGGGGCTGTACCTGCTCAACCGGGAGGTGTTGCACCTGCCCTATCCCGCCAGCACGGTGCTGTGGTACGCCCTGCCCACCCTGCTTGGCCTGGCGGTGGGCGCGGGGCTGGACAGCTTCCCCGCGTGGTGGCGGCGGAGACGTTGGGTGCTCCTGCCCCTGCTGGCCGCCTCCTACGCCGCGTATCTCCCGGTGGCCATGAATTACGTGCGTGGCCAAGCGGTGAAGCCAATTGTATATAGCGGCCTGAGCTGGGTCTTCACGGCGCTGGTGGCCCTGGCCCTGCTGGGCCTCGCGTCGCGGCTGCAACGGGGCGAGTCAGCGGGAATGTTCCGGCGGACCATCGGCACGCTGGGCACAGTTAGCCTCCCGATCTACCTGCTGCACCCCGCACTGCTTCAGGCGCTGGAACGTCACCGGGCCCCCCAGGGAGAGCCCCAGGAACTGCTGCTGACGGTGGCGCTGTACGCCCTTGTCGCGCTGGCCGTCCCCGCCCTGATCGGGTGGCGGCTGCGGCGCAAGAAGTTGGGACTGCTGCTGTTCGGCAGATGAGGCCTGCCTTGCCCATTCGCTCCTTTTCTCACCCCTGGGCCTTGCCGTACCTTTCCCGGGTGCGGTGCGTCCTTTTCCTGCTGGTTTTTACGCTGCTCGCGGGCCCGGGCGGGGTGGCCCGTGGGGCTTCCACCACAGTGCCCTTTCCGCTGCCCCGGGTACCCGATACCGTGGAGCTGGAGCGCGTCAGTGGGTCTTCCTACCTGCGGGTCCCGCCCGCGTGCTACCGGCAGGAGTGCGCGCTGGTGGTGGTGTCGCACCCCCGGGGGCAGACCGCCGGACGGATGCGCGCGTCTGCCAGCGTGACCGCTCTGGTGGACGCCCTCTTGGCCGCGCCCTTCGCCGTTCTGCTCAGCGACGACGGCGGACCCGCCACCTGGGGTAGTCCGGCCGCGCTGGCGCAGGTGGCCGAACTGCACGGGGAAGCGGCGGACCACTTCGCCTGGAATGGACGCACCTACGCCCTGGGGCTGAGCATGGGCGGACTGCTGGCCCTGCGCAGCGCCCTGCCGGGCAGTCCATACGCCGTCTCAGGCGTGGCCCTGATCGATGCCTGGACCGACATCCGCGCGGCGTGGCACTCGGCCACCACCCGCCGGGTTGAGATTCAGGACGCTTACGGCCTGCCCGGACAGCCACCCGCAGACCTCAATCCCCTGACGCTGGCCGAGGCTGCCCCACCCCTGCCCCTCTTTGTGGTGGCGAGCCCAGATGACCGCGTGGTGCCCATGCCGGGCAACGGCGAGCGCCTGTTCACCTGGGCCCAAGGCCACGTGAGCGAGTTCGTGAAGGTCAGTGGGCCACACCTTGGAGGAAACCGTTTCACGCCGGCCCTGGCCACGAGGCTGGCACAGTTTTTTACCCGTCTGGAAGCGCGGGCCATAGGAGCGAAGCGGTAGGGCAACAGAAGGTTAAACGCAGCGGGCCACCGCCTACCCCGGCTCAGCCCGGTTTGAGAAGGGCCAACGCACCCGGTGCATTGCACGCGGCAGGCCGAGGTCGGCGCCCCTCCACCTCGCCAGGGGAAAGAGCAACCAGCCCAGGGGTCTGCCCGAACATTGCCCTCGGCACTCCAACACAGCCGCAGGAGGAAGAGGACCGCCAGCGCCATCACGGACGCGAGTCGGTCCTCTCCTTGCGGCCCGCCCCCATTACATTGCGGCCGGAACCTCAATGCCGATGAGGGCCAGCGTTTCCCCAAAGGCCTGACGCAGGCGGGCCACGAGGGCGAGGCGGGCCTCACGCAACCCGGCGGGGCTCTGAAGGACGTTGGTGGCGGCTTTCCCGGCCTTGTCCTTCGCGTTGTACCAGGCGTTGAAGGCGGTGGCGAGATCGAGGGCGTACTGCGCCACCACATGCGGGGAATGGATGCGTACGGCCTGGGCGACGATTTCGGGAAGCTTGGCCACCGTCTTGGCCAACACGAGGTCCACATCGGGCAGGGCGTCCCAATCCGCGCCCGTGCCGTCCACGGCGTGCCCCGCTTCCCCGGCCTTGCGGAGGATATTCGCCGCGCGCACCGCCGCATACTGCACGTAGGGTGCGGTGTCGCCGTTAAGCGCCAGGGCCTGCTCCCAGCGGAAATCGATCTGCCGGGTGGGCTCGGCCTTGAGCATGGCGAAGCGCATTGCGCCGATGCCGATGCGGCGAGCGATTTCGGCGGCGTCCCCGCGGACGGCCAGCTCGGGGTTGATCTTGGCGAGTTCGTCCAGTGCCCGCTTCTGGGCCTCGTTCATTGCGTCGTCGGCACTCACGGCGATGCCCTTGCGTCCGGAGATGGTCTGTCCTTCCAGGGTCACGAAGGCGTAGGAGAGGTGAATGGAGCGGGCCTCCTGCTCGGGATGCCCGGCCACGCCCAGGGACGCCTTGACGATCTTCTGCGGGTGCTCCTGGCGCGAGTCGATCACGTTGATGACCTCATCCGCGTGGCCGAAGCGTTTTTCGAGGTCCGGCTGCCCGTCCGGCGCACTCGTCCAGACCGTGTTGCCGTCAGGATCGGTGGTGAAGGGTCCAAACTTCATGCCCTCAAAGAGGCCGAACTTCCAAAACTGGTAGCCCACGTCCTTCGCCGCGTACATGGCGGTGCCGTCAGAACGCATCAGGACGACGTTGGATTCCTCCAGGCCCGGCATGAACTCGGAGACATCCATGACGAAGGCCCCCGCGTACTTGCCCTCGGTCGGGTGGGAGGTAGACGGGCTCTCCTCCAGGATGTTCATGGCCTGGCTCAGGAAACCGCTGCCCACCACGTCCGACTCCCAGTTCAGCAGGTCATAGCGCGCACCCAGGCGAAAGCAGGTCTCGAGGTGCGCGCGAACAATCTGTTCCACCTCGCTGCGCAGTTGCCCGGCTTCCAGGCGGTGCATCACGGCGCTGATGCCTTCTTCCAGATTCGGCTTGGCGGGATCGGCGTTCAGGCGCACGTAGCCTTCGCCCATCCAGTGGTCGTACTTCTGCACGCCGTCCCACGTGCGCCCGTAGTGCGATACGGCGAAGAGCGCCTCAGCAGCCTGCCGCCCGGTGTCATCGATGTAGTTCTGGACCTCCACCCAGTGCCCCGCCGCGCGGAAGATGCGGGCCATGGAGTCGCCCAGCACCACGTTGCGCAGGTGACCGACGTGCAGTTCCTTGTTGGGGTTGACGGAGGTGTGTTCGATGACCACCTTATCCCGGCGGGCGGGCATGGAAAACGGCGTTTCCACCACACCCCGCACGAACGCCCCCACGTCCACGAAGAAGTTCAGAAACGGCCCAGCGGCCTCCACGCGGGCGATTCCGGCGGGAAGTTCCACCTTCCCCGCGAGGGCGGCGGCCACTTGCGCGGGGTTTTGGCCCAGGGCCTTGGCCATCTGGAACGCGGCAGGTGTGCCGTAGTCGCCGGGCTTGTTGGCCGGGGTTTCCTGAATCGCTGCCTCGACGGGGACGCCGAGTTCCGCGGCGGCCCGTTCCACAGCAGCTTTGAGTTGTGCCTTGAGGTCCATAACCGGAGATTCTAGCAGTGGGTGGGGCGTCGGGAGCTGGGCCCTGTCCGCTCAGAGTGAGGAAGCTGGGGCCTGCGCCGCACGGAAATTTACGCGCTGACTTCGAGCCGCACCGCCACCTCGTCGCCCTCCTCCAGTCCCTCGGCCTTGCGGACGCCCGCGCGGACAGGCACGAGGTAGCGGCCCTCCTTGGGAAACAGGGAAGTCTTCCACTCGGTGCCGCCAATTCGGACCCGGACGGGAATCATGCCCCAGCCGTAGGTGACGGTGCGGGACACGCCCTGCAGGACGGCGCACTCCGCTTCAGGCACCGTGATGAAATACCAGGGCGCGGGACCCCGCCAGTACCAGAGGGGGGCACGAAAGTTCAGGCTCATGTCTCCAGGAGTGTAGGGGGTATCCCCGCCAGTCCGCGACGTATTTTCCGCCTCACCGGCCGCTGGCCTGCGCCTGGAAGAAATCGGCAATGCCAGCGGCAATTGCCCCAGCCAAGCGCTCACGGCCCGCGGGATTCATGAGCACACGCAGATTTCCGGGATCGGTCAGGTAGGCGGTTTCGATCAGCAGGCTGGGCTGGGTGCTCGGACGGGTGAGCGCCAGGTCCGCCCCCGGTTTCAGACCCGCGCCGGGGCCGAGGTCCGGCAGGGTGCGCCGCAGCGCAGCGAGGATGGCCGCCGCCGGAGCCTGCGCCTGCGGGTGGGTGAAGTACACCTCTGGGCCGCGGATGCCGCGTGGGTCCCGGCCATCCGGCAGGGCGTTCGCGTGGATGGACACGAGCAGATCGGCCCCAGACTGTTCGGCGCTCAGACCGCGCTCATAAAGCCCCAGGGTCACGTCCGACTCGCGGGTGAGCTGGACTCCGGCCCCCTGGGCGCGCAGCAGCTCGGCCACCCGGCGGGCAATAGGTAAGGTCAGGTCCTTTTCTGGAACCCGCAGCGCTCCCGCGCCGCCGAGTTGCGTCCCGCCGTGTCCAGGATCCAGGACAATCATCCGCCCAGCGAGCGGACGTGCCGGATCGAGGACGGGCGGACGGCGTACCGTCAGCAGCAGGCCGTCTCCGCCGTAGTTGGCGGTAAAGCCCCACGCCTGCGGGGTGGTGAAGTTCAGGGTGACGCGCGAGACGCCAGGGCCCACCTGCTCCACCTGCACGTCCCCGAGCAGCGGGTCCGGGAAAGGGGTGGGCAGGCCAGGCGGCGTCTCCAGGCCGTACAGCGTGACGCTCAGGCGGCGGCCCCCGTCCTCCTGGCTCAACGTGAAGGGCACGCGCGCCTCGCCCAAAGGTACCCGGATGCGCAGACTCGGCGAAGCGGGGTCCTCCTCCAGGGTCACGGCTCCTGCCTGCCCCTGCACAGGCAGGCCAGGCGAGACGTCCAGCTGCGCCTCGGAGATCAGCACGCCAACGCCGGGGGCCAGACGGGCGCGCACATCGTTTCCCTGACGCCCGACAAGCGCGAAGGTCATCCCGTCCCGAGGGTACAAGAAGGGCGTGCCCGTCTGGGTGTTGGCTTCCGTGGTGGAGGCGTTCAGGCCCAGCCCCTGAACCGTGCCGGGGCGCTGCGTCCCCGTCCTCGCGCCCAGCGGCGCATTGCTCAGGCGTCCGGGGGCTGTTGCCAGCACGGTGCGGCCATCGTTGCCGGTCAGGCGAAGGGTAACGGCGGCGCGGTCCAGCGGTAACGCGGGGGAGAGCGCGAACGCCGCTTCGTAGCTTCCTGGGCTGACCTCACGCATGGACTGCGGAACCGACTGCCCCACCTGAAAAAATGCCCGCCCTCCGGGCGCGCCGCGAAAGGAGACGCGCACCGTTCGCTCGGCGGGTGAGTCGTGCGCGGCGTCCCAGAATTCGGAGGAGACGTTGGGCGTTACGCTGGAGCGGTCTATGGCGGTGGGGCGCGCAGGCAGGGGGGCAAGGTCTCCCCGCGTCACCCGGAGGGTTCGCGTCCCGCTCTCTGCCCCAGCGGTCGCCGTGAGCCGCAGATCGTTGACGCCTACCCGCAGCGGCCACCACAGGATGAACAGCCCGTCTGATCCCACAGCCACGGCCCGCCCCCCGATCTTTAAAGCCGCGCCCGCCGTCACGCTGCCTTCCAGGAGCACGTGGTCGGACGTCACCCGGTGCCCCTCGGGCGGGTAGGCGATGAAAATCTCGGGCGCAGCGCGGGCGGCCGTCAGAACCGAGGCGGACAGGGTAGCGGTGGCCAGCGCAGCGATCGTGAGCACAGCGCGGCGGGCGAAGCGCGGGGGCATAACGAGGTCTAGCACGGCCCATACAGGCAAAGGATGAGGTCTGGGAACCCGGTAGGGACGCGGCGCGTACCCGCAGATATGCCCGGCCTCAGCCCCCTGGAACCCGTCGCCCTCTTCGCCTTCCTCGCGGTGCTGGCTGCCCTCGTGTCTGGGGTGGTATGGGTGGCCCGCCGCGCCTGGGACGGGGGTGAGTCCCACCGGGTGCGCAAACTGGAGCAGCGGGTGCGGGAACTGGAAGGCAGAGACTGAAGGCAAAGGGCAGAAGCGCCTGAACGCCTCTGCCTCTCGTTGCTAACGGCTCACTCCTCAGCCCACGCTGGGGCTGCTCACCAGGGCGTCCAACACCCCGCGGGTAAAGGTCTCGGTGTCGGCCGTGCCCCCCAGGTCCCGCGTCGGATGTGCCCGCAGGGCCAGGGCGACCGCGCGGTCAATCTGGTTGGCGGCTTCACTCCGCTTCAGGCCGTGCCGCAGCAGCATCCCAGCGCTCATGATGGCGGCGGCGGGGTTGGCGATCCCCTGCCCGGCAATATCGGGGGCGCTGCCGTGGATGGGCTCGAACAGGCCCGCGCCGTCGCCGAGGGACGCGCTCGGCATCAGCCCCAGCGAGCCGGGAATCACGGCAGCGAGGTCCGAGAGGATGTCGCCGAACAGATTTTCGGTGACGATGACGTCGTAGCGGCTGGGGTTGGACACGATGAGCATCGCCACACTGTCCACATACTCGTGGTTGAGGTGAATGGAGCGGTACGCGCGGTCGCGCAGCGCTTGTACATCGCGCCGCCACAGTTCGGACACCTCGAGCACGTTGGCCTTGTCCACGCTTGTCACGCGGCCCCGACGCTGCTCGGCGGCCCAGAAGGCCACCTTGGCCACCCGCTCCACCTCATGGGTGGTATAGCGCATGGTGTTGTAGGCGGTGTCCCCCTCGATCTTGCGGTCCCCGTCGAAATACACGCCGCCCAGCAGTTCGCGCACAATCAGGATGTCCACCCCCCGCGCCAGCTCAGGCTTGAGGGGAGACAGATGCTCCAGGCCCGGCTGCACCCGCACGGGACGAAGGTTGGCGTAGCAGCCCAGCGCCTTGCGGAGCGCCAGCAACCCACTTTCCGGGCGCAGGTTCCGGGGCAGGCTGTTCCAGGGGCTGTTCTGCGGTCCGCCGACGGTGCCGAGCAGCACGGCGTCCGCGTCTCCCAGAGCGTCGCGGGTGCGGGCCGGGAAAGGCTCGCCGTGCGACTCGTAGGCCGCGCCGCCGATGAGGTGTTCCTCGATCAAGACGTCGGGCGCGACTTCGCGCAACACTTCCACAGCAGCGGCGGTGACTTCAGGGCCGATTCCGTCTCCGGGAAGGGTGACGACTTTAGGCATGGTGTTCCTCCGTCTTGAGTTCCTGCACTTCTTCCACCTGCGGCACGGGCCCGGTGGGCTGTTCCTGGGCCTTCATGTACTCCAGCCAGCCCCCGGCCTTCTGCACGTCCAGCGCGAACTGCGGCACGGGCACGAAGGTCAGGCTCTGCCCGGTGCGAACGTTGGTGATGGTGCCGCCCTTCAGGTCCAGCTCGGCTTCGTCGCCGTCCATAAAGGTTTCGACGACGTTCTCGCACTCCAGCGCCAGAAAGCCGTTGTTGATGGAGTTGCGGTAGTAGATGCGCGCGAAGTTGGGGGCGATCACCGCCGCCACACCCGCGCCGCGCAGCGCCCAGACGGCGTGCTCACGGCTGGAGCCACACCCGAAGTCCGCTCCGGCCACGATGATGTCGCCGGGCTTGACGCGGCGGACGAAGGTCTTGTCGTAGTCCTCCATCGCGTACTTCGCCAGCTCGGCCTCCTCGTCGGTGGTGAGGTGGCGGGCGGGAATGATCTCGTCGGTGTTGATGTGGTCGCGGGCAAAGACGTGGACAGTAGGCATGGGGGACCTCGTGCAGGGCAGAGAGCAAAGGGTTAAAAATCAGTTCGGTTCGCTGGGAGGAACAAGGGCGGCGAGTTCTTCGGGCACGTCCTCGGCGTAGAGGTCGCGCCACTGCTGGCCGTCGAAGGTGACTTCAGATTCGATGAAGTACTGCGCAGGGTCTTCGGGGTCAGAGACGGAATCGGCGGGCAGGTCAATCTTCATGCCCACGGGAACGGGGAGGGCGTCGTGTTCGGCGAGGTGGGGGGCCTCGTCGGCAAACATGTCGCGCAGGACACCGCCTGTGAAGGCGGCCCAGGCTTCGGGGTTGCCCGCGCCGGTGGCCTGGAGCAGTTCATCGCGGATACGCTCCGCGTGCTCCTCGGGCAGTGTGCCTTCCTCCCACTCCACGCGTCCATCGGCCCAGACGGTCACGGGCACGGTCTCCACGTCGAGCATCTGGCTCAACAACTCCCCGAGTTCGCCCTGTTCGTCTTCCAGGGCCTCGCCAGGCTCACCGTAGGACAGCCACGTTTCGCCGTCGATGGTGTAGGCCACGTTGTCGAGGGCCACGCCGTAATCGGACAGCACGCTCAGGGGCAGGCTGAAGGGCGTCAGCTCGCGCAGTTCGATTCTCACCCGGCGGGCGAGGGGAACCTGGGATTCGTCCGCCTCTTCCCCGGCCACTTCCAGCGCCTGTGCGTGCGAATCGGCCCAGTCCTCGGGCGTCACGCCGTGCCACATGCGGACCAGCCGCTCCAGGTCTTCGAGTTGCTCGGCGGGCGGGTCGGGCTCGATGTCGATGCGGCCCGCCTGCCAGTGCTCGGCTTGGTAGGTGGCCTGGACCTCGCCCTCCTCTGCAGCCAACGGGTGCTGGATGAGGTACTGGAGGCGCTCCTGCATATCGGCGGTGGGGAGGGTGCCCCAGCGCAGTCCGTCCACCGAGTGCTCCTCGCGCCGCACGCGCAGGTATGCGCCGTTCTCCAAGGCGTGGTACTCACGCCGGACATTCTGGGTGTCGGCGTCGAGCGCGCGGCGGTCGGGGTTGAAGACCAGTTCGCCGGTCAGGCGGCGCAGGGGGGGCACAGCGATGGCTTCCAGGTCCTCACGCGTCTCGATGAGCTTCTGGGGTAACCCGGCCATGATGTACTCGCGGCGGTACTGGGTGGCCCAGCCCGTGCCCGTCGGCTGCGTCCTGCGCAGGGCCGAGAGGAGCTGCTCGCGCAGATCAGCGTCTTCGGAAGCGCGCGTGAAGGTCACGGTTCCGTCCGTGTCCAGCGTGGCCTCGAAGGGATGGACGGTGGGCATCAGGCCCAGTGCTTTGCGTCGTTTGGCTTCACCCATAGGATCTCCAGGGTACAGGACCGCTAAGACGCACCTACTCGCGCGAGGCGAGCAGCAACCCGCCGAAGCCCACCATCAGCGTTCCGGCGGCGCGGTCCAGGCCCCGGCGGGCGCGCAGGTAGAGGTTTTGCATCGGTGCGGTGGACATGCCCAGCGCCACGAGGACGAACCAGGCCACGCTCAGGCACACAATCACCGCAAAGGCTGCCAGTTTCAGGCCCGGCGAGGTGTGCGCGCCCAGCACGCTGGAAAACACGCTGCCGAAAAACACGGCCGCTTTGGGGTTGGAAATGTTGGTCAGGAGGCCCGCACGCAGGGCCCGCAGGTCACCCATCGGCACGGGCACAGGGGCCCCAGCCTCCCCGTTTCGCAAGCTGGAGCGCCACAGCACCGCGCCCAGGTACAGCAGATACAGCCCGCCCGCCACCTTGATGATGCCGTGAAGCCAGGGAAACGCCGTGAACAGCGCGTTGATGCCCAGCAGGGCCAGCCCCGCCCAGCACGAGATGCCCAGCACCACCCCCAGCCCGGCGAACAGGGCCGCGCGCCGCGAACGGGCCAGGGCCGTCTGACTGACGAGCAGCACGTCCGGACCGGGAATGACGAGCACGACGAGGTGCAGGGCGGCGATCAGGAGGAGAAGTTGCATGGGGTCACCAGGCCTTTGGGAGGGGAAGTCGGGGGATCTGGAAAATCACGAAAAACAGCAAGACGGCCGACAGCAGCAGGTGGTAGGCGGCGAGCGGCAGGGCCAGGGCGCCGACTGCAACCCGTACCTCGACGCCCGGCGCACGCGGCAGGAGGCACAACGCCAGCATCAACGCAGGGCCGGTGAGCACGCCCAGATGGCCCTGATAGGCAGGCAGCCGCCCGCATCAGAACGCGGAAGCCGAGCGCGAGTCGCGGCAGCCAGAACGGTGTCGTCAGGCCCCATGCCATGTCCTCAGTCCGCCGCTTCTCCACCCTCGTTGTAGGCCCGCGGATCGCTGATAAACCCCGTCACCGCGCTCGCCGCCACGGTGGCGGGCGAGGCGAGGTAGATCTGTGCGGACGGATCTCCCATGCGGCCCACGAAATTGCGGTTGCTGCTGGAAATACACACGTCGTCTGGCCCCAGTACGCCAGAGTGCATCCCCAGGCACGCGCCGCAGCTGGGGTAACTCACGCTCGCACCCGCGTCCACGAAGATTTCGAGCAGTCCCTCCTGCGCCGCCTGCTTCCAGATCGCCTGGGTGGCGGGCACCACGATCATTTGCACGCCCTCGGCCACCTTGCGGCCCTTCATGATCCGGGCCACCTCCCGCAGGTCCCCGATGCGCCCGTTGGTGCAGCTGCCCACGTAGGCGTGCGTCACGGCGATGCGGTCGCTGCCCGCCACCCGTCCGTTGGAGGGAATGTGCGGGTAGGCGACGGTGGGTTCGACTGCGGAAGCGTCCAGGTCAATGACCACCTTGTACTGCGCGTCTGGGTCGGAGGTGTATTCGGTGTACTGGTCCGGCGTGACGCCGCGTTCGGTCAGGAAGGCGCGGGTGGTGTCGTCCACGGCCACGATGCCCGTCTTGCCACCCGCCTCGATGGCCATATTGGTGAGGGTAAAGCGGCCCTCCATGTCCAGGCGGTCAATGGTGTCGCCCACCCATTCCATCACGAGGTAGTTCGCCCCGTCTGCCCCGATGCGCTTGATAACTTCCAGGACGAGGTCTTTGGGCGTGACGCCCGGCTGCATCTGGCCGGTCACGCGAATGAGCATGGTCTCAGGCACCTTGAACCAGACCTTGCCCGCGTAGATCGCGCCTGCGAGGTCCGTGCTGCCCACGCCCGTGGCAAAGCAGCCCAGCGCCCCCGCATTGCAGGTGTGCGAGTCGCCGCTCACCAGCGTCTGTCCGGGCTTGATCAGGCCGGTGTTCTCCAGCACCACGTGGGCGATGCCGCCACGCCCCACGTCGTAGAAGTGCTCAATGCCCTTTTCCTTGACCCAGGACTTGAGCTTCTGGTACATCTTGGCGGCCTTGATGTTCATGGCGGGCACGGAGTGGTCCGGCACGGCCACGATCTTGGAAGGATCGAATACCCGGTCCATGCCGCGCTCTTCGAGCATCCGCAGGGCAGCGGGCGTGGTGATCTCGTGGCACAGCACGAGGTCGGTGGCGCACTCGATCAGTTGACCCGGTACGACGTGGTCATGCCCACTGTGGGCGGCCAGAATCTTCTCCGCAATCGTCATTCCCATGTTCTGCATCTCCCCTTTCAGAAACGGACCCAAAAAACCCCCGAAGCGCTGAGTGGCTCCGGGGGCGAAGTGGGCGAACACTGTGGTGCGCTCACCGCCCCCAGCAAAGAAGAAGCGCCGCTTGGGTGCCCCGCTTCAGTGGCAGGAAGGTGAACATCAAGGCGGAGTGTAGCGCGCAGGGTTAAGGCGGCGGGGCAGAGGTGTAGACGGGCCGCCGTCAGGAGCACATCACTCAGGTCATTCCTCCCATACACAAAGCGGGAATTACCATTCGAATCCTGAGTAAACATGAAGAAGCTTTCCCTCGCAAGTGCCCTTCTCGGCGTAACGGTCCTCCTGAGCGCGTGTAATAACGACTCTGCTCCCACGAGTACCTTTCGCCTGACTGTTAAGGCTGAGGGCGTGCCGAGCGTGCCAGTGACTGTCACGAATACGACGACGAACACGCAGAGCTTTACAAGTACGGTGGAGGGCAGCAAGACCTTCAGCGCGCTCCGTGCCGGAGACGTATTCAAGGTCGAGGCGGGGGTGGTCAACGGCTACACCACACCCGGCGCGCAGACCGTGACGCTCGGCAGCGACAAGACGGTGACATTGACCTACGCGCCGGCCCCCAAGAGGCTGGAAGCCGAACGGATCACCGGGAAGGTCGAGGGCAACGCCTTGAAAATCGGCGACGTCTATGCAGGTGTGGACGAACCGAACTTCATCGGCCAGGGCAGCGTGGACGGGGCGAATACCCTTGAGCTGGACCTCACCAATGTGGTGCCACCCTCGCTGAGCCTCCTTTTCACGGGCTGCAAAACGAGCAGCGGGGGTGTGCTGCCCAACGTGCGCGGCTGGGGTACCGAAGAGCTGCGGGCCTACAGCCCCCAGGGCGACCTGCTGGGCACCATCACCGAGCAGATCGCGCCGGGTAGCGTGGGCGCAGGAACGCTCCTCCTGCGGGTGTACGCCGAGGCTGCCGCCACCTCCCGGGGAACATGCCAGGGCAGCGGGGGCACGACCAGCCTCGACCTGACCCTGAAGGGCGGGTGGAATCTCCTGGCCCTCAATGGCTCCGGACAGAACTTCAGCCTGCGAAATGCGGACCCCAATGCCCACAGCGTGCTGAAGTTCAAGGCGGCCGACGTGCGGGTCAGCGCCTTCTTGGAGCCCAGTGCCCTGGAGTTCAAAAACGATGATCCGGCGGCTGCCGAGGTCTCCTTCGCTCAGGTAGGCGGCTACAGCGGCTCCGTCAAACTTCAGACCGACGACTCTACCCTGACCGTCGAGCCGGACACCCTCACGCTCCCCGCCCTCGCCGCGCAGTCCATTTCCTCGCCCGCGGGCATACTGGGAAGCCTGGGCGTGGGTGAGCAGCGTGTGGTCACCACCCTCAAGTTCCGGTACAAGGGCACGCAGAACGTGAACAAGCCCTTCGCGCTTCAGGTGCTGGACAGCGCCGGCAAGAAGGTCGGCTCCGGCAGTGGCACGCTGAACGTACAGCGGGTGGGCATCAGCCTGTACTTCTCAGCCTCTCAGGTCCAGGTCGTTCCCAACGCTCCCGTCAGGCTGCCCTTCCACGTCAGCAGCGTGCTGGGCTTCACGGGAGCCGTCACCGTCCACCTCGAAGGGCTACCGAGCGGCGTAACGGCGAACACCGCCACCGTCAACCTGGGCGCAGACGGCTATGCCTTAGGCGAACTGACGGTGCAGGGCGGCGCGGCCCTCAAGCCCGGCGAGTACGGGGCGACTCTGGTCGCAGAGGGGAACGGACGCAGCGCCAGCACGCCCGTCAAGACCGTGGTGCCTCAGCCCGCCGTGCTGGTCTCGGTGGGAAGCAACGGCTCGCCCGTGAGCGGCTATCAGGGTGGCAGCGCCAGCGTAACCGTGAGCGCCGCTTCGCAGTCCGGCTCCAGCGGCAAGGTCAACCTCACCCTGATGGACCTTCCCGCTGGAGTTCAGGCCCCCCCCGTCTCCGTGGACGTAACGGCCAACGCGACGACCACGGTCACAGTGCCCCTGCAACTCGCGGCGGACGCGGCCCTGGGCACCGCGACGGTGCGGGTGGTCAGCGACGGCATGGTGGGAACGGGCAACAATACCTTCTCGCTCACCGTTAAGCCTGCCCGCACGGCCGTAGGCAACGTGACGCGCGAAATCTTCCCCGCCTCACCGGGCAGTTGGGTCCTCGTATCGAACGTCTACTCCGGCGGCATCTACACGGCCACGCTCCGCCGCATCTCGGGCGGACAGACCGCCAAGGAACTCACGCTGACAACGGGCGGGGACGTGCGGCTCCTCCCCATTTCTGGTGGGGACGTGTACGTCACCGCAGACGCTGGGAGCAGCAGCAAGATTGTCCGGTTGAAAGACGACGGCTCGACCACCGAGCTGTCAGGGCCTGCCAGACTTGCCCCGTCGTACAGGGGTGCCGCGGTGGACGCCTCCGGCAGCATCTGGTTCGTACGTGAGGCTTCAAGCCAGATTGGCCTGACCAAATACGGCCTGAGCCGCTGGGACCCGGCCACGCAGACGGTTCAAACGGTGGACGACACCCAGAGCTACAACTCTTCGCCCTTCAGCAGCACGGACTTGGTGGAGAGCAATTCGGGCGCTTACCTGGTGTATCAGGGCAACCACAACGGCAAATTGCTGCGCATTGACACGGCCAAATCCAGCGTCACGCTCCTGCCCAGCGCAGGCGATTCCGTGGGGAGCGTCGCCGTGTCGGACGCAGGTCAGGTGTGGTTCACGACCTACGGCAAGCTCTCGCGCATCAACGCCGACAACTCAGTCACAACCTTCGACCTCGACGGCAATCTGAGCCTCATCGGCTTCGATGCCGTGACGCCGGATGTGCTGTGGGTGACCGGTGGAGGGAAACTGCTCAAGCTCGACCCAGCAAACGCGGCCATCAAGCAGAGCGTCGCCGTGGACGCCAGCAGCCGGGCAGTCACCAACCGTGACGGCGGCGTCACCCTGATCGCTTCCGAGTCCATGGGCGGCAACTACCAGAGCCACCTCACCGTCGTTCGCTGACCCACGCCTCTTTGCCGCGCGACCTTCTACCGTCGCGCGGCATTTCTTTTTCCGGCCTCCTGTCTTTACGGCGCCGCCAGCACCCACCCCCCCTTCTTGCCCTCCTCCAGCCGCGCGAAGGCTGAGTCTGAGTCATGGGGCGTGCAGATCACGGCTCCTTCCTCAAACCACCCCGGCAGGTACTTCTTGCGCGTTTCCAGCGTCGTCACCGGGTAGAGGTCGTAGCCCATGATGTAGGGTAGCGGCGCGTGGGCCAGAGTCGGAATCAGATCTGCCACATACACCAGCGTCTGCCCGCCCGAGCGCAGCACCACGCCCTGCTGTCCGAGGTTGTGCCCAGGCAGCGGCAGGACGCTCAGGCCGGGCAGGAGTTCGTGTTCGCCGTCCACTATGTCGAACAGGCCCGCATCTGCGAGAGGTTCGATGTACTCGGGGATGTAGCTTGCCCTGTTGCGCTCATGGGTGTGGCGGGCATCCTCCAACTCCTGTTTCTGCACCACGTAGCGGGCGTTCGGAAAGGTCGGCTCGCCCGTCAGGGTCACGTTGCGCCCCGCGTGATCGAAATGCAGGTGCGTGTTGACCACGAGGTGAATGTCCTCCGTCGAGAGGCTGAGGTCCGACAGGCCCCGGAACACCGTCTCGTCGCGGTCCAGGGCGTACATGGCCTCGAACTTCGCCCCGCCCTGGTCCCAGAAGCCCGTCTCGACGAGGATGTTGTGACCCCCCAGCCGAATCAGAAGGGGATTGATGCGGAGGCGGATGCGGTTCAGCGCGTCAGCAGGCGAGGCGCGCTCCCACAGCACCTTGGGCACACTGCCGAACATCGCGCCGCCGTCAAGGCGAAACTGGCCGTCTGTGAGGGAATAAACGTCGGCTTCTCCAACTTTCAGGTGCTGGGTCCAGGACATGGGGGGCAGTGTAGCAGCGGTTGTCTAGGCGGCCAGCCACCCCGTCATTCGTTCCCCCTGGATTTCCAGATCAGGCCGACAGCTTGCTCCACGCTGCGGACCCCCTCGCGCCCGTCCAGACCAGGGGGAACGATCAGCTGCTTGTACCCGGCGCGGCCCGCTTCCTCGGCGCGGCGGAGGGCACCCTGGGTGGAGCGGACCTCGCCCGCCAGGCCCACCTCCCCAAACACGGCCACGTTTTGCGGGAGCGCGCGGCCGACCACCGCCGAATAGACGGCCAGGGCGACGGGCAGGTCCAGGCCAGGGTCTGCCACTTTCAACCCACCCGCGAGGTTCACGTACACGTCCAGCCCACCCAGCGTGAGGTCAAGGCGGCGCTCCAGCACGGCGAGCACCACGTCCACGCGGCGAGGGTCGAGGCCCACGACCACCCGGCGGGGGTTGGGGTAGGGCGTCTTGGCGGCGAGCGCCTGCACTTCCAGCAGCATGGGGCGCTGGCCGTCAATGGTGGCGGCCACCACAGAGCCGGGCACGTCCACCGGACGCTCGGCCAGGAAGGCGGCGGAAGGGTTTTCCACCGCCACCAGCCCCTCACCGCGCATTTCGAAGACGCCGAGTTCGCCCGCCTGCCCAAAGCGGTTCTTCACGGAACGCAGGAGGCGGAAGGACCCCACCGTCTCCAGAAAGACGGTCGTGTCCACGATGTGTTCCATCACCTTGGGGCCGGCGACGGTGCCCTCCTTGGTGACGTGGCCGACGAGGACCGTGGCGGTGCCGGTTTCCTTCGCCGCGCGGGTAATCATGGCCGTGCCCTCGCGGACCTGGGCGACGCCGCCGGGAGTGCCGTCGCCCTCCACGGTCACGGTCTGGATGGAATCCACGATGCACAGGGCAGGCTTATGCTCGGCCATCAGCGCGGCGATGTGTTCGGCGCGCGTGTCGCGGGTGAGCTGGATGTCGGCAGTGACGCCCAGGCGATCTGCGCGCAGGCGAATCTGCTCCAGCGACTCCTCGCCCGCCACATACAGCACCGACGCCCCCGAACGGCCCAGGCGATCCGCCACCTGAAGCAGCAGCGTACTCTTGCCAATACCCGGCTCGCCGCCGATCAGGGTGACGCCGCCCGCCACCAGCCCGCCACCGAGCACGCGGTCCAACTCGGGGATGCCGCTGGGCAGCCGGGGCTCCTCGCGCCGCCCGACGGTGGAAAGGGCAGTCAGCTTGCCACCAACGATGCCGCCGTAAGCACCCCCCCCGCGCGCCCTGCCGACAGCAGCGACGGGCACCTCCTCCTCAAAGGAGTTCCACGCCTGGCAGTTCGGGCAGCGGCCCAGCGGTTTGGCCGACTGGTAGCCGCACGAAGTGCAGACGTATTTCGTCGTCACTTTGGCCATAGCGCTTACCCGTTGGGCCTGCTGTCGGCGCGCCAGTAGGTGCTGTCCTGCGTGGCGAGGTAGTCGCTGTCCACGAGTTCGGTCAGCAGCACGCCCGGATCTTCGAGGGTGCTGTGGTCCCGCAACACCCGGTCCACTTCCTCTGCGCTGTACCGCCTCCCCGGCTCGAAAAGGCCGGTGAGGTGGTCCAGAATAGCGAGCTGGTGTGCCCGACGGCGGTCCGAGGGCCAGCCCGTGATACGGCCAAATTCGTCTTGAAAAGCGGCGATGCTCTTGGTCATAGGTCCGCATCCTAGCGGCTGCGCGCAGAAAGCAAAGTGCCCCGCGCAGAGCGCACAGGGCCAATGAGAGGCGGCGGAAGCCGAAGCCTCCGCCCTTCTTGCGCTCTGCCCCCCGGCCCTCAGGCCAGAATCTGCGGCGGTGCCGTCGTGCCGCGCTCGAACTGAATTCCGTCCGTCCCCAACACCACGCGCAACTCCTCGCCGGTGCTGCCGATAAGTTCCAGAGCCAGCGGATCCTCGATCTCCTCGCGGACGAGGGTACGGAGCTGACGGCTCGATCCCACCGCGTGCTTGGGGCTGCGGGCCTTGAGCTTGCCCACCAGCCACGCGGCAATGGCCGGGTCAAAAGTAACGTTCAGCTCCCGGCTGGCGAGTTCTTCCCCCATCTCGCCCATAAGCTGCTGGGCCACGCGCACCAGTTCCTCCTCCCCCAGCGGGCGGAAGCGGATCACGTCATCAAGGCGGTCGAGGAACTCAGGCGTGAAGATGTGGCGCAGCGGCGCGTTGTTGTCGGGCGTGACGGGCGAGAAGCCCACCGTCGGGTTCACGTTAAAGCCCGTGTTGCTGGTCATGATGATGATCGTGCGGCGGAAGTCCACCGTGCGGCCGAGCCCGTCGGTGAGGCGACCATCGTCGAGCACCTGGAGGAAGGTGTTGTACACGTCTGGGTGCGCCTTCTCGATCTCGTCAAGCAGGATCACCGAGAAGGGCTGGCGGCGCACAGCTTCGGTCAGGCGTCCACCCTGTTCAAAGCCCACATAACCGGGAGGGGACCCGATCAACTTGGAGATGGAGTGCGATTCCTGAAACTCGCTCATGTCCACCCGGATCAGCGAACGTTCAGAGCCGAAGAGGGTCCGGGCGAGGGCCTTGGCCAGGTGCGTCTTGCCCACGCCGCTTGGACCGACGAACAGGAAGCTCGCAGCGACGCGGGTGCGTCCGCCCAAGCCCACGCGGGCGCGGCGCAGCGCGCTCGACAAGGCCTTGATCGCCTCAGGCTGGCCGTAGACCTGGGCGGTAAGCTGCTCTTCGAGGTCGCCGAGCTGCGCCGCCGTTTCCTCGGAGTAGATGCCGCCCATCGAGTTGATGACGCTCTCAATGTCCTCCCGACTCACGTAGGGTTCGCCGTCCTCGGTCTCCGCGACGGGCAGGCCCACGCTCATGTTCAGGCGCACGCGGCTGGCGGCCTCGTCGATAAGGTCGATCGCCTTGTCGGGGAAATTGCGGCCAGGCAGGCTTCGCTCGCCGATGCGGACGGCGAGTTCCAGCGCCTGCTCGGGAATCTGCACGCCGTGGTGCTCCTCGTAACGGGGGCGCAAACCGCGCAAGATTTGTAGCGTCTCGGCGGGGCTGGGCTCCAGCACGATCACCGGCTGGAAACGGCGCTCCAGGGCGGCGTCCTTCTCAATGTAGCGGTGGTACTCGCCGGTGGTGGTCGCGCCGATCACCTGAATCTCGCCGCGCGAAAGCGCGGGCTTGAGGATGTTCGCCGCGTCCAGCGTGCCTTCCGCGCCGCCCGCACCCACCAGGGTGTGCAGCTCGTCGATAAAGGCCATCACCTTGGCGTTGCGCAGTTCCTCGATGATCTGACGCAGCCGCTCCTCGAACTCGCCCCGGTATTTCGTGCCCGCGACGACACCCGAGAGGTCCAGGCTGACCAGCCGCACCCCGTGCAGGTTGGGTGGCGTGCGCTTCTCCACGATCGCGAGCGCAAGGCCCTCCACGATGGCGGTCTTGCCCACACCGGGGTCCCCAATCAAAACGGGGTTGTTCTTTGTTCGGCGGGTGAGAATCTGGGTGACGCGGCGAATTTCTTCGGAGCGCCCGATCACCGGATCGAGCTTGCCCTCGCGGGCCTGCTTGGTCAGGTCACGGCCGTACTCGTCGAGGAAGGGCGTGGCGACGGGCTTGGCAGCCTTGCCCGTGCCGCTGCCGTCGCCCTGAGCGAGCACGCGCCAGCGGATGGTGTCGACGTCCTTTGTCAGCTCCTGCAGGATGCGGAAGGCCACGCCGTCGCCCTCTCGGATGATGCCGAGGAGGATGTGCTCGGTGCTCGTCACCTGCGCGCCGAGTTGCCGGGCTTCGGAGGAAGCCAGTTCCATGACGCGGCGGGCGCGGGGGGTGATGGAGGGAGCGTCGTTCAAGCGGTTGCCCTCCCCGCGGCCAATGATCTCTTCGACGCGGCGGCGCAGACCGTCGAGACTGGCCCCGAATTCAGAGAGGATGGTGGCAGCGGTACCGCCCTCGCGCATCAGGCCGAGCAGGAGGTGTTCGGGGCCCACCATGGCGTGGCCCAGGCGGTTCCCCTCTTCACGGGCATAGTGAAACACCAGGCGGGCGCGGTCGTCGTATCGGTTCATTGGGCTACCCCCTGTGGTGGGCGCGGCGCGCGGCGCGGGGGCGCAGCACGGAAAAAGCGGACGTGAACTCTACGGGGGCCAGTCTATAGGTGGACGGCCGGGGCCAACTCGGGGTGAACCCTGACCTTCTGTACATCTTCGCGCTGTACCTGCCCGGGTTGCACAGCCCCAGGCTAGCGCTTCATCCCTGACGGGCGTCTGTCTGCAAGGACTCCATTGGCGATCTCCTCTTCATCTGGACGTCGCCTGCCGGGTTTGGAGCGCACCCAGCGCGGCCTCCAGGGTGGTGTCGCGGCCCTCACCGGTCAGGACCGAAATATCGGTGGGCGCCGCCACATCCGGCGTGATGGAGGCGGGCAGGGCCTCGCCCGCATCGGTATAGCCGCGCAGCACCGTAACCGACAGCACGCCGCCGTCCGGCAGGGGCTGAAAGATCACGCCGCTGTTGCCCACGCCGCGCGTCTTTTCGCCCACCACGACGGCTCCAGCCTGATGCACGAAGTAGGAGAACACTTCGGCGCAGGACGCGGTGTTTGGTCCCACCAGGACGGCGAGAGGACCCCGCCACAGTGCCCAGTCAGGTTTGGCCGCACGGGCGATAAAGGGCAGAACCTCCTCGCCACGCAGGCCGCCGTAGGTGTAGCCGCCGCCCTGCCAGCGGGTCTTGTACAGCACCGGGCTAAAGTTGCTCGCAGCGGCGACGCACTCGTCAAGAGAACCGCCGCCGTTGTAGCGCAGGTCCACGACGAAGGCCTTTGCGCCCGCATCCTTGGCCTGGGCGAGGCGTTTCAGAAACAGTTCAGCGCTGTCGCTCGACAAAAAGCTGGGATAGTCGATCACGGCGGTCTTGCCGTCACTTCCGCTCCAGCTCAGCGTCGGCTCATCGCGGGCCTGGAGGCTGGCGGTGTTCAGGGCGAGGTCCTGGTCTGGGGTGCCCGCCCGCCGCAGGGTCACTTTCAACGGCCCACCCGCCCGTTCCAGCCGGATGAACTCGTTTGGGCCGATGGGGAGGTTCTTGCCGGCCCCGTCCTTCCCGGTGGCCTCACCGTTCACGGTGGTCAGCAGATCGAATCGCCGCACGCCCGCCGTTTCTGCCGGACTGCCCGGCATGACCGAGACGACGAGGAGGCCGCCGGGCACCCGGACCACGCGCGCTCCGGTGCGGCTGACGGCGCGGTTGTAGGTCACTTCGGCGAGGCGCTCGGCCGCCTCGGAGTCACGGACGTTGGTGTGGGGATCGCCGAACTCGGTGAAGAGGTCCGTCAGCACCGTCCGGGCGGTGGTGTAGTCGCACGCATCGGCTTGTGGAGCGCACTTCTCCGTGAGCTGCGCGCCGTACTTCTGGGTCAGGGCCGTACGGTCCGCGTCGGCCCAGCCGTAATACTGGGTCTGAAAGGCGCGGGTGGCGGCGCCGAAGAGGTCCGTGGCCGGACTGGCGCTGGCGAGGCTGGCCCCCGCAAGACCAAAAGTCAGGAGGAGCCAAACCGGGACGCGGACACCCCGGCGGTGGGCACTGTGGCGGGTGGGCACGCCTTCAGGCTAGCGTGCCGACCCTTCCGAAAACCGTGCATGCGGCGCGATTGAACGGCGTTCCGCCGATATGCTGACCACGCCCGTCGGCGCTACGCGCCGATGGGCGTGGTCAGCACGCCGATGCCCTCCACTTCGACTTCCACCGTGTCCCCCCTTTGCAGCGGGCCCACGCCCTCCGGCGTACCGGTGAGCACCACGTCGCCCGGTTCCAAGGTCACGAAGCGGCTGAGGTAGGTCAGGATGTCCACCACATTAAAGATCATGTGGCTGGTTCGCCCGTCCTGCCGGATCTCGCCGTTGACGCGGGTCTGCACACGCACGTCACGCGGATCGAACTCGGTTTCCAGCCACGGCCCCAGCGGACAGAAGCGGTCCGCCGCCTTCGCCCGGAACCACTGCAGGTCCGTCTTCTGAAGGTCCCGCGCCGTCAGGTCCAGCCCGCAGGTGTAGCCCGCCACGGCGGAGGGCGCGTCCTCCGCGGTCAGGTTGCGCGCCCGCCGCCCGATGACGAGGGCCAGTTCGCCTTCAAAGTGGAAGTTGGAGGTCCAGCTGGGGTAAGCGACGGTGCCGCCGGGTTCGGCCAGGGCGTTCGGCCCCTTGAGGAAGATACCGGGCTCCTTCGGCAGGTCTCCGGTGTCATTGCCCAGTTCGCGGATGTGGTCCAGGTAGTTGCGGCCCACGCACACGATCTTGGTTGGCTCGGCGGGCGCGAGCAGCGCCGCGCCCCCAAGGAGCACCGCCTCGCCCGTCCGCTCACCGCCCACGCCGCGCGTGAGATGGACCGTTTCGCCCTCGATCTGCCCCCAGTGGGCCGTTCCCTCGTGCTGCAACCGAACGAGACGCATGAAGGGAGGATAACGGGCGGCGCGACCTTCCGCGGCTTCCCCGAACGGAAGAACGGGACGCAGGGTCATGCCCTCACCCCGCCCGAACTCGGCCCCGCAGATTTGGCAGCGCGAGCGGCGGGTCCGCAGGGCGTCGCGGCGCAGCACGGTGAAAATTCGTTCGTCCTCTTCCAGCTCTGGCAGGGCTGACGGGGTCTCCTCCGCCCGGGGTGCTGCGCAAGCCGCAGTGGGGACACGCGCGTCGGCGCTGGGTGGCGGCCTCCGCGAGCAGCAGGAAAGGCAACAGGGCGGGCGCGAGCGCCAGCGCCAGAGACGCGGAAAGCAGAAGCGGCGGGACACTGGGGCATCGGGCGGAATGCGAGCGTCCCCTCCGGGCGGTACCCGTCCCAAGAGCAGCAAAGGCGAGAAAACAGGACCATCTTGTACGACAAATGCTCCAGACTTCGCGAGAGCAAGAGGCAGCAACCGCGCCACCGCAGACTGCTTCTCACGCCTCCACCTTGACGCCCACCCCAAAACCCGAAAAGGTTGCTCCATGCCCACCCTTTCCCAACTCCGCGAACTCCAGGCCATCGCCCAGGCGGGCCTGACGTACAGCCGCGATCCCTATGACCGCGAGCGTTTCGAGCGGCTGCTGCGCCTGGGCGCAGAGTTGTTGGCGGCGCAGACGGGGCAGGACCCCGGCGGGGTCCACGAACACCTGCGGGCCGAACGCGGCTACCTGACGCCGAAGGTGGACGTGCGGGCGGTGGTGCTCAACGGGGCGGGCGACGTGCTGCTTACCCGCGAGCGCGAGGACGGGCGCTGGAGTCTCCCCGGTGGCTGGGCCGATCCTGGCGACAGCCCGCGCGAGGTGGCGGTGCGCGAAGTCCGCGAGGAAACCGGGCGTGAGGTGCGGGCCGTGCGCCTCCTCGCCCTGCTGGACAAGGACAAGCACGCACACCCGCCGGAGCTGTGGGCCGTCTACAAGGTGTTCATCGCGTGCGAATTGCAGAGCAGTGAAGCAGGCGTCCACCCAGACAACACCGAGACGCTGGAAAGCGGCTGGTTTTCGCCCGCCGAACTGCCGCCCCTGAGCCTGGGGCGCAACTTGCCCGAACAGGTGCGGCGAATGGTGGAGTTGGCGCAGAATCCGGGGTTGGGCGTGGATGTGGACTGAGGGGAACGGCCCGCTTCCAGCGGCCAGTCGTCAGCAGGAGGCAGGCCATCCTCGCGGACGGGCGCATCCCACACACGCTCGCTGACGGCCCGTTTACGCAGGGGACGGCCGACGCGTGGAGCGATCTGGAGTACTGCGTCTTCCGATGTGGACGGGTTCGAGGTGCGGGCGTGGTTGGAATTCCTCGCGCCCGTTCGGCATTTCGTCCTGAATGGCTTCGCCACGCCCACCGCTGTGCTGGACGGCCAGCACCGGTCCCGGAGCAGATGCGGGTCAAGGATTCGCATGGACGGCTGGCGGACCTGCTGGGGGCCTTGGCGGCCAGATCTCAACTGCAACCCGCCGCTGAAGCCGAACAAATTTTCGCCCGATACACTGGCGCAGTACGGCCCGTTTGACCGGGAGGCTGGATGAACTGGAGCGCCCGTATGCGCGAGCGTGGGCGTGGACGCGGGAACTGGGGCCGTGCAGCGGCTTTGCCCTGAGTCCCAACGGGACCTTACGGCAAGGCTGCAGGCCCTGCCCGTCCCAAAGCGCTGAACCCGGTTCCTGTCCGGCGCTCAGAGGCGGCGGGTAGACTGCCCCGCATGAGTGCCCCGCTGCCGCCCGCCGCACCCCTGCCCCCGGACTTCATTCGCGCCGAGGACGTGCTCAGCGAGGGGGGCCTGCGCCCTGCCCGCGTTCGCGAACTGGACCAGCGCTACGGCAACGAGGAGTTGCTCTACGGCCTGGACCTGCTGGGCGTCGGCGGGCCGTTTTACCGCGTCACGCCCTGGGAGCTGGAAGACGGCCACGGCGTGCGGCGCATCAACGCTTCGGGCTACGCGGCGGTGCCCTTCGGGGAAATGCCGCCTGTCATCACCGCGTTCCTGCGCGAGTACCTGGAGAAAAACCGCGCGATGGGCCTGCCCCAACAGTCGAGCGCTCCGTGGAGGGCAGCCCTTCAAGCCAACCTCGTGCGGCTGCTGGCCCGGGAACTTCCCAGCCATTCGGACTCGCAGGTCTTTTTCTGCTCCAGCGGCACGGAAGCCATCGAGGGCGCGATGAAGTTCGCCAAGGCGTGGCGGCCCCGCGCCAAGTTCTACATCTCCTTTTCCAGCGGCTACCACGGCAAGACGCTGGGCAGCCTCAGCCTCACGCCCAATCCGGAGTATCAGGACATCTTCCGGCCGCTGGTGCCGGGTGCCGTTACGTCGCCCTACGGGGACCTGGAGGCGCTGCTCACGCTGGTGCGGCGCATAGGGCCCGACAACATCGTCGCCATCTTTGTTGAGCCCATTCAGGGCGAGGGCGGCGTGAACATTCCCCCGCCCGGCTTCCTCCACGGCGTCGGAGCGCTATGCCGCAAGCACGGCATCGTCTGCATCGCCGACGAGATCCAGACCGGGCTGGGCCGCACCGGCCACTGGTTCGAGTCGGCGGCGCAGGGCCTGGACCCCGACATCATCACGCTCGCCAAGCCGCTGGGCGGCGGCATGACGGCGGTAGGGGCCACCATGGTGCGGCAGCCCATCTACAAGAAGATGCTGGGCGGCCTGAGCAGCAAGCGGCACTCCAACACCTTCGGGGGCAACTCGCTGGGTATGGCGGTGGGGTTGAGATCGCTGCAATACCTGATGGAGGAAGACCTGCCTGCCCGCAGCCTGCGCCTGGGGAGCGTGGGCCTGGAGAGGCTAAGGGCCTTGCAGGCCCAGTTTCCCCGCCTGTTGCAGGAGGTGCGCGGCCAGGGCCTGCTCCTCGCCATGCAGTTTCAACCGGTGGTGGGCTTACCCCTGCCCGGGACGCTGAAGGAGTTCGTGTACGAGGGCACCGCCCTGCTCGCCCTGCGCGAACTGCATGAGGCGGGCGTGATGGGGAACCTCAGCCTCAGTTCCAAGCGCACTGTGCGTCTGACGCCCGCGCTGGACATGCCCGAGGACGTGTTTGACCGCATGGTAGGCCGTGTGGGCAACTTTGCCAGCCGCAATCCGGCCTCACGCCACCTCCTCACGAACACGCCCGCAGCCCTGACCGCGCAACTGGCGAAATTCGCCGCGAGCAAACCGAAAAAGCGGACGACGAGCGACGGGTGAGGCCCAGCGTGAAGTGCGCCCGCGCAGCGCACCCCATGGGCTGGACGACACCGACTGGCAGAAATCGTGGGCCATGCCAGCGGCGACTGGCCTGGGGCAAACGTCGGCTTCCAGATTCACGGTCAGCTGAGCGAGGGGAGCAAGGTCAGCCTTGGTCCACAGATCGGCGGGCCAACGCTTCAATTGGGCGTCTCCCACAACAGGGTGCAGGGGTCCGTTCGGGGGCTGCTCCTGGGTGATCTGGTTTCCAGAGAGGCGTGGAGGCACCGAAGCGGAGGGACGGGGACAGAACGGATGATCCGGCAAACCGTATGACGCGGCGTAGACCGGCCGCAAGACCGGGCACCCCCGCTCCTACGCCAGCCCGCACGCCCGCTGAATGACCAGATGTACCTCGTCCCGCCCCAGGCGCCGGGCCTGGAGGGGCAGATCGGCGGGCAACGCGCTCAGGCCCCGCACCACGGGTGCGTATTTGAATTCGGGCCTGGCGATCAGGTCTCGGCCCGCCGTGAAGGCGAGGACGAAGTCCGCGCGCAGCGCATAATGGGCGTTGAGTTCATCCCGCAGTTGCTGCGGGTCACCGCCCAGCAGGGCGAGGAGGGCGGGGTGGGTCTCGAAGCCGTCCTCCAGCGCCTGGGTGACGCGGGCGGTGTCCAGCAGCAGGCCCGTGCCGGGCAGGGTGTAGCCGGAAACGCGGCGGCGGCAGACCTCGGGCGCGTCGCCGCGCACTCCGGCCACCGTTCGCCCAGCCCGCTCCGCTCCGGCAAGCAGGGCCCAGAAGCGGCCCAGGCTGCTGTAGCGCGCGAGTTCCACATATCCGGCAGGCCGCGCGGGGAGGGGACGGGTGGGGCGAGAGGTCACGCGGCCATGCTAGAGCGGGTGGAGCAGGGAGAAAGGGCGGCGGGTGACGAGACAGCGCGCCGACAGCCTTCTCTGCGTCCACCACCCTTTCTTCATCGTCGGCCTCCACCCAGAGTGCGCGGGGCCACGGGCGTTAGCCTACCTGTCATGAGCGACGCCCACGCTGCCCCTTCCTCCCTCTCCCCCACCGAGGCGCGCGTCCGGCAACTGGCAACGACGGGCCTGGTGCTGGGCGTATTTCTGGCGGCCCTGGAATCGAGCGTGGTGGCGAGCGCGATGCCCAGCGTGATCGCGGACCTGGGCGGGCAGCGGCTGTATGCCCTGCCGTTCGCCGTGTACCTCCTGACGAGCACGGTGAGCAGTCCGCTGTGGGGCCGCGCTTCCGACGTGCTGGGGCGCAGGCGACTGTACCTGGCAGGCGTGGTGGTGTTCCTGCTGGGCAGCGCCCTGTGCGGGCTGGCGCAGAGCATGCCGTGGCTGATCGCCGCGCGGGCCTTTCAGGGGCTGGGGGCGGGGGCGCTGCTGCCCCTCACGCTGACCATCATCGGGGAGACGTACTCGCTGACCGAGCGGGGACGGGTTCAGGCCTTTATCAGCGGAGTCTGGGGGCTATCGGGCCTCGTCGGGCCGCTGCTGGGCGGCTGGCTGACGGACACGCTGTCGTGGCGCTGGACCTTTTACGTCAGCCTGCCGTTCGGGGTAGCGGCCCTGCTCATCGCCCTGCGGCACCTGCGCGAAACGGGCACGCCGCGCTCCGCAAGACTCGACTGGCTCGGTGCGGCCCTCTTCACGCTGGGCAGCGGCCTGACGGTGTGGGGGCTGGAGGGCAAGGCGTGGCCCCTTGTGGCGCTGGGCGTGGCGACGCTGATCGCCGCCGTGGCCGCCGAGCGCCGCCATCCCTCGCCGCTGCTGCCCATGAAGGCCCTCGCGCACCGCACCACCGCCATCGCCTTTGCGGGCAACTTCATGGGCGGCGCGGCCTACTTCGGCGTCATCGCGTACCTGCCCCTCTACGCGCAGCACCTGGGGGGCCGGGGTGCGACGGGCGCGGGGGCCATCCTCACGCCCATGCTGGTGGGCTGGACGCTGACGAGCATCCTCAGCGCGCGGCTGCTGCACCGCGTCTCGCTCGCCCGGCTCGCGCAGATCGGCTTCGTGGTACTGACGGGGACGTTCGCAGCCATGACGTTCGTGGTCCACTCACCGCTGTGGGTCACGTCGGCGCTGGGCTTTGTCGTAGGTATGGGGATGGGCTTTGCGATGCTCAGCCTGCTGCTCGCGGCCCAGGACGAGGCCGCACGCCCCGAACTCGGCGCGGTCACGAGCGGCGTCCTGTTTGCCCGGCAGATGGGCGGCGCGCTCGGCGTGGCGCTAATGGCGCTGCTGATCGGCGAGGCGGCCATTCAGGCGGGCGGCAGTGGCCTGGCCGATGGGTTGCGCCGCGCCTATCTGCTCGCGCTGGGGCTCGTGGCGGCGGGCCTGGCGCTGAGCCTGGGGCTCAAGGGAAAGAGACCGGTGACGGCCGAGAGTTAGGGCCTAGCCGTCCAAAGTCCCCAGCACGGCGCCGATGATCCGCTCTCCATACGCCTCGATGCGCTTCTCGCCCATTCCGGGCAGCCCGCGCAAGTCGTTCAGGGTGCGCGGCTGCCGGCCGGCGATGGCCTCCAGCGTGGCATTGGGAAAGATCACAAAGGCGCTTTGACCCGTTTCCCGGCACAGTTCCTTGCGAAGCTCGCGCAGGGCCTCGGTGAGTTCAGGGGCCGGGGCGTCCGTGGGTGCGGGCGTTTCGCGGGTCGTGGAAAAGAGGGAGTCGGGCCAGAAGCCCACTTCGCGTGGCGGCGCGGCGGACGCAGGCTGCGAACGGCTGATGGCCAGCGGCGGAGAGCTGACCGCCGAACGCCCTGCACTCGCCCGCAACACCCCCAGCACCGCCGCATTCCCCGCCGCGCCCCGTTCGGCCTCCGGGGGGAGACGGCCGCCCGCTGACGGCTGCCCGCTCCCCCTCACCACCTCCAGCACCTCGGCGCCGTAACTTTCGAGCTTGCGTGCCCCCACACCGCTGACACTCCCCAGCGTGTGCAGGCTGTCAGGGCGCAGTTCGGCGACTGTCTTGAGGGTGGCGTCGCTGAAGATGACGTAGGGAGGCACGCCCTGCTCGCGCGCTTTTGAGAGCCGCCATTGGCGCAGCGCCCCGAACAGTGGGGCGTCGGCAGCGTCCACGGGGGCGCGGCCCGCGCGGGCAGAGCGCTCCCGGCTGCTCCGCGCGGGCTTGGGCATCAGGGCCTCCTCGCGCAGGGTCAGCGTCTCCTCGCCTTTCAGGAGGGCGCGTGCCTTTCCGGTGGCGCGCAGCCCCTGGTGCTCATCCGCCGAGAGGTAGGCCAGGCTCACGAGTTGGCGCAGCACCCCGCGCCAGGTCTTCTCGTCGTGCGCGCTGCCGACGCCAAAGGTGGGCAGCTGGTGGTGACCCATCGCCCGCACCTTTTCCGTCTCGCGGCCCAGCAGCACGTCGGTGAGGTGCGCCGCGCCGAAGCGGTTGCCGGTGCGGACCACCGCCGAAAGGGCCATCTGCGCCTCACGGGTGGCGTCGCGCACGCGCGGCGGATTCAGGCACGCGTCGCAGTTGCCGCACGGTTCCCGCAGCGTTTCACCGAAATACGCCAGCAGCATCTGGCGGCGGCAGGTGGCGGCCTCGCAGTAGGTCAGCAGGGCGTCGAGCTTGGCGGCCTCGGTGCGTTTGACGTCCTCCGGAGCCGTGCTCTGCGCGAGCATCCGCCTGACGTTCACCACGTCGCTGAGACCGTAGACCATCCACGCCGTGCTCGGCAGCCCGTCGCGCCCGGCGCGGCCCGTTTCCTGGTAGTAGCCTTCCAGGCTCTTGGGCAGGTCAAGGTGGGCGACAAAGCGCACGTTGGGCTTGTCGATGCCCATGCCAAAGGCCACGGTAGCGGCCACCACCAGCCCTTCCTCGTTCAGAAAGCGCTCCTGGGCCGCGTTACGCTCACGCGGCGAGAGGCCCGCGTGGTAGGCCACCGCCTCTACTCCCTGCGCCGAGAGCCACTTCGCCGTCTCCTCCACCGACCTGCGCGACAGGCAGTACACGATGCCCGCGTCTCCCGGGTGCTCGGTGCGAATAAAGTCAAGCAGTTGCGTCTTGGGTCCCTCCTTCGGTCCCACCCGGTACTGAATGTTGGGGCGGTCGAAGGAGGAGATGAACTGCGGCGCACCCGCGAGGCCCAGCACCCGCACGATGTCCGCGCGGGTCCGGTCGTCGGCGGTGGCGGTCAGGGCCAGCCGGGGGATATGGGGAAAACGCTCCGGCAGCACGCCGAGTTGCCCGTACTCGGGCCGGAAGTCGTGGCCCCACTGGGAGACGCAGTGCGCCTCGTCGATGGCGAAGAGGGCCACGGGCGCACGTTCGAGCAGGTCCAGCGTTCGCGGCAGCAGCAATCGCTCGGGAGCCACATACAGCAAGTCGAGGGTGTGCGCGAGCAGGGCCGACTCCACCTCGCGCACACCCTCGGCACTGAGGGTGGAATTCAGGAAGGCGGCGCGCACCCCGAGTTGCCGGAGGGTGTCCACCTGGTCCTTCATCAGGGCGATCAGGGGTGAGACGACGATGCCGGCGCCCGGGCGCAACAGCGAGGGCACCTGATAGCACAGGCTCTTGCCGCCGCCTGTGGGCATCAGGACCAGGGCATTGCCGCCCTCGGTCACCGTGCGTACGATCTCGGCCTGCACGCCACGGAAGGCCGGATAGCCCCACACCCGTTCCAGAAGCGCCAGGGCCTGCCCATCGGTGGAGAGGGACGTGCTCATCACCGGGCAGCATAGCGCTTTACGCTATGGGCGTAACCGGGTGGCTGCAGACGTGGCCCTACAACTGGCTCGCCTGGTCGATGATCTCCTGCGCAGTGCGCCAGACCTGGGGGGCGTCCGCCACGGCGCCGACCTCTCCGGTCGCGGACACGCCCGTCAGCGAGCCCTGCACGTCCACCCGCAGTTCCAGAGCGTTCCAGCCGCTCTGCGCGTTGACGTTGACGCTGATGGGCACGCCGATGGCCACCCCGGCGAACTCCTGCATGATCTGGCCGCAGTCCACCTGACCGCTCAGACGGGTGGGGCGGTCGGCGTACAGGTAGACCCGGCCGGTCAGGACCGCGCGGGTAAAGGACGTGCGCTGCAACCGGGCGGCGAACACCGGCTTGGCCTCGGAGCGCTGCGGCTGGAGGTTGATAAAGGCGAAATTGCGGGCCGCGTCGTCGCTGCTCGTGACCCGGCCCGTGCAGCCCACGGCCGAGAGCGCGTCGGCCGCGGGACGCAGGGCCGGCTGCACCGTCACGGCGTCGGGCAAGGGCAGAATAAAGAGGCCGCTGGAGGCGACGTCGGCCTGCGCGAGGGCCTGACCCGGTAGGCCCGCCAGGGTGACCTTGCCCGCGCCGCCCCAGCGGGAAATGTTTCCCTGGACGTTGCCGACCGTCTTGGCGGGAGCGGCGGGCCCAACCTGCAAGGTGGGCCGCCCCGCGCAGGCGGACAGCAGCAGGCCCAGGCTGGCGACGATGAAAAAGCGTGCTGGAGCGTTCACGCCACCGATTCTAGGGGGCGCGGAAGTGAGAAGCCTGCCTCACCGGGAAAGCGAGGCAGGCGCTGCGAGGCGGCGCTTACTGAATCTGGGCGTTCAGCTCGTCCATGCTGATCCAGGTGTTGACGGGGGCGGTCGTGCGAATGACCTTGCCGGTGATGCTCCTGCCGCTGAAACCGAAGCTGCCGTAGACGTAAAACTGCAGCATGTTCCAGCCGGGCACAGCGTTGACGCTCACGGTCACCGGGAAACTGCCCTGGCCGGCCAGCGTGCAGGTCACGGTGCCGCTGAGGGTGGTCTCCTGGTCCACATACAGCCACGCCCTCGCGTCCACCGTGCGGGTGGTCAGCGTCTTGCTGACAGCTGCGGCAAAGAGGTCTTTGGTGGCGCTCCCGTTTTTCGCCTGCAGGGTAAAGGCGAGCAGGCCCTGGGCGGCCGCATTGGAATTGGTCAGGCTGGTGTTCACGCAGCCGAACTGCGACAGGCCGCTAAGCAGGGTGGCGGTCACCGAGCGCGCCTCGCCCGCCAGGGCCGTGGCCTGGGGCAGCGTCAGGGTGAAGTTGTTCGCCGCGTCGATGGGCGCGGTCGCCAGCGGCAGCAGGGTGCCGTTCAAGTTCACGGTGCCGCCACCGCCCCAGGTCTGAACCTGACCGGAGATCTTGGACTCTGCCGGCGCATTCTTGGGCGCTTCGATGGAGTTGTTGCCGCAAGACGCGAGCGTCAGGGACACACCCAGCAGGGTCAGGCCAACAAGCTTGTTCATGGGGCACATGGTACCGAACTTGGCCCTACGGTGCCTGACCTGTCCCTGACGCCACCTTGATCACCACGCGGCCCCGGACCTGCCCTGCCAGAATCTCTTCAGCCAGTGCGGGCACGTCCTCCAGGGGATGAATTCGGATCAGGGGGGCGAGCTTCACGGGTGGCAGGTCCCGCGCCAGGCGGTCCCAGGCGGTGCGGCGGCGTGGGGCGGGGCAGGTTACCGAGTCGATCCCCAACAGGTTTACGCCGCGCAGAATGAGGGGAAACACCGTGGTCTGAAGCTGGTGCCCACCCGCCAGGCCGCACACCGCCAACGAGCCGTGGGTGCGCGTGCTGGCGTACGCCCCAGCCAGCGCTTCACCGCCCACGGTGTCCACCACCCCGGCCCAGCGTTCCTTTTCCAGGGAACGCTTCAGAAGAGGCAGTTCCTCCCGCCCAATGATGTTTGTGGCCCCAAGGGAGCGCAGGTACGCTTCCTCCTGGGGGCGGCCGGTGCTGGCCGTGACCGTGAAGCCAGCCGCAGCAAGCAGGGCCACCGCTGTACTGCCCACGCCGCCCGCCGCTCCCGTCACGAGCACTTCACCTTGCCCGGGGGTCATCCCGTGGTCCTCCAGGGCCAGTACCGCGAGCATCGCGGTAAAGCCTGCCGTGCCCACGCCCATGGCCCACTCGGCGCTCAGCTCCCCCGGAATGGCCACCAACCATTCGGACCGGACCCGGGCATACTCGGCGTAGCCCCCGTCCTGCCGCTCGCCGATGCCCCAGCCGGTCAGGACCACAGGGGTACCGGGCGTATAGGTGCCCGTCTCGTCGGTCACCACCTCGCCCGCCAGATCGATACCAGGGGTCATGGGCAGGGATTTCAGCACCCCGGGGCGGCCCGCCACCGCCAGGCCGTCTTTGTAGTTCACGCTGGAATGCGTGACGCGCACCACGGCGTCGCCAGGCGGCAGATTGGCCGGGGTCAGGGTCTGGAACTCGGTGCGCAGGCCCGCCTCGTCTTTCAGGGCGCGCAGGGCGCGGAAGGTGGGGGGCAGGGCAGGAACGGCTCGGGTCATGGGACGAACACCTCCAACACAGGGATATGGTCCCAGCCTACCTGCTCCCCAACCCCGCTGCCCTACCGTACGTCCTCAAACTCGGTCACGGCGGCAGCGAGGGCGTCGGTCGTCGTGGCCTGGTACCCGGCCCAGACCCGCCACAGGGCGTGCAGGGCCTCGTGCGCGGCGAGCAGGGCCGCGCGCACCTCGGGCGTCGGCTCGTCTCCGGCGGCAGCGAGGGCCACGGTCAGGTGCAGCTTGGCGTTCAGGTAGCGCGTCTGCTCGGTGCGGGTACCGTCGTACACATACACCACTTCGCGCCAGTCGGGCGTGAACTCACGCCAGATCAGGCGGGTGACTCCGGCGTGGCTGCCGGGGCACAGCCTGTGGGCGGGCGTGCCATCGGGCGCGATAAGCCCACGCTCGCGGCACCCCTGGGCCGCCAGACCGCTGATATCACGGTCCACGTTGTCCTGAAAACGCGCCTCGATGGCGCAACGGGCCGAATCACGAGCAGCTTGCGACATAGTGCCCTTATTTTATTCTGCCCACAGCAAAACGAAATGGAAGGTACACTTTCTTCGTGCCTGTCTCCTCCCCTGGTATTCTGGCTCCCTGCGTGCTGGTGTGCGGCAACGTGAATCTGGAGCTGGGCTTCACCGCCCCTGCCCTGCCGCTTCCCGAAGTCGAGAGCGTGGAGCATCCCGGCGCGCTGACGCTCGGCGTGTCGGGGGTGGGCTTCAATGTGGCCCACGCGCTGGCGCGGCTGGGAGGCGGCACCCGCTTTCTGGGCTTTGCCGGGGCCGATGCGGCGGGCGAGGTGGTCCGGACACGTCTCGCGGAGCTGGGCATCGGGGCACACTGGCTCCCCGCTCCGGCCACCCCGCTGTCACTGGTGCTGACCGGACCGTGCGGCGGGCGGCAGATTCACCGGGACCTCAAGGGGCTGAACGGCGCCCCCGCGCCCCGAGACGCCTTTCTCGCCGCGCTGCCCGGATGTGAGGCGGTGGTGCTGAGCAATGTGCCCTGGACCAAAGACCTGCTCTCAGAGGCCCAGACGCGGGGACTGCCGGTCGTTACGGACCTCCAGGCCACCCCCGGACCGGGCGAACCCTACGACGAGGCCTACCTCCACGCCGACGTGCTGTTTCTGAGCGGCGCCCGCCTCCCGCTGCCACCCCTGGACGCGCTGCGCGCCTACCGGCAGCGGTGCGATCCGGAGGTGCTGGTCATCGGCCTGGGTGAGGACGGCGCGCTGCTTTCGGAACGGGGCCGCTTGCCCTGGCACCAGCCCGCCGTCTCCACCCGCCCAGTGGTCAGCACGAACGGGGCCGGAGACGCGCTGCTGGCCGCCTTCGTCTGCGCGTACTTCGGGGGCATGGACGCGCGGGAGGCCCTGCGGCTGGCCTGCATCTTCGCCTCCTGGGCCTGCGGCGAACCGGGCGGGGCGGCGGGGCACCTGGACTGGAAGGGCCTGACGGCGCTGGCAGGTTCTGTCCCACTCTGAGCGCAAGAAACGGATAGAGCGCCGCGCGGCCCAGGGCTACCCTGAAAGGCGCAGGAGGAGACCACATGACCCCGATTTCTTCCCTTCCCGAGGCCCGCTGGGAGGCTGTTCAGCGCCGCGACGCTTCCAGTGACGGCCAGTTCTACTACGGCGTGCGCTCCACCCGCGTCTACTGCCGTCCCTCGTGCCCGTCGCGGCGGCCCCGCCGGGAGAACGTGACCTTTTTCGATACGCCTGCAGAGGCCGAGGCCTCCGGATACCGCGCCTGCCTGCGCTGCAAACCCACGGAGGTCAGCGCGGGACAGTGGGCCGTGCTGCACGTTCAGCACCTCCTCGACACCGTGGAGCCTACGCCTGGCCTCGCTGCGCTGGCGGGCGCTGTCGGCCTGAGCCCCTTTCACCTCCAGCGCGTATTCAAGGCGGCCACGGGCGTCAGTCCCAAGGGCTACGCCCTGGCCCGCCGCAGCGAGCGGCTGAAGGCGGAGCTGCGCACGGGCGCGAGCGTGACCCAGGCCCTCTACGGCGCCGGGCACCCTTCGGCCCGGACCGTGTATGACCGCGCGACGGACGGGCTGGGCATGTCTCCCGGCCGCTACCGGGCGGGCGGCGCCGGACAGACCATTCGCTACGCGGTGGTGGAGAGCGTGCTGGGACCGATGCTCGTCGCGGCCACGGAGCGCGGTCTGGTGGCCGTACGCTTCGGGGAGGCGGAGCCGCTGACCGCCGAGTTGCGCAACGAGTACCCCCGGGCAACGCTCGAAGAGGACGAGGCCGCGTTGCGGGGCCACATAGAAGCGCTCCACAAACACCTGACGGGGCGGCGGGACTTGGCGCTGCCGGGCGACACGGCGGGCACTGCCTTTCAGCGCCGCGTCTGGGACGCCCTTCGCGGCATTCCCTACGGCGAGACGCGCTCCTACGCCGAGGTGGCCGAGATGATCGGGGAGCCCAAAGCGGTGCGCGCTGTGGCCCAGGCGTGCGCGGCGAATCCGGTGGCCCTCGTCGTACCGTGTCACCGCGTCGTCAGGACGGGCGGCGCGCCTGGCGGCTACCGCTGGGGCCTGGAGCGCAAACGCGAGCTGCTGGAGCGTGAACGGGCGTTGGCCCAGAGCGGCACGTAAGCCCTTCCTTTCAAAACCAGAGGCGCGTTCCGTACCCGGCGCGTCGTCTTCTCGGCTGACCGTCCCTCCCCAGGAGTCCCCATGCGCCGGGTCCTCACCCCCATACCCATGTCCTTCGGCTCGGCCAACCTCGCGCCCCCGGTCGCCGGCGTGGTGGATTCGGCCTTCGGTCCTGCCGGGCATGACGGTAAAGGGCCCGCGCCGCGGGGGCGTGCTGAACCTGCCCTCGCAGGACCTCGTGGACGCGGTGGACCGCCCCGCTCTCACCACCGGCAAAAGCCCTGCCCGACGACAAGGCGCGGATGGGCTTTCGCGCATGTGCGCGCCACATTCACCCACGCCCACCTGCCGCCGGCCCGCTCCGAACGCGTTCGTCCACCGCGGTTGAAGGCGTGCCCGGCGCAGCCCGAAACTGCGCTGGAACGCCCGCATGACTTTGATGACCCCATCGTGGCGGCGCCACCACGCGGACACGGCACGCTGGCGGCCCCTGACCACGAGTTTTACGGGCTGGGCGGGCAACTGCGGCTGGCAAAGGTGTTCTAGCCCAGAGCGCGATCGGCTGCGTTCTGGTTCTCACCCCATGCTCTACCCTGCCCGGCATGACGCGCCTTCCCGCTTCCCCCTTTCCCGCAGACGAACTGCCGCCTGAACTTCAGGAGGTGACCACCCGGGCTGCCGCGGCCATCCGCACCCACGCGGCCGAGTGCGAAGCGAGGGGGGACGTGACCCCGGAAGCGGCGGCAGCGCTGCGGGCGAGCGGGTATACCCGCCTGAGCCTGCCGCGTGAATGGGGTGGGCCAGGAGCCACCCTGGCGCAATATGCGGAGGCACAGCGCCAACTCGGGGAGGCGGATGCGGGGCTGGCCCTCGTGTTGGCGATGCACACCCACGTCGTCGGCTCCGCCTTTGGCGGCGGCACCCTGCCGGAGTCCCTGCGCGCCGTGCTGGCGCGGGCGAGTACCGAGGGCCAGCTTATCAACGCCCTGGCGAGCGAGCCGGAGCTGGGCAGTCCGTCGCGCGGTGGCCTGCCCCGAACCACAGCCAGGCGAGAGCCGGACGGCTGGCGCGTCACGGGCCGCAAAACCTGGGCCACGGGCGCACGGGCGCTGGATCTGGCCCTCGTGAGCGCGGCGACGCCGGAGGGCGAGGTGTTGCGGCTGCTGGTCCCCACGAACGCGCCGGGCGTGAAGGTTGAGCCGACGTGGACGGGCGCGCTCGCCCTGCGGGGCAGTGGAAGCCACGACGTGACGTTTACGGATGTACCCGTCGCTCAAGATCACGTTGCGCCGCCTTCCTCGGGGCACCCTTCGGGCAGCGCGTGGTTCTGGACGGCGATTGCCGCCACCTATCTGGGCGTGGGTTTTGCGGCCCTCGAGGCCCTGAAGCGCTATGCGGGCGAGCGGGTGCCCACCGCCCTGGGCGCGCCCATCGCCACGCTGCCGCGCGTGCAGGAAAACGCCGGGAGGATGGCCGCCGGGCTGGAGGCCGCCCGCGCGCTGCTTCACTCGGCCGCGCAGGGCTGGGACCGCACCCACGGCGCTTCGGCGTTGCCCGGCATTGCCGCGGCCAAAGCCTTTGCCACCAACGCTGCTGTGGAGGCCACGGACCTCGCCCTGCGGACGGCGGGCGGCGCAGCCCTGACGCCCGCGCTGCCGCTAGAACGCCTCTTCCGGGATGCCCGCGCGGGCCTGACGCACCCGCCCACCGACGAGGTGGCCTACGGCAGCCTGGGTGCGGCGGGGCTGGGCGTGGAGGCGCGGCGGTAGACCCCCACCTGCCCCGGGAGCCTCCCCTATCCTGACCACAGATGCGCCTGCTGCCCCGCCACGATCCTCCCTCACAGGTCCGCCGACTGGCCCTCTCGGCGCTGGCGGGCCTGGCGCTGGGACTGCTGCTGGCGCGCGGCGCGCTGGGTGTGGTGCTGGCCCTCGTGCCCCCGGGGCAGGAGCTGGCGCGGGCGGTCATCGGCGTGCTGGCGGCGGTGCTGAGCGTGACGCTGGGTTTCGGGCTGGCCGGAGCGCTGTCGGCGCGGGCGCTGCCCCTCGCGCGGCTGGGGCTGACGCGGGGACAGGCGCGCTTCCGGGCTGGGGTGGCGTCGGCCGCGACGGCGGGCCTGCTGATCGTGCCCCTGGGCCTGCTGATGGCCGTGGCCGGCATGGCCCAGGGGGGCGCGGTGGACGACGGGCTGGGACAGCTGCAGCTCACGCTGCTCGTCACCGTCACCTGCGCGCTCTACGGCCTGGTGTCCGGCGGGCTGCTGGGGCTGCTGACCCTGCGGGTGGCGCTGGCTTGGCGGCCCGCGCTCGGGGGGCTGCTGGGCTTCGGGGCCACCGGGCTGCTGGGCGGCGTGCTGATCGGGCAGGTGGGGGTCCCCAACCTGCTGTCGGGCGGTGGCTGGGCGCTGCTCGGGCTGCTGGGGGCCTTTTTGGTCACCCTGCAGGTGGTGGGCGACGTGATGATTGCCGGCGGGATTAACGACGCTGCCGACCACGCCCGGCGCGACACGGCGGACGACCGGCAGGTCAAGCTGACGCTGGCCGTGCTCGGCCTCGCGCTGCTGGGGGGTTGGAGCGTGACCCAGCGGGCGGTGGCCTTCGTGCAGAGCCGCCCGGCCGCCTCCGAGCCACTGGCCGTTCCGGCGGTGCGCGGCCCGGACTGCTTGCCTCCCACGGACCCCCTGGAAACCGCTGTGTGGCGCGTAACCACCCGGGAAGGACGGCCGGACCTGTCGTGCGGCAACGCCTTTCTGGGCTTTCTGCACGTGCCGGACCCCCTGCCCGCCTTCAGCGACCAGCCGCCCACGCCGCACGGCGGCTTCGACGGGCTGGCCGCCCAGATCGTGGGCGCGCGGCGGGAGGTCCTGTACGCGGTGATGGAGTGGGCCGACGATCCCCGGCGCGGCCCGGGGGCGGTGATCGCGGCCGGCATCCACGGACTATACAGGCGCGTTCAGGCCAACCCGGCGGCCTATCCATCGGGGGTGACGGTCCGTATCGCGCTGGGGAATTTTCCCCTGGCGACCCGGCTGGAGTGGGGCTCACAGGTGTACGCGGCGGCACGGGACCTGCTCGCGGCGGGCGTGCCGTTCGGGGAGGAGCGGCTGGGGTGGCGGGTGGAGCTGGCGAACTACTCGGGCAGCTTTCCCCACAGCCACGCCAAACTGCTCGTTACCGACGGCGAATTCCTGACGGTGACCGGCTTCAACGTCGGCCCCCTGCATCTGCCCTCGGCCACCACGCGGGGCCACGGCGGCGATCTGCGTGACCTGGGGCTACGCGTGCGGGGCCCGGTGGCGCACGACGGCCTGACGGTGTTCGACGATCTGTGGAGCCGCAGCACCCGGCTGGAGTGCGCGCCCGGGGCGACGGCGCAAACGGTGCGCACAGACTGTCATTCGGGCGGAGCAGGGGCCGTGGAACATCCCCAGGGCACGGCCGGAGGGGCCGTAGTGCGGGTGGGGGACGCGCGGGTGTTTAGCCTATACCGCCGCGAGGGCTTTCAGGCCGCTGACGACGCGCTGGTGGCCCTGCTGAACTCGGCCGGGCGCAGCGTGGACCTGATGCACGTCAGCTTCAGCATGAACGTGCGCTGCAACCTCGCCCTGCTGAGTCCCCGGCTGTGTACCGCCGACGACGCCCTGCCGTGGATGCGCGCGCTGATCCGCGCCGCCGGACGGGGCGTACGAATCCGGGCCGTGCTGTACGAACACGGCGTGCTGGGCCTGGAAAACCGCATTGGCCTGTCGGTCCTGCGCCGTGAACTCGCCGCGCGGGGCCTGGAGGACCGGTTCGAGGCCCGCTGGTATCCCGGCGCGCTGCATGCCAAGACCATGCTCGTGGACGGGCAGATGCTCACGGTAGGCAGTCAAAACCTCCACTACTCCTCATGGACACCCCGTGGGCTGAACGAGTACACCCTGGCCACCACCGCGCCCGCCGCTGCCACCGGCTATGCCCGTGAGTTCAGGTATTTCTGGGCCCGGTCCCCGCAGGCCACGCTGCCCGAATGGCTGGGGGGCGAGCTGGCCATGGGCACGCCGTGAAACGCAGCGGCACACGGCCAGCTAGACTCAACCCCGTGCGCCGCGCCTCCCTCATCGTCTTGATCCTTCTCGCGGGCCTGCTGGCCCTGACCGCCCCGGCCTTTCCCGCCCTGAAGCGCTACGGCGCCCTGCCCCACAAGGCGAGTGGACCGGTCAACGTGCTGCTGGCAGGGGTAGACGTCCATTACGACGACAAGGCCGGCGTGTGGCCCTGGCCCGCCACCCCTGAGGACTACAGCCAGCGGACCGACACCATCATGCTCGCGCAGGTCTGGCCGGATGGCCGAACCAACCTCCTGAGCATTCCCCGCGACACCTGGGTCAACCTGCCCCGCCTGGGCTGGGGCAAGATCAACCGCGCCAATCCCAACGGTGGCCCGGGGCTGCTCACGCAGGCCGTGCAGGACCTGACCGGGGTGCCCCTGGACGGCTACGCCCTGCTGTCCCTGAACGCCCTGCGCGCCCTGGCCGAGGCGGCGGGCGGCGTCACCGTCGATGTGCCCCAGCGCATGAAGTACGACGACAACGCGGGGAAGTTGCACATCGACCTTCAGCCCGGGCGGCAGCACCTGAATGGCCAGCAGGCCGAGGGGTTCCTCCGCTTCCGGCACGACGGCCTCGGTGACATCGGGCGTGTGGCACGGCAGCAGGCCTTCCTCAGCGCCCTGGTGGGTCAGGTGAAAAACCCGCTGAACTGGTGGCGGCTGCCGCGCATGGTGGCGGCCCTTCACGCCAATACCAAGTCGGACCTCACCAAGGGCGAAGTGGGCGCGGTGCTCGGCGGTGCGCTGAGCGGACTGAAGGTCCAGGCCTACACCCTGCCGGGCAACTTCAGCGGCCCCAACTGGCAGCCCGACCGCTCCGCCATCCAGTCCCTCATCCGCGAGCATTTCAGAAATCCAAATGATCCGCGCAACCTCGCCGTCGCTGTGGTGAACGTCGGCGCACCTGGTGGCAGCGCCCGGCGCCTCAAGGAGCGGCTGGAGGGCCTGGGCTACGGCAACGTGGTCATCTCCAACGCCTCCCGCGCCGAAGTCCCCACCACCGTCAGCGGGCAGGCGGCGGCGGCAGTGCTGCGCGACGTGGGCCATGGCCAGGTCTCGCAGGAAGAGGGGTTGCCGGGCGCGGACGTGACGGTGCGGCTGGGGACGGACACACCGGGAGAGTAGGGCGCTGTGCAGGCCAGACGGCTTGCCCCTCTTGATCCCTTTGTGACAGCTTTCCCCGCGCCTGCCCCCGCATGGGCTATACTCCTCCTCAGAAATCCTCGAAGCGAGGTGGGAGCTTTGCCCCACCTTTTTTCGTGGAGGGGGTGGTTTCCGGCCTGCGTTATGCGCGTGGCCCACAATATGAATAACAACGCAACCGACAACTCAACCACGCTCCAGACCCTCGCCGACGCCGCGCTGCGCCCCCTGGGCTTCGAGGTGCTGGACGTGCAGGTGCAGAATCCGGGGCGGCGGCCCATCGTGGTGATTCGCATGGACCGCCTCGACGAGCAGCCCGTGACCATGGAAGACCTCACCAGCGCGAGCCGGGCCGTGGGTGCAGAATTTGACCGGGTGGACCCCATCTCCGGCGAGTACCGGCTGGAACTCGAATCACCCGGTGGCAAACGGCCCCTGACGCGCGCCCGGCATTTCGAGCGGATGCTGGGGCTCAAGGCCCGCGTGCGCGGCGAGGGCCACGCCTTCACAGCTCCCATCAAAGCGGTGGACGGCGAGCGGGTCACCTTCGACGTGGGCGGCGAGGACGTAATCCTGACGGTAGGCACGTTCCAGGGGCACCTGGCCGAGTTTCCGGACCGGCACCGCTGAGGACCGCCGCCCCGCAAACCCATACCGCACCAGCCAGTAAAGGAAGAGTGAGATGACCCAACCCGAAATCAATTTCGCGGACGCCCTGCGGGAAGTGGCGCAGGCCCGCAACATCAACGAGATGCAGCTGATTGAGGCCTTTGAGCAGTCGCTCGCGCAGGCCTACACCCGTAACGTGGAGCCCGACAAGCGCATTGAGGTTCACCTCGACCCCCAGTCCGGTGAACTCGAAGTGCTTGTCGTGCGCGAGGTGGTGGAAAAGGCCGAGAGCGAGGACCTGCAGATTTCCCTCGCTGACGCGCTGGAACTCGATCCTGACGTGGAAATCGGCATGGAAATGGAGTTCCCGGTGGACCGCGAGAAGTTCTCGCGCATCGCCCTCCAGGCCGCCAAGCAGATGTTGACCCAGAAGATGCGCGAGACCGAGCGCAACGTGGTCTTCAACGAGTACAAGGACCGCGAGGGCCAGGTTCTCACCGCGCAGGTGGTCCGCAACGACAACAAGGGCAACTGGTTTGTCGAACTTGGCGCGGGCGAGGCGATCCTGCCTCCCCGGGAGCAGATCCCTGGCGAGAAACTCGTTCCCGGCAACCGCGTCAAGATCTACCTCAAGGAAGTCCGCAAGACGCCCAAGGGGCCGACGATCCTGGCGAGCCGCGCCGACGAGAAGCTGCTCGATTACCTCCTCAAGCAGGAAATCCCCGAAGTCGCCAACGGTATCGTGGAGGTCAAGGCCATCGCCCGTGAGGCGGGACAGCGCTCGAAGGTGGCGGTCTTCTCGCACAACTCGAACGTGGACCCCATCGGCGCGTGCATCGGACACCGCGGCAACCGCATCCAGGCGGTGACGGGCGAACTCGGGCGAGAGCGTGTGGACGTGATCCTCTGGGACGGCAACGCCCGAGACTTTATCCGCAACGCGCTCTCGCCCGCCAAGGTGGGCCTGATCGAGGCGCACGCCGACTCCAAGGACGCCACCGTGACGGTCACGCCCGATCAACTCTCGCTCGCCATCGGCAAGGGCGGGCAGAACGTGCGCCTCGCGGCCAAGCTGACCGGGTACAAGATCGACCTGCGCGAGACGGCGGCCGTCAGCGACCTCGACGCCGCGATGCAGCAGGCCCTGCAAGACGAGCAGAGCGGTGAGGCCCCGCGCAGCAACGCGCAGTCGGCCTTCGACGCGCTGTTCAAGGACAGCAAGTCGGTGGCCACCGCCAGTCCCGACGACGCGCAGGAGTGACCCCACGTGAGCGCTGCGCCCACCTCCATCCCTTCCCTGCGTCCTGGCCCTGAACGGCCCAACTCGGCAGGGCACAGTCCCGAGCGGACCTGCGTGGCCTGCCGCCGCAAACGGGTCCAGAGCGAGTTCGTCCGCGTGACCCGCGCGCCGGAAGGCTGGCAGGTGCGGGGCGGTTCCCGAACGGGACGCGGGGCCTACGTCTGCGCCGACTCGCCCGAGTGCTGGGCGGAAAAGCGGCTGCGGCGGGCCTTTCGGAGCGAGGCGGGAGCGGTCAGCGCCCAACTCCACAGTTTGAAAACCCCCACGGATCAATCATGACCCAGTGACCTCTAACCGCCGCGCCCCCACTCCTGGGAGCCACACCCGGCGGACCTCACCGGAGGAAAGCATGTCGAAAGTTCGGATTTACTCGCTCGCCAAAGACCTTGGCGTGGACAACAACAAGATGCTGGAAATCCTCGACGGCCTCGGCGTCTCGTACAAGAGCGTGAGCAGCACCATTGAGGAAGACACCGTGGACTTGATCCGCGAGATCCTGGCGGCGGAGGCGGCGGAAGCGGCCCCCGCATCGGCGCAAGCTCCCGCCGCGCCGATGGCCCCGGCACAGGCGGAGACGCAAGCTGCGCCCACCCCGGTCTCCACGGCGACGGCCACCGCAGAGCGCGAACCTGCCGCCGCCCCGGAAGTGCCCCACCGCGCGCCCGTCGTCACGATCATGGGCCACGTGGACCACGGCAAGACCAGCCTGCTGGACTACATCCGCAAGACCAAGGTGGCGGCCAAGGAAGCGGGCGGCATCACCCAGCACGTCGGTGCCTTCGAGGCGCAGACCAGCAAGGGCCGCATCGTGTTTATCGACACGCCCGGGCACGAGGCGTTTACCACCATTCGCGCCCGTGGGGCGAACGTGGCCGACATCGCCATCATCGTGATCGCCGCCGACGACTCGCTGATGCCCCAGACCCGCGAGGCCATCGCCCACGCGCAGGCCGCCAAGGTGCCCATGATCGTGGCGATCAACAAGGTGGACCTGCCGCAGGCGGACGCCGACCGCGTGAAGACAGACCTGACACAGCTCAACCTCGTGCCCGAGGAGTACGGTGGCGACCTCGTGGTCGTGCCCGTCAGTGCCAAGACTGGCGAGGGCGTCGAGGACCTGCTGGAGTACATCTCGCTGACCGCCGAGCTCGAAGACCTGCGGGCGGATCCCAAGGGTCCCTTCAGCGGCGTGATCATCGAGAGCCGCGTGGACCGTCAGGCGGGCGTACTCGCCACCGTGATGGTGCAGGAAGGCACGCTGCACGTGGGCGACTTCCTGGTCGTGGGCGAGAACTACGGCAAGATCAAGGCGATGACCGACAGCGGCGGCGGGCGCATCAAGGAGGCCGGGCCCAGCACTCCCGTTCAGATCCTGGGCTTCAGCGAGGCGCCTTCCAGCGGCGAGCAGGTCGCCAGCGCGAAGAACGAGCACGCGGCGCGCGAAGTCATCGCGCAGCGCGCGAGTAACCGCCGCGATGTGGAAAACGCCCGCATCCAGCGCAAAAAGACCCTGGAAGAGATGATGGGGCCGCTGGGCGAGACCCGCACGGTCAACCTGATTCTGCGTGCCGACACGCAGGGAAGCCTGGAGGCCATTCAGGGCATCCTGGCCCGCAAGGAAACCGACGAGGTCAAGATCAACGTGCTGCTGGCCGGGATCGGTTCGCCCACGGAGGGCGACGTGCTCCTGGCGAGCACCGCGGAGGCCACCATCTTGTGCTTCAGTGTGACGGCGGCAGGCGGCGTCAAGAAGATGGCCGAGACCAAGGGCATCGATCTCAAGAGCTTCCGCATCATCTACGAGATGATCGACGAGGTGGACCGCCTGCTGCGCGGCACCATCGAGCCGGTGTTCGAGGAGCGCTTCCTGGGCCGCGCCGAGGTCCGCATGGTGATCCGCCACCCCAAGAGCGGCAATATCGCTGGGTCTTACGTCACCAACGGCATGTTCAAGCGCAACGCAAAGGCGAAGGTCACGCGCGGCAAGGAAGTCGTGTACCAGGGCACCATCGTGGGGCTCAAGCGCTTCAAGGACGACGTCCGCGAGGTGCAAACCGGCTTCGAGTGCGGTATCAACCTCGACTGGAACGACGTTCTGGAGGGCGACATCATCGAGGCCAGCGAGATGGTGGAGGTTGAGCAGGCGTAGTCAGCAACAAGAGGGGGGCGGCCTTTCCCACACCGGGAAAGGCCGCCCCCCTCTTGTTGCTCGGACCTTGTACGGGTTCCTTCTGTTTCGCAAACCCACCGGGAAAGCACCGTTTTGCCAACTTCACGCCCGAAACCCTTTTTTCTGCTTCTCGTATCCCCCCGTCTTCAAGCCTTCCGCGAATGATTCAAACGGAGTCCGTGTTACCAGTTGCCGATAAAGACCCAGACCGACTGCAACTTGATGGCGTACAGGGGCAGGGCGTACATCTGGTATTCGATCAGCGTCTTGCCGTTGCCGAAGTTCTTGTACGCCGTGGCTGCGCCGTTGTCCATCATGTACTGGGCAGACTCCCCGAGACCCTGGGCAGCCTTGACTTTCACGATGCCGGAAGCCATGTCCTGCATCCAGGACAGGTCGTTGCCGCGCATCGCGTAAATCTCAATCCAGGCGTTCGCAGGCAGGGGATGACCAGCCTTGGCAAAGCTCTTCTTGATGTAGGTCACGGCTTCCCGGTACTGGCTGCCGCAGACCGTTCCCAGTTTGGGGCTGAGGGGCACGCCCCCCTTGAGCATGTAACCAGGCTTGACCGGGCAAGCGAAGCCCGTACTGGACAGGCCCAGGGCACCGAGGGCCAGCAGACTAAGGAGGCGGGCAGCGGGGGCGGAAAACGACTTGGAAAACATGCAGAACCTCCGAGAAAGGGATGGGCGGTGGGCAGCGGCCCGGGAAGGACCCGAACTTGCTCTGGGTTCACTGTAGGAGGAGCCCCCCTCGTTTCCCGGCCTGCGAGCGCGCCCTCAGGCCCGTTTCCTGTTGCACGTTCTGCAACGCAAACCTCGTGGCCCCCCTGTTGCAGAACGTGCAACGGCAAGCACCTCCCCTCTCCCGCGAACGGCAGGGAAGGGAGCGCCGCGAAAACCTACGCTGACGGACGACCGTGAATTCAGAAGAGACAGCAACCATCGGGCGGCGCCGCGGAGGCAACAGGGCAGGAAGGGAGGCGGGGCGTCTGGAATGCGGCCTGGCGTACAATGACCCATGTCCGAACTGCTGCACCTCCGGCGACTGGTCGCGCGGGGCCGGGGAACCACGCTCGTCCTGTGCGGTCCGGCGGGCATCGGCAAAACGCACGCGGCGACGGCCCTGCTGGGCACGTTGCCCTGCCGCACGGTCCGGGTACCAGCCGACGCGGCGCTGGCCGCCCTGTTCCGCATGACGCCCACCTCTCCCCGGGAACCGGCGTGGGTGGCGGGCGTGCAGCGTCGTCTGGAAGCTGGAGACGGCGTGCCTCCCGCCCAGGCCGCGGCGGCGCTGCACGCCCGGCTGAAGCTGCACCTGCCTGCCGTGCTGGTGGCCGATCACCTGCACCGCTGCACGCCCGCCGGGCTGGACTTCTGGCAGGCCCTGGGCGAACTGGTGCGCGGCAGCAAGGGGCTGGGGCTGCTGGCACTCACGCGGACCCAGGCGCCCGAGGGCTGGACCGCCATAAATGTCGAACCGCTCTGTCCAGAAGAGAGCGCGGCGCTGGTGGGGAGCGCGCTGGGCAGCGACGCCCCCGGTCCCCTGCACGACTGGCTCTACGGGCGGGCGCAGGGACACCCGCTGTACACGCTGGAACTGCTGCGCCACCTTCAGCGGCAGGGCGCGGTGCAGGTACTGGAAGGCCGGGTTCGCTGGAAGACCCCCGAGCGCGAGAGCCTGCCGCCCACGCTCGAAGGCCTGGTCCGTTCGCTGCTGCCGCCCCAGCCTGGGAGAGCGTTGTGGCGGGCGCTGGCCGCCCTGCTGCTCACCGGTCGGGCGGGGGAGGAAGACGGCACGGCGGAACTCACCGCCCTGGGTCTGATCCGGAACGGGCAGCCCAGCCATCCGCTGTACGGCGACGCACTGCTGCCGCTGATTCCGCCGGGGGTCCTCTCGGAAACGCTGGAGCACGTGTCGCAGGCGGACCGGCTAAACGATCCCCTGCGCGCCGCGAGGTTGCTGGACCGGGTGACGGTGCCGGACGAGGTGGCCCGGCGGATTCTGGAGGCGGCAGCCCGGCGGGCGGGAGAGCGGGGCGACTCCCGGCAGGCGGCGGAGCACTGGGAACGGCTGGCGCAGATCGCGCCACCCGCGGAAGCCTGGCCGGTCCTGTGGGCTGCGTCAAAGGAGCTGAGCGGCGGCGGCACGCTCTACGGCGAACGCAGCCGAGACCTGGCCCGGCGGTCTCTGGAACAGCGCCGGGCGGCGGGTGGCCCCGAGGTCACCCTGGACGAGTGGCGCTGGATGATGACGCTCCAGGCCGCCGTGGGCGCTTCCCCAGAGGAGCTGCTCGCCGAGGTGCCAGAGCGGTGGCACGCCGAACTGCGCGATCACGACCAGTTGGAGCGGGTCATCTTCGCCGACAAAGGGGACCACACCCAGGGCGTGGCGCTGTGGGAGGCCCTGCCACAGCGCCTGCAAGAGGCGGCAAACGGCAAGGTGCTGCTGAAGTACGGCACAGGCCTGTTTCTGCAACTCCGACTGGACGAGGCGGAGGTGGTGCTGAAGCGGGCACTGGAACGCATCGATACGCCTTACGACCGCTGCATCGCCCTGAACAACCTCGCGCTGGTTCCGCTGTACCGGGGCGAATTCCACGCGGCGCAGGCGCTGCTGGAAACCATGTACCGGGAGGCACAGGGCAACCCCAACGCCGCGCAGCGGGCCGAGACAGGGTATCTGGCCCTCGGCAACCTGGCGATGGCCCTGGAGCGCACGGGGGAGGTTCGCCGCGCGTTGGAGACGGGGCGGCAGATTCTGGCGGAAAGTACGCGGTTCCTCAGCCCCAACAACCACTACCGAATCCTGAGCCAGGTGGGCCAGCACCTCACGACCCTGGGCGAGTTCACGGCCGCCCAGGGCACGCTGATGGAAGCCCACGACCTGCACCCGTACGTCATGCAACCCTTCCGGCACGTCGTGCTGGTGGACCTGATCAACCTGTATTTCCTGTGGCAAACCGAGGCGTCTGTGCCCCTGCTGGCGCATTTCACCGCGCAGCTGGAAGAATTGATCCAGGGGGTGCCCGACGTGCAGGTGTTTCAGCCGCTGTGCGTGATTGCCCAGGGCCTGGCGGCCTCCGGCCAGCCCACCCTCGCCTCGGTCTATGCGGACCGGGCCGCCGCCACCGCACAGGCGCTGAATATGACCCAGGGCTTTCCCCTGGTGGCCTGGGTCCGGAGTCTGATTCACGCCGAGGAGGGCGCCGGACCCGCCGCCGCACAGGTGGCCCGCGAAGCGCAGCGTCTGGCTGCCGAAAGCGGAGACACCTACAAGGCCGAGGAGTACGCGCTGTGGGCCGCCCTCTTCGCGCGCGACGGGGCGGAATTGGAGGCGGTTGCCGGGCGGTTGGCGGAGCGGGAATACCACGGCGTCGTCCACGCTGTCCGTTCACGCTGGCAGGCGGAGCGGGCCGCGTCCACCGTTCCCGACGCTCAAACGTGGGCTTCCCTGCAGGTGCTGGGAGACGTGCGCGTCTGGACCGCGAGCGGACAGCCTTACACCTCCCGCCCGGGGCGCGCGCTGCTCGCGCTGCTGCTGTGTGCGCGCCTGACAGGCGAGGACGGCCTGAGCCAGACGGACGTGCTGGAGGCGCTGTTTCCGGAGCGCGAAGAGGCGGCGGCGCGTCAGGCACTGCGGCGGTTGCTCACCCGCCTGCGCTCGGCGCTGGGACCCGGGAGCGTTGTCACGTCGGGCGACCGGCTTCTGCTGGGCCACGTGCAGAGCGACGCCGAGCTGTTCTTGCAGACTGGAGACCCCGGCCTCTGGCGCGGCCCCTTCCTGGGCGACGAGCCGCCGGGCGAGCACACGGAGGCCGCCCACGCCCTGCTGCTGACCCGGCTGGAGGGCCTGACCGAAGCCAGCCTGGAGACTGCGCCGGAAACCGCCGAACGGCTGGCCGCACTGCTGTGCCGCTGGGAACCCTACGAAACGCGGCTGCTCGCGCTGCTGCTGCGGGCCCACGACGCCGCGGGGCACCCGAGGCAGGCGGGAGCTGCCTACCGCCGCGCCTGGAACAGCTTCGCGGAGGTGGGGCAGGTTCTTCCACCAAGCTGGCAGGCCTTTCTGGCCGAGCACGCGGCGCGCACAGCCACCCCTGCCCTCGTGGCGCTGTCGGGCGGTGCGGCCGGCGGCACCGTCTCGGCCGCGCGTCAGGCCCGCGCCCTGCAGGTCCACCGCTCCACGGTGCTGCGCTGGCAAAAGGGCGAGACCCGGCGACCCGGTCAACCCGGACGGCCTGGCCGCCTTCCGGCGGAAGCGCTGGAGCGGCTGCGGCAGGTGCTGGGGCGACCGCCGCAGGACGCCGGCGTGGAAGCCGGGGCGTGGTCCCTGGCCCACATCGCCGATTACGTGGAGGCGCAATACGGGGTGCGCCTGAGCCGCGCGCAACTGTCGCGCCTGCTGCGCCGGGAGCCAGGAGCGGTGGCGGAAGCACGCGCCCTCAACGGTTGAAGGGCTGCTCGTTGACCAGGTGAAAGGGTGGAGGTTTGGGCAGCGCGGTGGCCTTCCTGCCCGCGCTCGGCCTGCAGGCTCTTCACGGCGCCTCTTGGCCGCCAGCCCACCCCGGCGAGCAGCAGCACGGTCAGGATCCAGGCCGTCGCCGCGCTCAGGCCCGGCCGGGGCGGCAGTTTCTGAGCCGGGGCGGCGCAACCACGCAGGAAAGCCCCAGGCCGGGCCTGAGCGCCAGCCAGCAGCGCGAGCGACGCGAGCAGCAAGTGGGCGCTAAACAGCTTCACAGGCACGTCGTAAAAGAGGTTCAGGGCGAACACGTTGGTCATGGTGACGGCGGCGATCAGCGCGCCCAGCGTCACCGTCCGGCGGTGCAGCAGCGCGGGCAAGGCCTCGGCCACACCGCCACGATCTGGTGGCCGGGACTGGCCGCCATCAAGCGCCACAGCAGGCCAATTGGGCTGGAATTGCCGTAGGGCGTTTCGAGTTGACGGGAGGAGAGCAGACCAAACTGCCCGAAATTGAATTTCGCCGGACCGGACACCGTCAGCCAACAGACCAGCGCGGTTCGCAGGCCACGGCTCGGCAGGTCCAGGTGGAGGCGGTGCGGGATGCGGCTGCGTTGTCAGGCGGTCCACAGCGTTCCGCCGGTCAGGGACGCCAGCAGCGCAAAGGCCCAGTTGAAGGAGGTGTCGCCGCTGCCCGTCATGGTGTAGGGCAGCAGGGATGAGCCGAACAGCAGGCGGTACGGGGGGTCAGCGGCGGCAAAGCGCTGTTCGTCCAGGCTGGACCCCAGCAGGGGTTGCCCACCGATCAGGAAGTACAGCCCCAGGTACAGGGTGCCGAAATTGAGCAGCCATCATCTGCGCCACAGGGACCGAGCGACAGGGGTGGGGGCAGCTTCCGTGACCGAAGGAGGCCGAATCGTCACGCCCGCCACTGTGCTGCAGCTTCCCGGTCGGCGAAGCCGCAAGTGAGGCCCCAGGACTTCAAGAAAGAGGCCCGGCTCCCTCTCATCCCGGGTGCTCTGCTATCCTGTAGCGCCCTGCCGCACCGCCCCTCCCCCACGGACTGCTGAGAGCGGTGCACGGCTCCATCCCTATGCCCCAGCCCTCCCTGCCCCGTTCCCCCGCCCTGTCCCTGTGGCGGGCGCGGCTGCTGGCGTGGCCGGGGACCTTGATGCTGTTGTCGGTCCTGGCCGTACTGCTGGGCCAACAGCTCCACCTGGGCGACGGGGTGGGCCCCCGCATCACGGCGGGCAGCGTCGCCCCAGCCCTGCCCGAGGTACGCCCCACGCCGCAGCCCTTGCCGGGACCTGGCCTACTGGCTGGCACACCGCCCGAACCCCTGCGCCTGCCCCGCCTCCACACCGAGCCGAAAGCGGGGCAGGTCCTGTGGACCGCGCCCCACCTTCCCCGTACCCTGGCCCTCCTGGGCAGGCGGCAGACCGACGGTGGCTGAGGCGTCAACGCGCTGCCCCCTGCCCTCCGCCTTCTGCTTCCTTGGAGTTCATCTGTGACGCACAACAACCCCAACCGCAACAACCGAAACCGCCGTCCGCCTCCCCGGCGCGCGGCCCCGGCGAGCCAGCCCCAGGCCTGGACGGGCCTGCTGCTGCTGCTCGCGCTGCTTGCCAGCCTGCTGTATGTGTGGCGCCCCTGGGAACACCGGGACAACCCGTGGACGCTGTGGAGCGACAAGTACCAGTTCATGACGCTGGGCCTGGACCTCAAGGGCGGTCTGCGCGTGGAACTTGCGCCCGAGAGCGGCAAGGCCACCGGCGACGAACTCGAGCGCGTCAAGACCGTGATTGAGAACCGGATCAACGCCCTCGGCGTGGCTGAGCCCACCGTCACCGTGGTGGGTGGCCGCCGCGTGGTGGTGGAGATTCCCGGCGCGACGCCCGCGGTGCAAAAGCGGGCGCTCGACATTATCGGGCAGACAGCACGCCTGGAATTCCGCATCGTGAATCAGAGCGCGAAGCCCGATCCGCAGCTGGCGCAGCAGAACAAGCGCTCGGGTGGCTACAAGCTCTCGGACCTCGGCCCGGTGGAAGCCACCGGCGAGGTTATTCAGAACGCGCAGGCCGCGCTCGACCCCAATGGACGCGGTTGGGTGGTGACCTTCCAGAACACGGACAAGGGCTCCAAGACCTTCGGCGACTTTACCGGCAAGAGCGTGGGCCGCCTGATGGCCGTGGTGCTCGACGATCAGATCCAGTCGGTGGCGACGATCCAGCAACGCCTCTTCCGTGACGTACAGATCACCGGTTCCTTTGACTCGGAGGAAGCCAGCCAGCTGGCCCTGGTGCTGAAGTCCGGCGCGCTGCCCATCAAGATCAAGACCGAGGCGCAGCAGTCCATCGGGCCGACGCTGGGTGCCGACGCCATTCGCAGCGGCGCGGTTGCCGCCCTGGTGGGCATCGGGCTGGTCTTCGGCATGCTGTTCCTGTACTACGGCTTCTGGTTTGGCCTGGTGGCCGCGCTGGGGCTGCTGTTTTCCATCATTATCATCATGGGCATGCTGGGCGGCTTCGGAGCCACCCTGACGCTCCCAGGCATCGCGGGCCTGGTCTTGACCATCGGCGCGGCCATCGACGGCAACGTGATTTCCTTCGAGCGCATCAAGGAGGAGATGAAGCGCGGCAAGGGCATGCGGGGTGCAATTGGCGCAGGCTACGAGCACTCCACCGCCGCCATTCTGGACGTGAACGCCTCGCACTTGCTCTCGGCGCTGGCGCTGTACAACTACTCCACCGGCCCTGTGAAGGGCTTTGCCGTCACGCTGATTATCGGTGTGTTGGCCTCCACCTTCTCAAACCTCGTGTTTGCCAAGTGGGGCCTGCAGTGGCTCGCCAAACTGCGCCCGAATGCCAGCGCGCCCACCCGCATCGGCAAGACGAACCTCAACTTCATGAAGGCCGCGCCCATCGTCACCACCACCAGCGTGCTGCTCGCGCTGATTGGAGCGGGGATCGTGGGCACGCACGGCCTGAACTACGGGGTGGACTTCAAGTCGGGCACCACCCTCACGGTCCGCACCGCCACCGACACCACGCCCGAGCAGATGCGCGCCGCCGTGACGGGCGCGGGCGTGACCCACGTCACGGCGCAGAGCGCCACCATCCAGCGCAACGTGACGCCAGGTCAGAGCGGCAGCCAGTACACCGTGAAGGTGCCGGAACTGAGCCGCACCGACACCGAGCAGCTCAGCGCGGCCATTGCCAAAGTCCCCGGGGCTGAGGTGCAGTCCTCGGAAACCGTCGGTCCCGCCGTCGGGCGTGAGCTGACCGACAAGACCATCAAGGCCGTGGTGCTGGGTCTGGCGCTGATCCTGATCTACGTGGGATTCCGTTTCGACTTCATCATGGGCCTGGGGTCCATCCTGGCCGCCATTCACGACGTGGCCATCGCCATGGGCCTCTTTAGCCTGCTGGGCCTGGAGTTCACGGTGGCGACGGTGGCGGCGCTGCTCACATTGATTGGCTACTCGCTCAACGACTCCATCATCGTCTCAGACCGCATCCGCGAGAACCTGCGGGAAATGCGTGGGCGGCCCTACCGCGAAATCGTGAACACGTCCATCAACCAGACGCTCTCGCGCACAGTGATGACTTCCGTGAGCACCATGCTGCCGCTGCTGAGCCTGCTGATTTTCGGCGGCCCGGTGCTGCGCGACTTCTCGCTGATTCTGCTGATCGGCATCCTGGTAGGCACCTACTCCTCGATCTACATCGTCGCGCCAATGGTGGTGTACCTGGAGGAATGGCAGGCCAAGCGGCGGGGGACGGCGGGGGCGGTCAAGGCGTAGGAACCAGCGTCCACCGGCCAATCGCCCAAAAAAACCAGTTTCTTTTTGACCCTCTCCCCCCGTGGGAGAGGGACTTGCTTGGCCAGGGGTGAGGGGGCCCGCGGTGGGTAACATCAGCCAAGGAGAAGGGGACCCTGACACAGACCATCTCAAGTGAAGGGAAAAGCCCAGGGCTGATAGGGACTGGGGTTCATCCGTGATGAGACAGTGGGCCAACCCGAGCGGACGTGCAACGCTGCGCCGCAGAGCGAGCAGGAAAAGCGGTGACGGAGAGGCGTGGAAGCGCCGGAGCCGAGGGGATGGAACGGATGATGCGGAAACCGTATGACTCAAGATTGGGATGAGGGGGGCTGCTCTGCGTGCCGCACCTGCATCTCCGCGTTAAAGGCCGCCGAGCCGCCGCGCGGGACGCTGAGGGTCTGCCAGTTCTCGCCGCGCAGGGTCTTGGCGAGCAGCACGAGTTGGTAGACGTGACCACTGTAGTGGGCCACCTGGCGCTGAATGGCCGCGAGGACCGTGTGCGTCTCGTGCCGGATGGTCAGGGTGCGCGTCAGGTCCTCGGGGTTCAGGGCGTCGAGCGCGGCCAGGAATGTGCTCCAGCCCTCCTGCCAGCGGGCGAGCAGGGCCCCTCCAGAAAGCCCGCCTTCCTCGAACTCGGCGTCGCGGTTGCGGCCCGGGGCCTCGCCGTCCACGCCTTCGCGGTAGCCGCCCCGCAGCGCTCCCCATCGCGACTCCATGTTTCCGGCCAGGTGCTGTACGAGGACAGCCGCCGAGTTCCCGCCGGGCGAGAGGACGCGGTGCCAGTCCTCGCTGTGCAACTGCGTGAGCGCGCCCTCGCCCAGGCGCTTGACCCCACACATCCGCTCGCGGGTGTCGGTGAGGTAGAGGTCTCCCAGGATCATGGCGTGAGCGTACCCTAACGGAGAGAGCGGCACAACGCGCTCCCCGTCAGCAGCGCTGCGCCGCCGCACCTCGCTCCGGTCCACTTCTCCCTCCTTGAACCGGTGGGCCACGGAAGCGTTCGCTTCCGGTCACCGCTGAACCCACCGCACCCGTCCTGGGACAGCGGCTTCGACCCTGCTGATCCTGCGACGTGAACTGCTGGGGAACGGGCCCGTTCAGCTTCAGGAACTGCGTCTGCCCGGTCCCATGACGCCGGACGGGTCACAGAGCGCCCTGGGTCACACCCCCGTCGGCGGGAAGGCGGTGCGCCAGAGCGCGACCGGGTTGCCCGAGTCCCACGCTGCGCCGGAAGACGACCGCGGGAAGAGGGGGGGAGGTACGCGCTGTGGCACGAGGCCCATGCCCGGGGCGAGGCCGGTGACTTCGCCCTGTCTGCCGCCGAGGCCGTGCAGGCGCTGGAGGACACGGCGAGCGAACCCTAGCGCATTTGTCCGAATGGGGCGCGGTGGGTGGAAGGGCAGCCCTCACGGCGCCCCTTTCTCCCCCATGCGCATTCCGGTTCGCTCGCCGGGCCCGGTCAAAAAGAAGCCCGCACGTTGACCCATGTGCTCAGCGCCGTACGCTTTCGGCAAGAGCAACTGGAAGTAACGGTCACTCAGGGCCGCACCCGGAACACCCGCCCACCCTCCACCCTGACGACCGCGCTGGCCCCGGCGTCTTTGACCTCCACCTCGCAGCCCTGCACCCCTCCCGGCAATGGACGCTTGACCAATTCGGCGCAACCCACGGTATAGGTCACGCCAGCCGAAAGGCCTGACTTCTGCGCCGCCCGCAGGGCCTCGCGTCCGTATTCCCGGGCGGCGCGGCCCTGCCACGCGAAGGCCGCCACCATGATCATCACGCCCGCGACGAAGGCCAGCAGGATCAGCCCAAAGCTCCGCATATGACCAGCAGGTTATCTCGCCTCACAGGAGGCAGGTGACCCGCCCCACGCCCCAGCCGTTACACTGACCCCCGATGAGCAAGGTCATGATTATCGGAGCGGGCGGCGTCGGTAACGTCGTCGCCAAGAAGTGCGCCCAGAACGACAGCGTCTTCACGGAAGTGCTGCTCGCCAGCCGCACGGTAAGCAAGTGCGACAAGATCGTCGCAGAGATTGGGGAACACTTCCCGGAGAGCAAGGCCAGATTCACCACGGCGGCGGTGGACGCGGACAACGTGCCCGAACTCGCCGCCCTGATCCGCGAATTTGGTCCCGAACTCGTCATCAATGTGGCCCTGCCCTACCAGGACCTTACGATCATGGACGCCTGCCTGGAAACGGGCGTGCATTACCTCGACACCGCCAACTATGAGCCGAGGGACGTGGCGAAGTTCGAGTATTCCTGGCAGTGGGCCTACAGAGAGCGCTTCGAGCAAGCGGGCCTGATGGCGCTGCTGGGCTGCGGTTTCGATCCCGGCGCGACGAACGTGTTCACCGCCCACCACGCCAAGCACCACTTCTCTGAAATCCATTACCTCGACGTCGTGGACTGCAACAACGGCAACCACGGCAAGGCCTTCGCCACGAACTTCAACCCGGAAATCAACATCCGCGAGATCACCGCGAATGGCCGCTACTGGGAAAACGGCGAGTGGGTGGAGACGCAGCCCCTGGAAATCGCTCAGGACATCTACTATCCCAAAGTCGCCACCCGCAAGAGCTTTGTGCTGTACCACGAGGAACTCGAATCGCTGGTGGTCAATTTCCCCACCATCAAGCGCGCGCGCTTCTGGATGACCTTCGGGGAGCAGTACATCAAGCACCTCTCGGTGCTGGAAGGCGTGGGCATGACGAGCATCGAGCCCATCAACTTCCGGGGCCTGCAGATCGCCCCCATCGAGTTTCTCAAGGCCGTGCTGCCCGCGCCCGAGTCGCTGGCAGCAGGTTACACCGGGCAGACGTGCATCGGCGTACAGGCCAAGGGGATCGGCAAGGACGGGCAGCAGCGCGTCCACTTCGTCTACAACGTCAAAGACCACGCCGAATGCTTCCGCGAGGTGCAGGCCCAGGGCGTGTCGTACACCACGGGCGTGCCCGCGATGATCGGCGCGATGCTGATGCTCCAGAAGAAATGGTTCAAGGCGGGCGTCTACAACGTGGAGGAGTTCGATCCCGATCCCTTCATCGCCGCGATGAACGCGTGGGGCCTGCCCGTGGACGAGCTGGCGGGCATCGAGCTGGTCAAGGACTGAAGTTTAGAGCAGTGGCCCGAATGGCGCCGCGCGTGGAGGGGCAGCCCTCACGGCGCCCCATTCTCCCCCATGCGCATTTCGCTCGCCGGGCCCAGTCAAAAAGAAGCCCACACGCCGACACCTGCGCTAGACACAGGAGGGCGGTCAGGTCACGAAACATCCGACCGCCTTCTTCCTGCCCGGCCTATTCCAACTCCAGCCCCGGCTTCTCCGCGCGGGCTTCCAAAAAGCGCTGCTGCGTTTCCCAGGCGCGGCGGGCAGCCGCGCCTGGGTACCCGTTCAGGCCGGGAATCTCGCGCACCTGCTCCAGGGCGCGCTCCAGTTCGGCTTCCAGTTCGGCAGGGTCGCGCTCTCCCGGGGGCTGCGCCTTCCAGGCCCGGACCCCGTTTCGGGAAGGTGGTGCCGCAGGCTCTGCCCCGCATCGAAGGCGCGGCGGGCGTGGCCCCCTCCCGGCGCGCCTCCGCCTCGGCCGCCCGCTTCCAGGTCTTCTGCCGTCACGAGCACCTCGCCCGCCAGCGCGGAGGGCAGGCCCCGGCACAGGTGGCGCACATCGAGCGAGGGCAACACCTCGGCGTCCGTTCCCGCGGGCAGGGGATGCGGAGCGTCCTGGGGCGGGAGGGCAGCGGCCAGATCAGGCACTTCTATCCGTCCCGCTGGCCCCTGGAAGGCCACCAGCAGCAGCGCCAGGGCGGCCAAGCCGGGGACCAGGCACATCCCGGCCGAGCCGCCGAACACACCGCTGATCGCCACCGCGGGGACCAGCAGGGCCGCCACGCGCGGCGCTTCCTTGGACTCCAGCGCAGCGGGCAGCTTGGCCGCGGTTCGGGGATCGCCGAGCAGCAGGTACGCGGCCAGGGCGGCGAGCAGCAGCAGCACGGACAGGGCGGTCAGCACGTTCCCGTTGCCAAAAACGAGGCCCAAAACGAGCAGCGGAACCAGCAGCGCGAACAGCGACGCCACACGCGGTGCGCGCTTGCGGCGTCGCCGGGGCCCGGAACGGGCGCGGCTGGGGGGGCTCCCAACCCAGCGGGGCGTTGCCGGCCTGCCGCCTTTTGCCCATCAAAATCCCGGTGCGCTCCGGCTACGCTGCGTCACTCTTCTCCACCTTGGCAAAAATCATGCGCCCCACGTTGGTCTGCACGTTGTTCACCACCTGCACCCTCGTGGGCTTGCCCCGGAACTTCAGGCCGTCTTCCACGATCACCATGGTGCCGTCTTCGAGGTACCCGACGCCCTGGCCCTGCTGCTGGCCGCCCTTGGTGACCGTGATGGTGAGCACGTCGCCCGCCTGCGCTTGGGGCCTCAGGGCCACCGCCGCGGCGTGGATGCTCAGCACCTCCAGGCCGTGCAGCCGGGCGATCTTGCCCAGGTTGCCGTCATTGGTGAGCAGCTTGCCGCCCGTCTCGCGGGCCAGCCGCAACAACTTGTCGTCCACAGTAGGCAGGGCCGGGTCGTCCCAGTCCTCAATGGTCAGGGGGCGCAGTTCGCGCAGCTCCTCGAGCACGCTCAAACCGCGCTTGCCCCTGGTGCGCTTCTGGGCGTCGCCGTGGTCCGAGAGCAGCTGCAGCTCGCGCAGCACGAAGCCCGGCACGACGAGACTGCCCTCCAGAAAGCCGGCACGGGCCAGCTCGACGATGCGCCCGTCGATAATCACGTTGCTGTCCAGAATCTTGCTGCCGGGTTTGCGGCGCACCTGCGGAGCGGTGAGAAAACCGAAGAACTCGGCGTTGCGGACCGCGAAGGGCACGAAGAAGGCGGCGAGCACCAGGGTGACGGCCACGCTCCAGACCCAGGTGTAAAAGGGCAGGCTCCGCAGCAGGTTGCCCAGCAGCACGCTAAGCAGCAGCGCCACCAGCAGCCCCGAGGTGGCGGCCGCCACCGTGCGGGGCGAGAGGCCGGCGTACCACCGGCCAAAACGCGACACTTCCCGCAGCCAAAAGCGCTCAGCGCGGGCGGCCAGGAGGGAAGCCGCCAGAGCCCCGGCCAGCATCAGGCTCAGGGTGTTGACCCAGCCCATCTCTGGGTTCACGCTTCCCCGACCCAGTTGCTGCCCCACGCCCCAGCCCAGGCCGAGCCCGAGAAGCATGATCAGCAGCCGAAAGGAAAGCACGCCCCCGAGTGTACCCGAGAGTCCCGGCAGGGCGTGCGGACTGGGTGCCATTTCCCTACAGATGGGGCGCGGGGCCATGAGGAATCTGACGGCTTCATGTGGCCTTCAAAGTTGGCGCTCATGCACGGCCTTTAGGATGCGGGCCATGTCTGCATTTCCGAAGGCCGTTCGTGCCGCGAGCCTTGCGCTCACCTGTCTCCTCGGCGTGGCCGCCGCCCAGGGGGCCGCACCGGCCACGCCAGCTCCAGCGGCGGCCACCCCGGCCAAGGCTGCCGCCAACACCCCTGTGTCGGGAACAACCAGCCGCGCCGCAAGCAGCGTGGCCATCGAGGTCAGCGCCGCCGTGAAGGGCCAGATCGTCTCGTGCCCGGGAACCCTGAAGGTGGGTCCCGCCGCCGTATGCCTGTACGTCAAGGCCAGCCCCGCGAGCGTGCGGCCCCTCATCCGCGCGAAGCTTGGTGCACGGGCTCTGGGCGACTGGAAGACGACGGGCAAGGCGAGTTCGCTTCTGGTGGGGGCTGCGCCCGGCGGAGCGGTAAGCGCTTACGTGCTGCTGGCTCCCCTGACCGAGGCCGAGACCCTGCTTGTTGTCGACGCGGCTCCAACTGTACCCGCCGCGCAGGTCAAGGGAGGCGCACGCCCGGCCACCCCCGCTGGGACCGTAAAGGGTCAGCCCTACGTGCTGGGGCGTGACCTGGCAGGTGTGGTGAACGTTTCGGCCCTGGGTGGCGGCAAGTTCCGCCTTAGCCGCGCGGGAGGCGACACGCTGACCGTCACGGCGGGCCAGAAGACGGCCCAGATGCGGGGCGGCACCGTCGAGCTGCCCCTGGCACCCACCACCGACGGCACAAACCTGATCCTGCCCCTGGCCGCTCTACGCGCCCTGGGCTGCACCCTGACGCCGGCGGGCAGCAGCGTGACGGTGGCCTGCGGGGCTGAGAGCGTGGGTCTCAAACCCATCGTCTTCTGATCCAGCCGCAAAGGCGGGGGAGAGGGGGGGCTCTCCCCCGCCTTTGCGGCTGATCCCAGGCCCCTGGCCAGGCTTTAGGTCCCCTTGAGAATAGGGCGGGCGGGGAACCTACGGGGCGGGCGGTACGTAATCATGACCCGTAAGGAGGCATTACCCATGACCATTCTCGATCGTCTCTCCCGTCTGCTACGCGCCAACGTCAACGACCTGATTTCCAAGGCCGAGGACCCCGAAAAGATCATCAACCAGGCCCTGCTCGACATGCGCTCCGCCTACGGCGAGGCGAGGAGCGAGGTGGCCGACGCCATGACCCAGGTGGCCCGGCTGGAGCGCGAGGCGGGCACCAACCGCAAGCTGTCCGAGGAATACAACAAGAAGGCCGAGGAGGCCTTGCGCGGCGGCAGCGAGGACCTGGCCCGAGAGGCGCTGCGCCGCGCCCAAAACCACAAGGACCTCGCCAGGGGCTTTGAGGACCAGATCGGCGTGCAGCGCAGCACCGTGGACCAGCTGCGGACCCAGCTGCGCGCTTTGGAAGCCAAGATCGACGAGATGGAGTCCAAAAAGACCCTGCTCGCCGCTCGGCAAAAGACCGCCCAGGCCGGAGCCACGCTGGACCGCGTCAGCGGCTTTGACAAGGCGGGCGGCGCGACGAACGCCTTCGAGGATATGGAGCGCAAGGTATCGGGCATGGAAGACCGCAACCGCGCCATGACCGAACTGCGCGAACAGGGCGACATCGATGCGCAACTCAAGGACCTCGGCCGTGACCGCGACCTTGACGACGCGATGGCCGCCCTCAAGGCGCGCGTGCAGGGCGACAAGCAGGGCTAAAACCTCACCTACCCTCTGGGAAGGGCGCACCACGCGCCCTTTTCGCCGTTCTGGTGCCGCTCAGGTGGCCGCTTTTCTCCCTGGTCCTGACGGAAATCACGCGCAGCGGGGCTGGCGACGCTCTTTGCCCGGGGAGAAGGTGCCCGAGTGGTCAGGCCAACTTCAGGATTGCTGACAGAATAGAGGCCATGCTGCACCCTACCCTGAAGCCCATGCGAGGCCGCACTGCCTGTCTGCTGCTCCTGCTGCCCGCCCTACTGCTCGGGGCCTGCGCGCCCGCCACCAAGAATCCAGATGCTGTCAGCGCCCGCACCAGCGTTTCGCAGGTGTCCTTCTACCCCCGCGAATCGGGCCTGGCCTGGTCGTACCTGCCCGAGGGCGAGCGCGCGGGCGGCATCCCCTACACGCTGCGGGCGTTGGGGCCCACCGTATTCGCCGGTCAGTCGGTGCTCGCCTTTGAACTGACCGGGCGCGGCGCGGACCAGACCTGGTACCGCCAGATCAGCGCAGGCGGCGTGCAGCTGCTGGGCTTTCGCAAGCCCGGCGTGACCGTCCGCCTCGAACCGGCCTGGACCGAGGGCCCCGCCGAAAGTGCCTGGCGGGTGGGCTTGGCTTGGGAGGGCAGCAGCAAGATCACGCTGACCAGCGACGACGGCAAGGTGCAGGCGCAGGGCACGCTGCGCTACCGCTACGACGTGCAAGACCGCCGCCGGGTCACCACCCCCGCCGGGACCTTCGACGTGTGGGTGGTGACCCGGCAGATCAGTGACGACGTGGGCGGCCTCTTTCCCAAAGCGCAGCAGGTGTGGTTTATGCCCTTTGTGGGTGATGTCCGCACCCCCGAGGGCCTGCTGCTCACGTCCCGCAACTTTGGAGGGACGTAAGACATGGCCCCGCTGGCCTACGCTGGGGCCATGCGCCGCTCCTGCACGCCCCGCTTCGCCCACCAAGCACGTCCGGGAGGCCCGTCATGAGTAGATCCAGCGAGAAGTCCAGCCCGGCCGCGCCCTCCTCGGAACTGGTCTGCGCCAGTCCCACCCCCCTGCTGGATACGGTGAACAGTCCCGAAGACCTCAAGCGCCTCGCCCGGGAGGCGTTGCCGCAACTCTCGGCTGAACTGCGCGACGAGATCGTGCGGGTCTGCTCTGTGGGCGGGCTGCACCTCGCTTCCTCGCTGGGGGCCACAGACCTGATCGTCGCGCTGCACTACGTGCTCAACAGTCCCCGGGACCGCATCCTCTTCGATGTGGGCCACCAGGCCTACGCCCACAAGATGCTCACGGGCCGCCGCCACCAGATGCATACGGTCAAGAAGGAAGGCGGGTTGTCGGGCTTTACCAAGGTGGGCGAGTCCGAACACGACGCGATTACGGTGGGCCACGCGAGCACCAGCCTGGCGAACGCGCTGGGCATGGCGCTCGCGAGGGACGCCCAGGGCCAGGATTACAAGGTGGTGGCCGTGATTGGCGACGGCTCGCTGACGGGCGGCATGGCGCTCGCCGCGCTGAACACCATCGGGGACCTGGGCCGGAAGATGCTGATCGTCCTGAACGACAACGAGATGAGCATCTCGGAGAACGTCGGCGCGATGAGCAAATTCATGCGCGGCTTGCAGGTGCAGAAGTGGTTTCAGGAGGGTGAGGAGGCGGGCAAGAAGGCCGTGCAGGCGGTGAGCAAGCCGCTCGCCGATTTCATGAGCCGCGCCAAGAGCTCCACCCGCCACTTCTTCGACCCGGCGAGCGTGAACCCCTTCGCCACCATGGGTGTGCGCTACGTCGGCCCGGTGGACGGCCACAACGTGCAGGAACTGGTCTGGCTGATAGAGCGGCTCTCGGACCTTGACGGTCCCACGATCCTCCACGTGGTCACCACGAAAGGCAAGGGCCTGAGCTACGCCGAGGCCGATCCCATCAAGTGGCACGGTCCGGCCAAATTCGATCCGGCGACGGGCCGCTCCACACCCAGCCACGCCTACTCGTGGAGCAGCGCCTTTGGGGACGCCGTGACCGAACTGGCCGCCGCGGACCCCCGCACCTTCGTGATCACCCCCGCCATGCGCGAGGGCAGCGGCCTAGTGCACTACAGCGAGGTCCACCCCCACCGCTACCTGGATGTGGGGATCGCTGAGGACGTGGCCGTCACCACCGCCGCCGGGATGGCGCTGCGCGGAATGCGGCCCATCGTGGCGATCTATTCCACCTTCCTGCAGCGGGCCTACGATCAGGTGCTGCACGACGTGGCGCTGGAGAACCTGGGCGTCACCTTCGCCATTGACCGGGGCGGTGTGGTGGGGGCGGACGGGGCGACGCACAACGGTGTATTCGACCTGAGCTTCCTGCGCTCCATTCCCAACGTGCGGATTGGGCTTCCGAAAGACGCCGCCGAGTTACGGGGGATGCTGAAGTACGCGCAGGAAAACCCCGGTCCCTTCGCCATCCGCTACCCTCGCGGCAACACCACCCGCGTTCCCGAGGGCACCTGGCCGGAGCTGGAATGGGGGAAGTGGGAATGGACGCAGGAAGGCAATGACGTGGTCATCCTGGCGGGCGGCAAGGGGCTGGAATACGCCCTGCGCGCCGCAAAGGACCTGCCCGGCGTGGGCGTCGTCAACGCCCGCTTCGTCAAACCGCTGGATGAGGTGATGCTGCGCGGGGCAGCTTCTACCGCCCGTGCGATCATCACGGTGGAGGACAACACCGTGGTGGGCGGTTTTGGAAGCGCCGTGCTGGAAGCGCTGAGCGGCATGGGCCTGCGCACCCCCGTGCGTGTGCTGGGCATTCCCGACGAGTTTCAGGAACACGCGACGGTGGAAAGCGTCCACGCCCGCGCCGGGATGGACGTGGCAGCCATTCGGACCGTCCTGGCAGAGCTCGGCGTAGACGTCCCGCTGGAGGTGTAGGCGGGACAGCAAAGGGAGAAGGGCGAGTACAGAATGCCTCGCCCTTCTCCCTTTGGCTCCGCACCCTAGCCCCGCACCTGCCCCTCCCCCACCACCACCCACTTCGTCGTGGTGAGTTCCGAGAGGCCCATTGGTCCCCGCGCGTGGAGCTTTTGCGTGCTGATCGCCACCTCGGCCCCCAGCCCGAGTTGCCCACCGTCGTTGAAGCGGGGGCTGGCGTTGACCATCACGGCGGCGCTATCCACGTCCGCCACAAAGCGCTCGGCCTGGGCTGGATCGCGGGTCAGGATCACGTCGGTGTGGTTGCCGTGAGCAGCGATGAAATCCAGCGCCTCTTCCAAACCGGAAACGGTGCGAATGCTGGCAATGAGGGCCAAAAATTCGGTGCCGTAATCGGTTTCAGTGGCGGATGCGGCCTCCAGCCCGACGGCCTTCAATGCGGCGAGAGCGGGCGGATCGGCCCGCAGAACCACGCCCCGTTCCAGCAGCGGGCGCACGAGTTCCGGCAAGGCGGGCAGGGCGGCCTCGTGGATCAGCAGGGTGTCGAGGGCATTGCAGGCGCTCGGCTTCTGCACCTTGGCGTTGAGGATGATGCCTGCGGCCTTGGCCACGTCCTCCGGCACGCGGGTAAAGCTCCCGTCCACGTAGATGTGAACCACGCCGATGCCACCAACGATGACGGGTACGGTGGCGTTTTCCACGCAGTAGCGGTGCAGGGCCGCCCCACCACGCGGAATGATGGCGTCCACCAGATCGTCGAGGCGCAGGAGTTCTCGCATCCGCTCGCGGGCAGAATCACGGATGACCTGCACCGCGTCTCCCGGTAGGCCCTCGGCGGTCAGGGCCGCGCGGATGGCCTCTTCGAGGGCCGTATTGCTGTGGACCGTCTCTTTGCCGCCACGCAGAATGGCCGCGTTGCCGCTCATGAGCGCCAGCGCCGCCACGTCCACCGTCACGTTGGGACGGCTCTCGTAGATCACGCCCAGCACGCCGAGGGGCACGCGGCGGCGCGAGACGCGGATGCCGCTGGGCTGCACCTCCTCGGGGGTGGTCTGGCCCACGGGATCGGGCAGAGCGGCCACGGCCTCCACGTCCCGGGCAATGGCGGCGAGGGCGGGGGCGTCGAGGCGCAGGCGGGCCACCATCGGTTCGGGGAGTCCAGCCTGTTCAGCGGCCTGCACGTCCCGCGCGTTGGCCGCCAGGATCACGGCCTCGCGGGCCCGCAACTCCCGCGCGATGGCGCCCAGCGCCGCCGCCTTGCGCGCGGTGGGCAGGGAACGCAGAACGCGCGCCGACGCCCGTGCGCGAGCGGCCTGGTCACGGACGGTCAGGGCTTCCGTGGTCGTCATGGAGGCAGGGTAGCAGGGACAGGGGGGCAGCGAAGAGGGGCGTGTAGAGGACACCCAGCCGACCTTGACCCAGTCCACAAGGGTGAGGTGAAGGCAACGGAGCGGCGCCACCCAAAGCCGGTGATTTCAGGACCGGCAAGCTGACCGGTATGCAGCGCGGGGTTCGCCTGTGGCGACGATGGTCGGTTTTCTCCTGTGGGGCGCGGATTCGGTCCAGACGGACCTTATCAAGCAGTGGGTGAGTGGCGTCACGACCCCCGCGGTTCGGGAGACAGCGCGAACGGCCGGAGCGTCAAGCAGGCCCTGGGCGAGACTGACACCAGGGCTACGGCGGCAACAGCAACGCCTGGGCCCTGGCCTCCAAGAACGGCGTGGTTCATTCCATCGCGGTCAGCTTCAGGCAACCCGTGTACGCCACCGCCGTCCTCGTCCGCAAGACCTACGGCAACGGCGCCGCGACCAAGGTCTTCGCCGTAGACACCCTGGACGGGGGCCATCAGGTCTGGGCCGATTTGACCCAGCCCAACCCCACGGTCAACTCCACCGCCACCCTTCCCAAGGCGAGGTGCCAGGTCAAATCGGCCAGAATCATGGTCGGTCCCAACCACGGCATCGGCACACACGAGGAAATCGGCGCGGTGCAGCTGCACCGCCCAGAGTCGGTCCCCCGGCGTCATCCCAACGGCAGGCCACCTTACAACCGCACCAGATCGTCCCGGTGAACGGCTTCAGAGCCGTAGGTAAAGCCCAGCAGGCCCTCGATCTCTCGGGAGTGGTGCCCGGCGATGCGGACCAGATCGGCCGCGTGGTACCGGGTCAGGCCTCGGGCGATCTCCGCGCCGTCCGGCCCGAGGAGGCGCACGGTCTGACCGCGCTTGAATTCTCCCTCCACAGCGCGAATTCCGGCAGGCAGCAGGCTGCCGCCCCGCTCGCGCACCGCCTGTGCCGCGCCCTCATCCAGGGTGATACGCCCCGCAGCGATCTCGGCGAGAATCCAGCGCTTGCGCGCCTCCAGCCGGGAACCGTGCGCCAGAAAACGGGTGCCCAGCGCCTCGCCGACCACGATGCGGGCGAGGGCGTGCTCAGCGTCTCCGGGTGCGACCACCACCGGCGTCCCCGCACGGGTGGCGATCTCGGCAGCCTGAATCTTGGTGTGCATGCCGCCTGTGCCCCGGTGGCTGCCCGCGCCGCCTGCGAGTGCCCAGACCTCGGGCGTCACGCGCTCCACGACGGGAATTAGGGTGGCGTCCGGGCGAATGCGCGGATCGGCGGTGTACAGGCCGGGCGCGTCGGTCAGGATGACGAGCAGGTCCGCCTCCACCAGGTTGGCGACAAAGGCTGACAGGGTGTCGTTGTCGCCCACCTTCAGCTGTCCCGTCGCCACCGCGTCATTCTCGTTGATGATCGGCAGTACGCCGCGCGACAGGCAGCCGCCCAGGGTGGTGCGGGCGTTGAGGTAACGCGTGCGGTCCCGAAAGTCGTCGGCGGTCAGAAGCACCTGCGCCACGGCCACCCCATACAAGTCCGCAATGCTGGCGTACAGGTGCATCAGGCGGCCCTGACCGACGGCGGCAAGCAGCTGTTTTTCCGCCAGCGTCCGGTCACGCGGGGGAAAGCGCAACGCCTCCCACCCGGCCAGGACCGCGCCACTGCTGACGAGCACCACCTCGTGCCCGGCCTCGCGCACGGCGGCCATGTCGCGCAGCAGGTCCACCAGCCGGGGCCGGTGCAGCCGGTCTGTTCCGGCGGAGAGGACGCTGGTGCCGAGCTTCAGGACGACGCGCATGGCATTCAGGATACGGGCGGACGCGAGGGCTGCGTGCCGCCCCGCCTATGCACAACTCTTTCAGGCGGACAGACGAGAAGCTGACGCGGATGGGACCTTGGGCACGGCGGGCTTCACCCTCACGTGACGGGCGGCTGACGAAGGGGACGGAGATTGGTGGCAGGCACGGGCGTCCCCACCCTTCTCTCCAGGAGCTTCATATGCGCGCCACCCTGTTTCTCGCTGCTCTTCTGGTCTTCGCCGCCGTCTCAGTGTTGAGCGGCTGGATGCTCGGTCTCTTCGCCGCACTGACAGGGCTGCTGCTGCTCGCCGTCGCGCGGGCCGGTCGGGGCCGCAGGCGGAGCGGCTCGTCGGCGAGCAGCACTGGCGGTTCCAACTTCTGGTCGGCGAGCGACACCTCCGGCAGCGACTGGAACGGTGCAGAGTCGGGCAGTTGCGATTCGGGTGGCGGAGACAGCGGAGGCGGAGGCGACTGCGGAGGGGGGGCGGAGAGTAGGCTCTACCGCTCCCGCAACGCCCGGAAGGCCCGCCGCAACAGCCGCGCCGCCTCCGCCGCCCGCACGCCCCCCTGCACCGTCGGAACATGCCCCCACGAGGAGGCCAGCAGGTCCGTGACGCCGCCGAGGGCGCCCGCTTTCGGATTGGAGGCGCCGTAGACGATGTGACCCACCCGGGACTCCAGCGCCGCCCCCAGGCACATCGGGCAGGGTTCCAACGTCACGACGAGGGTGCAAGCTGTGAGATACGGGGTACCGAGGACAGCGGCAGCCTCCCGAAGCGCCGCGAGTTCGGCGTGCCGAGTCATATCCCCGCACCCGCGGCTGGTGTTGCGGCCCCGCCCGATTACCTCGCCCCTGGGGCCGAGGACCACCGCGCCTACGGGCACCTCGCTGAGTGCGGCGGCCTCATGGGCCAGGGCCAGGGCCTGGCCCATCGCGGCGTGCAGGGGGTCTTCGGGCACGCCCGCCACCTCGCGCGCGCCCTCCGCCCACAGGGGAGGATTCAGGCCCACCCACTGCACCGCGTCACCATGGGCGAGCAGGGGCAGGCGGTCCCGTTCCTCCCGGGGGATTTTGGCGTCGGTCAGCACGTCGCTGAGCTTGCGGGTGCCACCGGGGAGGCGCACCCGGTCTCCCGGTTGCCGGGCACGGAGGGTCCACCCGTCCGGAAGGGAAAAGTCGGGCGTGGGCCAACGCTGGGCGTGGAGGTGCAACCTTCCCCCTGAGGCCGTCACGTGCCGCGCCCCGGGCAAGGTAACGTGCGCCGTTTTCCCCGCCCCGAGCGCCCCCGCCAACCGCTCGACATGTTCTGTGTGGTAGGGCACCTTCGCCTCCCCCAGCACCTGGGCGACGGACCGACGCAAGACGGCGCTCGGCTGTCCCCCGCGCGGAACGTGGGCCGTCAGACGCGAGGCGAGCGCGCTCAGGGCCTCATCGTCTTCGCGCGCGAGGGCGGCGAGGCGGACGAGCGAGGCCTCCAAGCCCGGATACCGCGCACGCAGCACGGGTATCACCGCCGTTCGCAGCCAGGCCCGCGTCTGGGCTGGATCGGCGTTGGTGGGGTCCTCGCGCCAGTCGTGACCGAGGGCGCGCAGGAAGGCTTCGATCTCCGAGCGGGGTACAGCCAACCAGGGGCGGTGAACGCGGCCCCGGGTAGGCGGAATACCGCTCAGGACCGCCTCACCGCGCAGCAATTCCATCAGGACAGTCTCGGCCTGATCGCGCCCCGTATGCGCAGTGAGGATGGCTGAGGCCTCATGCCCCTTTGCCATGCGTCCCAGAAACTCATAGCGCACGCGCCGGGCGGCGTCCTCCAGATTCCAGCCACGACGAGCGGCGACGGCGGCCACATCCACGCGTGTGGACTCGAAAGGGACCCCCAGCCGAGCGGCGAGCGCCTCCACCCAAACCGCGTCCTCCCCAGATTCAGGGCGCAGGGCATGGTCCAGATGGGCCACCACGGGTTTGACGTCTGCCAGGAGCAGTGCGCGCAGCAGGGCCACACTGTCCGCACCGCCCGACACGCCCACCACCACCCGCTGCCCCAGATAGGCGGCGAGGGGCAAGAGCAGCGCCGGGGGCCGGGAGTCCGTGGGAACGCGCACGGGCCGCATTGTAGAGGCCGCCGTAGAATGGGCGGCATGACTCCCCGCGTCGGTGAACCCGCCCCCGACTTCGACACACGCAGCGACGATGGCCGCCCCCTGCGCCTCTCGGACCTGCGCGGGCGCTGGGTGGTGTTGTACTTCTACCCGCGCGCCAGCACGCCCGGCTGCTCGCTGGAAGCCCAGCGCTTCGAGGCGGCCCTCCCTGAGTTTGAGCGCCTGAACGCGGCCGTGATCGGCGTAAGCACCGACACCGAGGCGCGGCAGGCCAAGTTCCGCGACAGCTGCGGGCTGACCTTCCCCATGCTTCCCGATGGAGACCGCGCCGTGGCCAAAGCGTATGGCGTGATGGGCGGTCTGGGCGGTCTGCTGGGCATGGCCGCTCGGCAGACTTTCCTGGTCGACCCCCAGGGCAACGTGGCGTGGCACTGGAGCAACGTCAACCCTGCCACGCACGCAGCCGACGTACTGCGCTGGCTGAGGCAGAGCGCGTAGGGCAAACTCCGGTACGGCGGAGGTAGACGAGAACGGCAAGACGGCGTTTACCCCGCGGCCGTTGGAGCCGGACAGGTCCGGGGCAGGCTTACCCAGCATGGCAGGGGCAGGTGGAAACGGGTGGTGGCGGGCGTCCTCAGCGCCAACGGTAAATTCAGCGTAAATCTGCCCGTTACCGTGGCCGGCGCCGCTGTGGCTGTGGGCGCACCCCTCGGCGCCACGGGCCCTCTCCTTCCCGGGTGTACCCGTACGGGTGAGATCAAGGCCAGGGACCGGACGGTTGGGAGCGCGGACCCCGGCGCGGACGGAGACATCCAGCCGGCGCGTGTGACCGGCGGCACGTCGGCCACCGGACGGCCCACCTCCGTGAACTGTCCCCTGACCGGTACGGGCACACCGGTCTGCAAGGACACGTTGAATGACGACGCCCAACATGAACGGCACGCTGGGCGCAGGTTGGAACGGGGGAACAGCCAAGGTTACCGCCACCGGCGGGACCCTTCCCACGGACAGGTGGGACTTTTTGTCCGCGTGAACGGGCGGCTTGAGCCTCCGCGCTGAAATCCATAAGGAAAGCTCCTGCCCACAGCACAGGGCAGGAGCTTTCCTGCGAGGGCCTTACTGCAGTTCCGCCAGCGCTTCCCGCATAATTCCCAGCCCAGTCTGTGCGTCCTCGCGGGTCAGGATCAGGGGGGGACTGATGCGGATCACGGCCTCGCCGCAGTCGAGATTCAGCAGGCCCTTTTCAAACATCGCCATGCTGGCGGTGTCGCGCAACTTGCCGTCGGGGCGACCGTCCGGCTTCACGAACTCCAAGCCGATAAACAGGCCCTCGCCGCGCACGTCGCCCAGGAAGGGGAACTCAGCCTGCATTTTCTTCAGTTCGGCCATGATGAAGCCGCCTACTGCCGAGGCATTCTCCATCAGGCTCTCGCCACAGCCGGGGTGCTTTTCCACACCTTCGAGCAGGTCCAGCGTGGCGTGGGCCGCCGCCGCCGCCACCGGGTTGCCGCCGAAAGTGGAGCCGTGCGAGCCCACGGACCACGTCATGACCGACTCTTTGGCGAGCATCGCCGAAATGGGCAAGCCCGAGGCGATGCCCTTGGCCAGCGTGATGATGTCGGGCTGCACGTCAAAGTGCTGGAAGCTGAACATCTTGCCGCTGCGGCCCATACCCGCCTGCACCTCGTCGAAAATCAGCATGATGCCGTACTTGTCACACAGTGCACGCAGCGCGGGCAGGAAGTCAGCGGGTGGCACGATGTATCCACCCTCACCCTGCATCGGCTCGATGATGATGGCGGCCACCTCGTCCGAGGGGATGACCGTCTGGAACAGGTTTTCAATGTGGTCGATAACAGCCTGCCCGCAGGTTTCGGGCGTGCTGCCCAGCGGCGGACGGAAGGGGTTGGGGTAGGGCACGTGCGAGACATTGGGCAGCAACGGGCCGAAGCCGCGCTTGTACTTCGTCTTGGAGCCCGTCAGCGTGATGGCCCCGTAGGTCCGCCCGTGGAACGAACCGAGGGTGGAGATGATGTGCGTACGCCCAGTGTGGTTGCGCGCGAGCTTGACAGCGGCCTCGACGGCTTCCGCGCCTGAGTTGCCGAAGAAGACGCGCCACTTTTCGCCCGGCTTTTCGACGTGCTTGACGAGGCGCTCGGCGAGGCTGGTGGTGATTTCCTGCGGGTAGTCGGTCAGGCAGACGTGGGCGAACTTGGTGATCTGCTCCTGCACGGCCTTCACGACGTGTGGGTGCGAGTGTCCGGTGGTGCTGACCGCAATGCCCGCAAAGAAGTCCAGCATGGTGTTGCCGTCCACATCGGTCAGCCACACACCCTCGCCGTGGTCCGGCACGAAGGGGTAGGGCCGCATGTACGAGGTGGAGAGGTGCTTGGAATCGCGCTCCATGATGGCCTGGGTCTTGGGGCCGGGGAGGGCGGTGCGGAGGAGGGGCTGGCGGGGTTTGGGAAGGGTGGTCATGGGGACTCCTGTGGGATGTGGGGCGGTGGAGGTGGGAGGCGCGGCCCCTCACCCTCTCCCACGGGGGGAGGGGCGCAAAAGAAGCGAGTGCTTAAGCTGTAGGGCGTTGTTCTCTCCTCTGCCCCGGAGGGAGAGGGCCAGGGTGAGGGGCCGCCGAGCAACCGTCAATCAACTCAGCTGCCCGGGGCCCTGTGCTCAGTCCCCGCTGACCGGCTGCGGCTCACTCTCCACCGGCTGCGGCACCTGCACCATGCCGTCTGGGGCAGTGTCGGTTATGGGGCTGCCGCCTACGCCGTGCGCCACCCACTTGTCCTCGCGGCTGTTCAGGCGGTGCTTCGTCGCGCCGGGACGGTTGCGGCTCTCGCTGAATTCCTTGGGCTCGATAGAGATGCGCTCGCCTTCCATCAGGCCGAAGATGCCGCTCTGACCGGGCTCGCGGCGCTCCCACTCCTTGGGCACAGCCATGTCAGGGCCGGTGTAGTCGGTGGGCTCGGAGTACGCAGCGATATAGCCCTCGAAGTTGCGGAGGATCAGCTTCTCGGGGCTGTGCGAGAGCACGTAGTTGGGCGCGACGGGAATCTTGCCACCGCCGCCAGGGGCGTCTACCACGTAGGTGGGCACCGAGTAGCCCGAGGTGTGCCCACGCAGGCTCTCCATGATCTCCAGGCCCTTGCTCACGGTGGTCCGCAGGTGCCCGGCCCCGTGGACGAGGTCGCACTGGTAGATGTAGTAGGGCCGCACGCGAATCTTGACGAGTTCGCGGACCAGCTTTTGCATGATCACCGGGTGGTCATTCACGCCGCGCAGCAGCACGCTCTGATTGCCCAGGGGCACCCCCGCACGGGTCAGGCGGTCGCAGGCCTCGGCAACTTCGGGCGTGATCTCACGGGGATGGTTGACGTGGATGTTCATCCAGACGGGGTGGTTCTCCGCCAGCACGTCGCACAGTTCCTGGGTCACGCGCATAGGCATAAAGACGGGCACGCGGGTGCCAATGCGGACGATCTCGATGTGCTCGATCTTGCGCAGTTCGGCCAGCAGGCGGCCCAGCACCTTGGGCGCGAGGGTCAGCGGATCTCCGCCCGAGAGCAGCACGTCGCGCACCTGGGGCGTGTTGCGCAGGTAGTTGAGCTGCGCCTCGTACTCCGCGGGGTTGAAGGTCTCGGTGGGGTCTCCCACGATACGGCTACGCGTGCAGTAACGGCAGTAAGAAGCGCACTGCGTCGTCACCAGCATCAGCACGCGGTCCGGGTAACGGTGGACCAGGCCGGGCACGGGGCTGTGTTTATCCTCAGCGAGGGAATCTTCCATCATCGAGGTAAAGGGCGTCAGCTCGTGGTGGGTGGGGATGACCTGACGGCGCACCGGGCAGGTGGGGTCTTCGGGGTCCATCAGCGACGCGAAATAAGGCGTGATGTCCAGCCGGAAAATGCCCTCGGCGCTTGCGCCCGCCCGCTCGGAATCGGTCAGGCGGATGACCTCTTCGAGTTCCTCGACGGAGTTGATGCGGTTTTTGAGTTGCCACTTCCAGTCGTACCACTGCGCGTCGGGTACGTCCTGCCACTTGGGAGCGCGGTGGTTGCGGGGCAGCATCTGTTGAGACCGCACGGTGGCCTCGGGATGAATAGGCATGGAGCTCCTCCGGAAAAAGTAAGGATGGGTGAGAACGTGTGAAAACTGTCTTCGCCATTCTCGCTTTTGCCACCTTTCGTTTGAATGGCTAGGCAGGTGTCCAAGTGCCACTCTCAGCGCTCAGAAAGTTGCCGTATGCCACTTGTGACCTATCAAACGCTAAGATAGGGGCCATGAAGCAACATGGCGGTAATCTCGACGACCTCGACCACCGGATTCTGGAAGAACTTCAGACCGACTCGCGGCTGAGCATGCGCGAACTGGGCCGCCGCGTCGGGCTCTCGGCGCCGGCTGTGACCGAGCGGGTGCGGCGGCTGGAGGACGCGGGCGTGATCCTGGGTTACGGCGTGCGCGTGGCCTCCAAGCCGCTGGGCCGGGCGATCACCGCCTTTATCGGTGTGCAGGACAGCGGGCGCAACGACCCCACGCTGGTGCGGTGGGCCAAAAAGAACGACGGCGTGCTGGAGTGCCACTCGGTGACGGGCGACAACTCCTGCATCCTGAAGGTGGCCGTGCCCGACGTGGGTGCGCTGGAAGCCATGCTGGGCGACCTGATCGGGATGGGCTTTACCTGCGACACGAGCATCGTGCTGAGCACGCCGCTGGAGGGAAAGCTGATGCTGCCGCCCCGCTGAGGCACAGGGCAGAGCGGATTTGGAAAACCGCGCAGCAGTGGGCCGGGAACCCGTCCCGGACGCCTCTGCTGCGCGGTTTTGGCGCTGCGCGCTCAGCGCTGTGCGCCCTGCCCCCTCGTGTGCGCCGCGTACCGCCGTAACAGCTCCCAGCCCGCACCGCTCGCCATGACCTCGCGGGCCTGGGCCACACCCTCGGCGATGCTGCCCACGCGCTCGGCGGTGCGCAGGGCCGCCCCCACGTTCAGGGCCACAATGTCGCGCTGAGCGGGGGTGCCGCCTCCGGTGAGAAGGGCGCGGGTGATCTCGGCATTCTCTGCTGGACTTCCCCCCACGATGTCTGCGCGGTCATGGCGGTCCAGCCCCGCCTCCTCAGGTTGAAGGGTGCGGTCTATGACCTCGCCGCCCCGCAGCCCCGTCACGGTGTTCTCGCCGCAGACGGTGAACTCGTCGAGGCCGTGGCCGTAAACCACCGTGGCCCCCTTCGCGCCCAGCAGCCGCAGCACCTCGGCCAGCGTGCGCGTCAGCTCAGGCTTGAAGACCCCGACGACGAGGTGGGTGGCTCCCGCCGGGTTGGAGAGCGGCCCCAGGATGTTGAACACGGTGCGGGCAGCGAGGTCCGCGCGGACGGGCGCAGCGTGGCGCAGGGCCGGGTGGTAGTTGCGGGCGAACATGAAGCCGATGCCCAGCGCATTGATGCCGTCGGCCACCACTTGCGGCGGGGCGTCCAGATTCACGCCCAGCGCTTCGAGCACATCGGCACTTCCGGCGCGACTGCTTGCGGCGCGGTTGCCGTGCTTGGCGACAGGAACGCCCGCCGCCGCCACCACGAAGGCCGTCGTGGTGCTGATGTTGAAGGTGTGTGCGCCGTCGCCTCCCGTGCCCACCACGTCCAGCAGCACGTCCCTGGGTTCGACGTGGACCCGCACGGCGTTCTCGCGCATGGCCTGGGCGAATCCGGCAATCTCCTCCGGGGTTTCGCCGCGCACCCGCAGGGCCGCCAGGGCTGCTGCCAAGCGCACACCACTCACGTCGCCCGTCATCACCTCACGCATGAAGTTCGCCGCGTCGCTCTGGGTCAGGCGCTCGCCGTTCATCAGCCGGGCGTGCATCATCTGGGAGGTGGCGGTCATGCCCCCACCGCCCGCGCCGCTCGGTGTGCCTGCACCAGCTCCAGAAAGTTCCGCAGCATCTCCTTGCCTTCTGAAGTGGCGATGCTCTCGGGGTGGAATTGCAGACCGTGGATGGGGTAGTCGCGGTGGCGCAGGGCCATCACGATCTCCTCGCCGGGATCGGTGGTCCACGCGGTGGGCACGAGTTCGTCCGGCAGGTCACGCACCACCAGCGAGTGATAGCGCGTGACCTGCACTTCTGCGGGCAGCCCCGCGAACAGGCCAGAGCTGTCGTGCCGTACGGGGCTCGTCTTGCCGTGGACGGGTTGCAGGGCCCGTCCCACCGTCGCGCCGAACGCTTCCCCGATGCTCTGGTGACCCAGACACACGCCGAGCGTGGGCAGGCGCGGTCCCAGTTCGCGGATCACCTCCACGCTCCGCCCAGCTTCGGCCGGTGTACAGGGCCCCGGAGAGACGACGATGGCGTCGGGCTTGAGTGCCTGCACGTCCTCCACCGTGAAGGCGTCGTTGCGCCACACGGTCAGTTCGCACCCCAGTTCGCCGAGGTACTGCACGAGGTTGTAGGTGAACGAGTCGTAATTGTCGATCAGCAGGACGTGCGGCGCGGGGTTCACTTGTTCACCTCGTAATTCAGCTGGAGTTCGTCGCCGAGTCGCCCACGAAGCCCCCAGTGGCTGGGCGGGGCTTCCAGCAGCACGATTTCCAGGTCATCGGGATGCAGGCCACAGGCGCGGATGATTTCACCTTGCAGGGCACGCAAAAAGCAACGCAGGGTTTCGGGACGGCGACCCGCGAACAGGTGGATTTCCAGAATCGTGTAGCGTCCGCTGCGCTCCGGTGGAAAGACGAAGTCCGCCGCGTCCAGCGGGAAAAAGCGGTGAAACCGCTTGTTCTCAGGCAGGCCGAGCGCCTCCTGCGCCGCGCGGTGGATGGCGTCCGACAACGCGCTCCGCTGCTCACCGAGGTGCGTCCGCTCGCCGTAGACTTTGACCTGCGCCATCAGAGGCCCCGCGCGGCCATTTCCACCGCCCGCATCAGCGCCGCCGCCTTGTTGCGCGTCTCCAGTTCCTCACTCGCCGGATCGCTGTCGGCCACAATGCCCGCGCCCGCCTGGATATGCAGCCGCCCGTTCGCAATCACCATCGTCCGCAGGGTCAGCGCCATGTCGAGGCTGCCGTCCAGGGCAATGTAGCCGAAAGCGCCGCCGTAGGGCCCACGCCGCACGGATTCGAGTTCGTCGATGATCTCCATTGCGCGAATCTTGGGCGCACCCGACACCGTGCCCATCGGCAGCACCGAAGCGAGGGCGTGCAGCGGCGTCTGGCCGCCGCGCAACTCGCCCGACACGGTGGAGACGATGTGCATGACGTGGCTGTAGCGCTCGACGGTAAAGGCGTCCTCCACCCGCACCGAGCCGTAACGGCTGACCCGCCCGAGGTCGTTGCGCCCCAGGTCCACCAGCATGAGGTGTTCGGCGCGTTCCTTCTCGTCGGCGAGCAGTTCGGCAGCCAGGCGCTCGTCCTCCTCGGGTGCCGCGCCGCGTGGCCGGGTGCCCGCGATAGGACGGGTCACGACGGTGTGCCCGTCGCTGCGCAGCAGGCTCTCGGGGCTGGAGGCCACCAACGTCACGTCGCCAAGGGCGAGGTAGCCCAGGTACGGGCTGGGATTGACCCGCCGCAGCGCCCGGTACAGGGCGAAGGGATGCACGCTGAGGTCCGCGCTGAACCGCTGCCCTGGAACCACCTGAAAGATGTCGCCCGCGCGGATGTATTCCAGACAGCGCTCCACCGCGTCCATGTAGCCCTGCGGCGTGAAGTTGCTCGTGAAGGTGGGCGCGGAGGCGGATTCCCGGCCTGGAATCTCGTCGGGGAGGGGACCGCGTAGACGGCCGACGAGGTTCTCCACCACGCTCTCGGCCCGCTCCTGCGTATCGGCCGTGGCCACGGCGATCAGGCGGTGGCGCAGGTGGTCGTAGATCACCATGCCTTCCGGCATCACGAACAGGGCGTCAGGGACGTTGAGTTCGTCGGGGTTGCCGTCGGGCAGCCGCTCATAGGCGCGAATCAAGTCATAGGCGGCGTAGCCCACCGCGCCGCCCAGAAAGGCGGGCAGGCCCTCCGGATGCGGCGCGGGGCGGGTGGTGGCGTGGTACAGCCGGGCGAGGGGATCGGCCTCGGGGCCGTCAAAGGTACCGAAACTTCCGCTGCTCGTGACGTGCCCGGCGCGGTAGGTCAGGCGCCCGGCCTCGCCCACGCCGATAAAGGAGTAGCGGCCCAGTTTCTCGCCCGCCTCCACGCTTTCGAGCAGGAAGCTGACCGCGTGCTCACGCGCCACCTTGAGGTAAGCGGTAACGGGCGTGTCGAGATCGGCGTTGAGTTCGCACAGGGCGAGGGCGGCGGCGGGCCTGGGCCCTGGGTGTGGGGGTTCGGTGGGCGGGGCGGGGTGCGTCATGGAGCTCCTGGGGCAGCACGTTGGGGCAGGGGGCATACAGGAAAACGCGCCCGGTGGAGGGTTCCACCTGAGCGCGTGCCGATCTTACGGAGGAAAACGGCGCGTTATACCCAGGCGAAGCTGGGCCACCACCACGCGGCGTTCACGGTCATGGAGGCAGGATACCGCCTGAGCCCAGGCCCTGCCAAGTCGTTTACACAAGCGCTCATCTTCTGCGCGTTGCGCTCCCGCTTGCAGTCGCCCGCCAGCGGACCTGGGAACATGAGGGCATGACCAACGGGCCCTCCTCTCCCCTCCCCGCAGCGGCTTTTCGCCGCGTAGACGAGACGTCCGACGAGGCCTTTTACGCCCACCCGCGTTTCGTAACCCATATCGACGACGTGGCCGTCGCCGCCGTCACGCAGCTTTACCGCGAGCTTTTTCCACCCGGCGGGCAACTGCTGGACCTGATGTCCTCCTGGGTCAGCCACCTGCCGCCCGAGACCGAGTATGAGGGCGTAACGGGCCTGGGCATGAACCGCGCCGAACTGGACCGCAATCCCCGCCTGACGCAGTGCGTGGTGCAAAACCTCAACGCCCAGCCGCACCTGCCCTTTGAGGCGACCCACTTCGACGGCTGCGGCATCTGCGTCTCTATCGATTACCTGACAGACCCAGTGGCGGTGCTGCGCGAAGTGGGGCGGGTACTCAAACCGGGTGCGCCCGCGGTCATCACCTTTTCCAACCGCTGCTTTCCCACCAAGGCCGTCGCCATCTGGCACGCGCTGGACGACGCCGGACACGTCGCACTGGTGGAGGAACTGCTGCGCCAGTCGGGCGGCTTCGGGGATATTCAGGGCCTGGACCGCAGCCTGCCCGGTTCCGATCCGCTGTACGCGGTGGTGGGGCGGGCGCTTGGGGAAGTGCTATAGAAAACACCCCCCTCCCCCAGAGCAGAGGGAGCGGCCAGGCCGTTCGACCTACCCCGCCGGCCGGTTCCCCGCCGTCCACAGCAACAGGGCGATCAGCAGAACGTCAAAGGCCCAGGCTGCGGGACGTTTAAGCTCCGGGTTCCGCTGCGCCCTCAGCACCTGAAGCGCCAGCCGCCCCGCCAGCAGCACCACCACGAGGAATGGACTGGGCAGCGGTCCGCCCAGCAGCGGAAGCAGCAGCAGCGCGGCGACCACCGCGAGCAGCGCCAGGCTCAGCGCGGTAAGGGCATCGGGACGGGGTCGGCTCACCGGTCCTCGCTGCGGCGCGTCTCACCGACGTGCTCAAGGATCAGCACGCTCAGGGGCGGCAGGTTCAGGTTCAGGCGGTGGGTCTGTCCGCTCAGGCCCCCCTCTTGTGCCGTCAGGCTGCCCTGCACGGTGCCGAAGCCGCCGTATTCCAAGTCATCGGTAGACAGCAACAGGCGGTACTCGCCACCCTGGGGCACGCCAACGGGGTAGCCCTCGCGGTACACAGGCGTGAGGTTGGCGACAGTTATGCTCCAGGCCCCGCCTCCCTCAGCCTCGGGGCGAGGATCGCGGCGGATATAGGCGTAGACGCTGTGGGCCTCGTCGTCGGCACTCGTCCAGAGCAGACCCTCGTCGCGGATATCGCCCACATGCAGGTCCGGGCGCTGGCGGTACAGGGCGTTCAGCCGCCCCACCAGCCGCGCAACGCCCGCATGGTCCGGCAGCTGCGCCATGTGCCACGGCAGCGACTCGTCGTGGTTCCACTCGGTAGACTGGGCGAACTCCTGGCCCATGAACAGCAGCTTCTTACCGGGCGTGGTCCACATCAGGGCCAGAAAGGCGCGGTAGTTCGCCCGCTGCTGATACCAGTCGCCGGGCATCTTCATCACCAGCGACTTCTTGAGGTGGACGACCTCGTCGTGGCTGATGGCCAGCACGAACTTCTCCGTGGTGCGGTAGACGTTGAAAAAGGTCAGCTTGTGGTGCTCGTATTTGCGGTGAATAGGGTCTTTCTCGAAGTAGGCGAGGGTATCGTTCATCCAGCCCATCGCCCACTTGTAGTCGAAGCCCAGACCGAAGGGCGTCGGCGCGGTGACGCCGGGAAAGGCCGTGCTCTCCTCCGCAATCAGGGTGACGCCAGGGGCCATGTGGTGCAGCACTTCGTTCAGGCGTTTGAGGAAGGCGACGGCTTCCAGGTTCTCGCGTCCACCGTAGATGTTGGGAATCCATTCCGTGCGCGAAAAGTCGAGGTACAGCATGGAGGCCACCGCGTCCACCCGCAGGCCGTCCACGTGAAAGTCCTGCACCCACTTCAGCGCCGAGCCGATCAGGAACATCACCACCTCGCTTCGGCCGTAGTCGAAGATGTAGGTGTTCCAGTCGTGGTGAAAGCCCTTGCGCGGGTCCGCGTACTCGTACAGGGGCGCGCCGTCGAAGTGCGCGAGCCCCGCCTCGTCGGTGGGGAAGTGGCCGGGCACCCAGTCCACGAAGACGCCGATACCGCGTTCGTGGAGGTGATTGACGAGGTACGCGAAGTCCTCCGGGGACCCGAGGCGGCTCGTCGGAGCGTAGTAGCCGGTCACCTGGTAACCCCAGGAGCCGTCGAAAGGGTGCTCCATCACGCCCAGGAGTTCGACGTGGGTATAGCCGAGTTCGGTCGCGTAGTCGCCCAGACGGTGTGCCAGCTCACGGTAGTTCAGGAACCAGCCGTGTTCGTCACGCGCCCAGGAGCCCACATGCACCTCATACACACTCATGGGACGGTCCAGACCGGGTGTGCGTGAGGCCATCCAGGCGTCGTCGGTCCACTGGAAAGACTGCCGCCAGATGATGCTCGCGGTGGCGGGGCGCACTTCCGCGAACGTCGCGTAGGGGTCCATCTTGTCCACCGTGTGCCCGTTTGCGCCCGTTACCCGGAACTTGTAGCGCTGGCCGTGGCGGGCGGTGGGCACGAACGCCCCCCAGAAGCCGAAGTCCAGCCGCTGCATAGGATTGTCGAACCCGTTCCAGCCGTTGAAGTCGCCCACCACACTGACGTGATGGGCGTTGGGGGCCCACACGGCAAACCGCACGCCCTCCACCCCGTTCTCGGCAACGGGGTGTGCGCCAAGCAGGTGGTCCGGGCGCACGAGATCGGCGGTGACCAGTTTCTGAAGGTGCCCGTGTTCCAGGGGCAGGGGGATGAAGTCGGCACTCATGAGGGCGAGTGTACCCACTGGGCGGCGAGGGAGGTCTGGGTTGTCCCAGGAGGCCGCCAACATGAAGAAACGGGGAGGAACGCGGGCCGCCTCAACCTTGCCTCGCCAGTGCCCTCAGCTCCACGAGGCCGAGCAGGTACAGCCCCAGCACAGCCCACGGCCACCACTGCCGCCGCGAGCGAAACGCCAGCCCGGACAGGTACTCGGCGGTAAGCCACACGCCCAGCGCCGTGAGGTACAGGTCACTGCGCGAGAGTTGCGGCAGCGCGGCCTGCCCCGCCACCACCGAGGCCAGCAGGAACAGCACCGGCAAGAAAGCGTTGCCACCGAAGATATCGCTGACCGCCAGTTCATCGTCACCCAGCCGCATGGCGGCGAGTCCGGGAGACACCTCGGGCAGGGCGGTGGCCACCGCGAGGATCGTCGAGCCGAACAGCACGCCACTGACGTGCAGGTACCCGGCGCTGACGTCCCCGCTCTCGGCCAGCACCAGCCCCGCCGCCAGCGTGACGAGGGCCGACACGCCGAAGATCAGCACAGCCTTGCCCGTGCCTGTGGCCTTCTCCCGCTTCTCCTGCGCGTTGCGGGCCTGCTGCACGCCTGGGGACAGCTCCGGCTCCTCCACTTTCCAGGGCGGCGACAAACAGTGCCCCCGGCTCCAGCTGCCCCCAGATCGCCGTTTTGGGAAGTTGCGCGACCATCATGACGCCCATCAGGACCGCCACCACCAAGCCACCCTCCAGCACCAGATTCAGCGAGCGGCCCTCGCCTGTCAGCGGTGCTCGGCGGCCCAGCCGCAGGCCGCCGAGCACCACCAGCACGACGGTCTGAATGGCGATGCCGCCCAGGATGTTCCCGCTCGCCAGACCGAGGTTGTGGCCTTGCGCCGCGCTAGAGGGAATGGCGATTTCGGGCAGGTTGGTGGCGAGGGCCAGCAGGATCAGGCCGCCCATCGCCTCTCCCCGTTTCAGCCGCTTGCCGAGAATGTCGGTGGCGTTTGACAGGGGGGCGCCCGCCGCCCAGACAACGCCCGCCGCCAGCGCGAACGCAAGGAAGAGCAGCGGCTCGGCAAAGTGGGTGAACATGGTCTGGGGCCGCGTGTAGCTCCGCTCCCCCGTTCCATTTCTCGCGGTTCGCGAGGGGGGAGCGTTTCTTGAGACTTCCAAGGCGGCCTGACGGCGAGGCCCCCGCGCCCACCCCAAGCCGTCAGACAGTTCGGCGCTTAAACCTCTTTCCCCTCCACGTTCACGATCCAGCCTTCCGGAGCTGGGCGGTCCCCGTACTGAATCCCGACGAGTTCCTCGTACAGCCGCCGCGTCACCGGACCCACCTCTGTTTCCGAGTGGAAGACGTGGAAATGCTCGCCGTGCTGAATCCCCCCGATGGGTGTGATGACGGCGGCCGTGCCGCACGCCCCCGCCTCGGCGTACTCGTCCAGACGGTCGATGAACACGTCGCCCTCCTCCACCTCCAGTCCCAAGCGCTCGGCGGCCAGGTGCAGCAGGCTGTACTTGGTGATGGACGGCAGGATGGACGGCGAGCGCGGCGTGACGAAGCGCCCGTCCCGCGTGATGGCGAAGAAGTTGGCGGCCCCCACCTCCTCAATCTTCGTGTGCGTGGCGGGATCGAGGTAGATGCAGTCAGCGAAGCGGTGCCCCTTCGCCTCCGCTCCCGGCAGCAGGCTGGCGGCGTAGTTGCCGCCCACCTTCGCCGCGCCCGTGCCCTGCGGAGCCGCGCGGTCATAGCCCGACGTGACGAAATTCATGGGGCTCAGGCCTCCCTTGAAGTACGCCCCGACGGGGACGGCGAACACCGAGAACAAGAATTCGGGCGCGCTCGTCACGGCGATGCTGTCGCCCACGCCGATCAGGAAGGGCCGCAGGTACAGCGCTCCCCCCGTGCCGTAGGGCGGCACAAAGTCGAGGTTGGCCCGCACCACCCGCTTGCACGCACCGACAAAGGTTTCGGTGGGCACGGGCGGCATCAGGAGTCGGGCGCACGAACGCTGCATCCGCAGGGCGTTCTGATCGGGCCGGAAGAGGTTTACGCGGCCGTCGGCGGTGCGGTAGGCCTTGAGCCCCTCGAAGCACTGCTGGCCGTAGTGCAGGGCCGCGCTGGCCTCGGAGATGTGAACCTGATTGTCCTCGGTCAGGACCCCGCTGTCCCACGCCCCTTCCCGCCAGTGCGAGCGGTAGCGCCAGGGGGTGCGGAGGTAGCCGAAGCCGAGTTGGCCCCAGTCCAGGGCAGGCGGTTGCGCCGTCATACAAGGCCTCCGACAAGATTTTCTTCCAGCACGTGCCGCCGGAAGCGTTCGAGAATGGCGAGTCCCACCGCGCCGCTCTTTTCGGGGTGGAACTGGGTGGCGTGGACGTTGCCCCGGCTCAATGCAGACCAGAAGGGCACGCCATACTCGGTCAGGGACCCGGCGTCCACCTCCACATCGAGCGGCACGTAATACGAGTGGACGAAGTAGGCGTAGGCCGGGCAGGCGAGGTCCCGCAGCAGCGGGCTGTCGCCCACCTTGTCCAGGCTGTTCCAGCCCATCTGGGGCACCTTGCGCTCGGGCACGGGCCCGAAACGGCGGACCGTCCCGGGGATAAGGTCCAGGCCCGGCGTGTCCGGCGCTTCTTCCGAGCCCGACAGCAGCATCTGCATTCCCACGCAGATACCCAGTAGGGGCGTGCCGCCGCGCGCCGCCTCCAGCACCGGGCTGTGAAAGCCGTGACGGTCAAAGGCTTCCATCACCTGCCGGAAGTGGCCCTGTCCGGGCACGACGAGGGCGGGGGCATGCGGAACGTCGGCGGGGTTGTCGGAGACGCGTACGGTCATCCCGGCCCTTTCCAGGGCCTTGGCGGCGGAGCGCACATTGCCCGCGCCGTAATCGAGGAGGAGAACTTCGGACGTGCTCACAGCAGCCCCTTCGTGCTTGCCAGCCCGTCCGAAGTCACCCGCACGGCGTCGCGCAGGGCGCGGGCAAAGGCTTTCACGATCGCCTCGATCACGTGGTGCGCTTCGCGCCCTGCGAGCAGACGCACGTGCAGCGTCACGCCCGCGTGGTTGCACAGGCCGCGCAGGAATTCGCGCAGGTGGTAGTGCGTCATGCCCCCCGCGGTTCCCCATACGTCCAGCCGCTCGGGCTCGAAGGCGAGGTGCGCGCGGCCGGAGAGGTCCACGACCACGTGCGCCAGGGTCTCGTCCATGGGCACGAAAGCGCTGCCGTAACGCTCGATGCCCCGGCGGTCGCCCAGGGCTCCATTGAGCGCCTGGCCCAGCGTGATGCCCACGTCCTCCACGAGGTGATGCGGCTCAATGTGCAGATCCCCCGTGGCCTGCACCTCCAGCCCGATGCGGGCGTGGCGGGCGAGGGCGTCGAGCATGTGGTCGAGAAAGCCGTGTCCAGTGGCAGGCGGCAGCGAGAGGGCCGCGTCGAGGTCGAGGGTGACCGTGATGTCGGTCTCGCTCGTCGTTCGCTGGAAGGTGGCGCGGCGTGGTGTGGCGGTGGGAGCCATGGTCCACATGCTAAGGCGGGCAGACATGAAGGGCGGGCCATCCCCTAGTCGCTTAAGACCAATGTATGACGCCGGGCGCAAGACTGCATACCTCCGGAAATTGGACCCTCTGCTCTCCGCTCACAGCTCCATCACACTTCCGGAGCATGAGAAAACGGCAAATGCGAAAAAGACCCTACTGCACCGAAATATTTTACATTCTCACCGCTAAACCCACCTTATAACTTACATATAGAAACAGAATCAAAGCCGCCTGAACTTGTCTAGGTGTTTGCATAAAAGCGGTTTGAGGCGGCGTGCTACACCTTTCCCTGTCGGAAAAACTTCAGCTCGGCAACAGGTCAGTTCCTCTGGGAGCTGCCCCGGAGGTTCAGATGAACTCACGTCTCGCGTTTGGCACCCTGGCTCTTACCCTGTTCCTCGCCTCCTGCGGTCAGCAGGCCCCCTCGGCCACCACGCCCGCTGAGCAGGCCAGTGCCCCCGTCCGCAGCAACGCCCGAACGGCCCCGCTGCTGGGCACTGAGAACCCCGAAGCCATTCCCGGGCAGTACATCGTCGTCTTCTCCGACGGGGCCGCGCCCGCCAATCTCAGCGCGCAGGACGCGGGCGGACTGATCACGGCGCTGGGCCTTGATCCCCAGGGCGTTACCGTGCAGCACGTCTATACCCAGGCCCTCAGCGGCTTCGCGGCCAAGCTCAGCGCCCAGAACCTGCAGACGCTGCGCTCGGACAAGCGCGTGAAGTACATCGAGCAAGACGGCCGGATGCACACGTTGGCAACCCAGAGCGGCGCGACCTGGGGTCTGGACCGCATCGACCAGCGTGACCTGCCTCTGAACAGCACCTACAACTACAGCACCACGGCGAGCAACGTCACCGCTTACATCATCGACACGGGCATCCGCACCACGCACGGCGAGTTCGGTGGCCGGGCGGTGTGGGGCACCAACCAGACGGGCGACGGCCAGAACACCGACTGCAACGGTCACGGTACGCACGTGTCCGGCACAGTCGGCGGCAGCACCTACGGCGTGGCCAAGGGCGTGAAGCTCGTCGCCGTGAAGGTGCTGGGCTGCGACGGCTCAGGCACCAACTCCGGCGTGATCGCCGGCATCAACTGGGCGGCCAGCAACCGCAGCGGCCCCGCCGTCGCCAACATGAGCCTGGGCGGCACGGCCAGCCAGGCCACCGACGACGCCGTGACCGGCGCGGTAAACAAGGGCCTCGTGATGGCCGTGGCCGCCGGCAACGACAACAAGGACGCCTGCACCTCCAGCCCCGCCCGGGCGGCCGCGGCCATCACGGTGGGCGCCACCGACAGAAACGACGTGCGCAGCACCTTCAGCAACTACGGCACCTGCGTGGACATCTTCGCGCCCGGCACCAACATCACCAGCAGCTGGAACACCGGGGATACCGCCACCAACACCATCAGCGGCACCAGCATGGCAACGCCCCACACGGCGGGAGGCGCCGCCCTGGTCCTGGCGGCCAACCCCTCCTACACCCCCAGCCAGGTGGCGAGCGCCCTGATCAATAACGCCAGCACCGGCAAGATCAGCAGCGTGGGCACCGGCAGCCCCAACCGCCTGCTGTTCACGGGCAGCGGCAGCACCACGCCCACGCCCACACCCGGCACCACCACGAACTACACGGGCAGCGTTTCCCAGGGCACCAGCAGCTACAAGCCCGGCACCGGCGGCTTCTCGTACGCGGGCGGGACCCTCAAGGGCACGCTGAGCGGCCCCTCGGGCACCGACTTCGACCTGTACCTGCAGAAGTACAACGGCTCCTCCTGGGTGGACGTGGCGGCCAGTGAGGGCGGCACCAGCAGCGAGGCGATCAACTACGCGGCCGGCAGCGGCACCTACCGCTGGGAGGTCTACGCCTACTCCGGCGGCGGCTCGTACACCCTGACCGAAACGAAGTAAGTCCGCGGACCCGCCGCCTCGCTCCGGTGAAGCGGCGGGTCTCCCCTTGCCGCAAGCCGCCCCGCACGTCTTATCCCCAGAGGTCTCGATGAAGAACTTCTTCCCTGCCCTGCTTGCCCTCGGCGCCGTCACCCTCTCCGCCTGCTCCACCGCCCCTGCCCCAGCATCCCTGCCCACCGAGAGCCAGACGGTGACAGGAAGCGAAAAGGCCTTCGCGGGCCTGAGCGATCAGATCGTGTACGGCACGGTCACGAACACGACCAACCGGCCCTACCAGGTCAGCGTCACGCCCTACAACCAGATGAGCGGTGGTTGGTGCGGCGGCACCCTGCTGAGCTCCACCTGGGTGCTGACGGCGGCGCACTGCGTGGAGGGCCAGAGCACCAGCAGCATGCGCGTCCGCGCCGGCATCAACGACCTGACAACCAGCGGCGGGCAGCTGCGCACCGCCAGCCAGATCATCATCCATCCCTACTACAGCGGGGCCGAGAGCGGCTACGACATCGCGCTCATTCGCGTCGGAACCGCCTTTACCATGGGAAGCACGGTGCAGACCGCCGCGCTGCCCGGCAGCGGCGCCGAGTCGGTGCTGGACGTCAACGGCAAGTACGCCACCGTGAGCGGTTGGGGCCTGACCGAAAACGGCACCTATAGCAACCGGGCGCTGCGCGAGGTGAGCATTCCCATCACGCCCACCGGCAGCGACTGCGGCAGCCGTCCCGGCAACACCATCTGCGGCAAGTATTACCAGGGCAAGGACAGCTGCAACGGTGACAGCGGCGGACCGCTGGCGGCGCGCTACAACAGTAAGTTCTACGTGCTGGGCATCGTGAGCTACGGACCTGCCGAATGCCGCGGCTACGGCATCTACACCCGGGTAAACGGCTACATCAACTGGATCTACCAGCAGACGGGCATCTCAGCGCAGTAAAGCCGCCGCTTTCCACGCTCCCGGCTCCTGCCGGGAGCATTTTTTATGCGCCAGAACGCGCTCCTTTTTTGCCGACCGCCCCTTCTTCAGCCGGGCATTCTGTCTTGACCAGAATTACATTCTGTTATAGACTAAATCCATGAAGCTGAGCGATGTACAGAAACGACTCCAGGCTCCGTTTCCCGCTCACCTGGTGGGCTGGAAGCCCCAGGCATTTAACAAGGAACGCACCCGCGCCCTGCTGCTGGCGTACGTGGACGCCCGCGCCGTGCAAGACCGTCTCGACGCCATCTGCCCCGACGGCTGGACCTTTGAAATCGAAGTGATCTCGGGCACCACCACGCCGACGGTCAAGGGGCGCCTGACCGTGCTGGGCGTCACCCGCGAGGATATCGGGGAGGCCGGCGAGGGCGATTACGGCACCCTCAAGGCTGCGTCCAGCGACGCCTTGAAGCGCTGCGCGGTGCAGTTCGGCATCGGGCGTTACCTCTACGACCTGCCCAAGCAGTGGGCCGACTGGAACGACGCCAAGCGTGAGGCGAGCCCCGCTCCCGAACTGCCCGAATGGGCCCGCCCCGATCACGAACGGTCCCCCGGCGGCGCGCACCTCGTCCAGGCGATGGAGCAGCTGCGCTACGAGATGCCTGAGGACCTCGACCTGCAGCGCGAGGTGTACAAGCACCTCAAGGCCGCGCTGGGTACCCTGCACAGCGATGGCCGCCACGGACGGGCGGCGTGACGCGGGCGGTGCGCGGCACCTTTGCCCCGCGCCATAGACGGGCGGAGGGCGTGGACACTCCTGGGAACCTCACGCCGATTGCACCCCGCCACCTGGGGGCGGTGATGGCCGGGGTGCTGGCCCTCACGCTGCTGGGCGGCGTCCTGGCGCAACTGCTGTAAAAACCTCTCCTCCCGAAAGGCGTGAACCACCGAATGCGTGGGGTTCGCGCCTTCTGCGTTTGGCCCTCTGCCCTCCCTGCCGCTGCCCCCGAAGCCCACCTCACCGCATTCGGTCCCGAACCTCCTGCAGGGTCTCCTCGAAAGCGTCCTGAAACTCGTCCTCCAGGTCCTCATCGCGGATCAGCTCGTCTTGCAGGGTCACGGCCTGCTCGCGCGTCCAGCGCACGCGGGCCTGCCAGGCCGTGGAAACGTTGCCCTTGCCTGCCACGAAGCGCGCGGCGTGGCGCAGGGCCTGGGCCGGGTCCTCGGTGGGAGCCACCAGGGACAGGTTACGCAGGCCGCCCCGGTCATTCACGAGGGAGCACGTGACCTCAATGCGCATTCCCCGGCGGCTGAGAAAGATCTGGTCCACACGCCACATGCTCGTGGCCCGAATGGGTTCGGGGGCGTGGCCGCGCTGACGCGGGGAACGGCGGCCCATCTCAGGCCGTCTCTGCGGCGGGCGGCGCCCACTCTCGCGGCGCTTCCAACCCCAGCAATACCCGGCCCACGCCCTCGGCCAGCGCTTCGAGTTCCAGTTCGCCCGGCACGATGATAACCGGCGCGATCCAGCTCAGGCGGCGCTCGATGCGGTCCACCAGCGCCTCCCAGCGGGCCGCGCCCCCCGTCAGCGCGAGGGCGTCCGGGCGGGCGGGCAGGGCCGCGCACTGCTCTCCGATGGCCTTGCAGGCCTGATGCACGAAGGCGCCCAGCGCCGACTGGACCGCCGGATCCGTGGCCTCACGGGCTTCGAGGTCGCGGAGGTTGGCGCTGCCGGTCAGGGCCAGAAAGCCGCTCTCGGCACTGAGCTGCCGCAACACCTCCGCCCGGGGACGGTCCCCAGCCAGCCGCAGCAGCGCCGTGGTGGGCAGTGGACCCGCTTGCAGCGCACCCAGTGGGCCGCCGTCCGGGCCCGTGCCCGTCGTGTCGATGGCCCGTCCCCCATCGAAGGCCGTGACGCTGGTGGTGGCCCCCAGGTGGGCGACGACCACACGGGCGTCTTGCAGCCGCTTGCCCACCTCGTAGGCTGCCCGGCGCGCCACCACCCGGGCATTGAGCGCGTGAAAGCGCGCCTCGCGGTCCATCCCTTGCACCCCCGTGACCCGCGCCTCGGGCAACAGTTCCTGAACACTCTGGGGATCCACCACAAAGGCCGGCACCCTCCGTACCCCCGCGAGGTGCAGGGCCAGCACGCTCCCCAGGCCGTCACGCCCATCTCCCGCAGCGTATTCAGCCAGCTCCGGAGTCACGCGGTAGGTGCCCGCCGCCACCCGCCCCAGCCATCCGCCCCGGGCAACAATCGCCTCAGGTACCGGCCAGTTTGCCGTGAGCTCCAGGATGGCCGCCGTCAGGGCTGCGGGGTCCGGGTCCCCCGGCGGAGCTGCGAGGGGCACCTCGGCACGCTCCAGGCTGACGCGCAGCTGTCCAGGCAGTGCGGCGTTCTCGCTGGGCTGAATATCGGCGCAGGCGAGCTTTACGCTGCTGGACCCGGGATTGACCACATGCACGATCATCAACACCCCAGCGTAGCAGATGGACGAAGGCAAGCGTCCCGCGCCGTGAGAGAAGAATGAGGGTACAAAGGGAGGGGCGGGAGGGCCCACCGCTCTCCCGCCCCTCCCGCTGCTCCGGCTTCAGCTCGGCTCGATGAGGCCGTAATGCCCATCGCGGCGGCGGTACACCACGCCGCAGCCTCCGGAATCCATATTCTTGAAGACGTAGAAATCGTGCCCCAGCGCTTCCATCTGCGTCACAGCGTCCTCAGGACTCATGGGACGCACGTCGAAACGCTTGGTGCGGACGATCTCGGGACGGAACTCGGCCACGTCGTCTACCCCGGCGTTTACGTCGGCCTCGGCCAGGCCCGGCTCGGGCTGGGGCAGGGCGTCCTGGCGGTGACGCATGTACTTGGTCTTGAATTTTCGCAGCTGACGCTCCAGCACGTCGCCTGCCCGGTCGATGGCGGCGTACATGTCGGCGTGGTGTTCCTCGGCGCGGATGATGCCGTGGGGCACATTGAGCTGCACCTCGACGCGGTTGCGGCGTCCAGCGTCTCGCACGTCACGGACGGTCAGGGTCACGCGGGCGTCGGTAATCTGGTCACTGAACCGGTCGAGCCGCGAGAGCTTTTCCTCCACGTAATCGCGCATGGCGTCGGTCACGTCCACATTCCGGCCTGACAGCTTGTAGATATGCACGGCTTCACCTCTTTCCGTTTCTCCCGGAGGATGGTTTGCTCCGGGAATTCACTCTAGGCTCCAGATCAGGTGAAAGTCAGGCGAGCCGCACACAGCGCGCGCTCACAGGGCGCGGTATGGTGGAGAGGTCGGGTTGCCGTCTCTACCAGGACCGGGCCATAGGAAAACGCCCACCCGTAAGGGTGAGCGTTCAGAGGCAGAGGAAGGATAAACCCCGCTTAGCGGCGATCACGCACGCGCACGGGAATGGGCACCGGTTGCGGCTGAGGCGCACCTCTCAGCGCTTCGCGCAGCCAGTCGATCAACTCACGCAGGCCCTTCATGCCGCCCAGTGTAGAGCGCCCAGGGCGGGACAGATGCGCCCGAGCTTACGATGCAGCGGGGGAAATGGGGGATCCGGGGGCGTTTTTCCGTCTGGGCGTGCGCCCAAGGACGGCCCCCAAGACGCTGCGCGCCAGCAGCTGAACTGAAGCGCCCCTGGGAGGTCCGGGCGAAATCCTTGGGGGTGAGGTGGCGCTCGGCCAGCCACCCCATCAGGCCCAGGGTCGTGGCCCGCCCATCCTGATCCTCGTACACCGCCACCCGGTCACACCCGGCGTTTTGCTTCTTCAGCACCTGGGCGATGGAGCCGTCCGGGGCGAGGGTATTTTCAGCGGCGCGGCTGTTAAAGCCTGGGAGGGTGCCGGGAAACACGAACGAGAATGCCTGGGCTCCAGAGGGAGCCAGCACAACACGCAGAGGGAACCGTCGGCGCACGAGACATCAGGACAGCATAAGTACTGGCTTGTCATTTGCTGAACGAGAATGACCATCTCCACTGATGAACGTCATGGAACGGGTGGGGAAGGAGCCTCACCGCGCTCCTCCCCCGTTGTCCCCACTTACGATCCGAAGCGCTTGAGGATGTCTCGGCTGATCACCAAGCGCTGCACCTCGTCGGTGCCTTCCCCAATACGGGTCAGGCGGTTGTCGCGCCAGTAGCGCTCGACGGGGTACTCCTTGATGTAGCCGTAACCGCCCAGCATCTGGATGGCTTCGTCGCAGGCGTGGACGCCCACGGTGGTGGCAAACAGCTTGGCGCGGGCTACGGGCACGGTGAAGTTCTGCCCGGCGTCCTTGAGATCGGCGGCTTTGCGGATAAGCAAACGGGCCGCTTCGAGCTGCGTGTCCATGTCTGCCAGGCGGAAGGCGAGGGCCTGGTTGTGCGCAATGGGCTTGCCAAACTGCTCGCGGGTCATGGTGTAGCGCGCGGCGTACTCATAGGCCGCGCGGCCCAGACCCAGGCCCATTGCCGCAATACCGACCCGCCCGCCGTCCAGTACGCGCATCACGTCCTTGAAGGCGTTGCCGCGCTCGCCCAACAGGGCGTCTGCGGGCAGCTGGATATCCCCGAAGATCAGCTGCGCCGTGTCGCTGCTGCGCAGGCCCAGCTTGTCTTCCTTGCGGCCGATGGAAAAGCCCTGCACCTCGTCGCGGTTGAACACAAAAGCGCTGATGCCATCATTCTTGCCCTTGCCCTCTCGTGCGGGGTCTGTGCGGGCCAGGATCACGTAGGTGCCGCCCACGCTGCCCTGGGTGATGAAGTTCTTGGAGCCGTTCAGTATCCAACTGCCGTCAGGCTGCTCCACGGCGCGCGACTGCATCCCGCCGCTGTCCGAACCGCTGCCGGGTTCGGTAAGGCCCCAGGCGCCCAGCTTTTTCGCGGAGGCGAGGTCGGGGAGGAACTTGCGCTTCTGGGCTTCGGTCCCGCCGATCAGGATATGGCCCTGGCACAGGCTGTTGTGCGAGGCGACGGTCAGGCACAGCGAGCCGTCCACCGCCGCGACTTCTTCAATGATCATGGCGAAGGTGGCGGTGTCCAGGCCAGCGCCTCCGTACTCCTCCGGCGTCTGCGCCCCCATGATGCCCATCTCGCCGAGTTCCTTGACGATCTGCATCGGAAACTCGCTCGTTTGGTCCCGCTCGGCGGCTCCCGGCTCCACACGGTTTTTCAGGAAGCTCCGCAGGGCCGAGATGATGGTGCGCTGGTCATCGTTCATGGGGTGGGTGTTGGGGTTGCTGGGGGGGATGAGGGTGCTGCTGGTCATGGGAATTACCTCCGGGGAGCAGAGAGCAAAGGGCTGAGGGCGGCGCAATGCTGGGGCGGAAGCGCAGAGGGCCTCTGCGCTTCCGCCCGCTGCGTCAGACCTGAAACACGCCCACCCGCAGCTCTTCTTGCTGGGGATTTCCAGCACAGGCTTCCAGGGCGCGAATCAGGCGGGGACGGGTGTCGTTCGGGGGAATGATCTCGTCCACCCACAACCGGGCGGCGGCGTAACGGGGATCGAGTTCGGTGTCGTACTTGGCTTTGACCTCGGCGTAGAGGCGTTGCAACTCCTCGTCGTCGGGTTCGTGTCCGGCACGTTTGAGGGCGGCGAGCTGGATGTCGAGCAGGGTTTTTGCCGCCGCGTTGCCGCTCATGACGGCGTATTTGGCGCTGGGCCAGGCGAAGAGGAAGCGGGGCGCATACGCCTTGCCGTTCATCGCGTAGTTTCCGGCCCCGAAGCTTCCGCCCGTGATGATGGTGATTTTGGGGACAACACTGTTGGACACGGCGTTGACCAGCTTGGCTCCCCGGCGGATGATGCCTTCTTGCTCGCTGTCGCGGCCCACCATAAAGCCGGTCACGTCGCTGAGGAACACCAGCGGCACGCCCGCCTGGTTGGCGTCGAGGATAAAGCGTGCCGCCTTGTCTGCCGAGTCGCCGTAGATTACGCCGCCCACCTCGATGCGGGTCCTCAGCCCCGGCTCACCGCCCGACTTGAGCTTCTTCTTGATCACGGTCCGCTGGTTGGCGACGAAGCCCACCGGGTAGCCGCCCACCCGCGCAAAGCCGCATACCACCGTCTCGCCGTACTCGGGCTTGAACTCGTGGAACTCGCCACCGTCGGTGATGGACGTGATCAGCTCGCGCACGTCGTAGGTCTTGGAGCCGTCGAAGCCCACGAGTTCGGTGAGGTCACGGGCTGGGGCTCCGCGCACCTCCGCGCGCCGCCGGGCCCAAGGCGCAACCTCGCCCTGGGCGTAGAGGTCCGCGAGCGCCCGCACCCGCCGCAGGGCCGCGTCGTCATCGGGTTCCTTGTAGTCCACCGTGCCGGCGATGGCCGAGTGCATGCTCGCCCCACCGAGTTCTTCACTGTCCACCACCTGACCGATGGCGGCCTTTACGAGCGCGGGTCCAGCGAGGTACAGGCCCGAACCTTCCGTCATGATGAGCGTGTCGCACATCACCGGCAGGTACGCGCCGCCCGCCACGCAGTTGCCCATGATGGCGGCAATCTGGGGAATGCCACGCGCACTCATGCGGGCGTTGAGGTAAAACACCCGGCCGAAATCGTCCTGATCGGGGAAGATCTCGTCCTGCATGGGCAGATACACACCCGCCGAGTCCACGAGGTACACCACGGGCAGCGCGTTTTCCAGGGCGATCGTCTGCGCGCGGATCACCTTTTTGGCGGTGATGGGAAAGAAGGCCCCCGCCTTCACGGTGGCGTCGTTGGCGATGATCATCCAGGGGCGGCCCGCGACGATGCCGATGCCCGTAACGGTGCCGCCGGAGGGGCACCCCCCCACGTCCTCGTACATGCCCCAGCCCGCGAAGGTCATCAGCTCATCGAACGGGGTGCCAGGGTCCACCAACCGGGCGATGCGTTCGCGGGCAGTCAGGCGGTTCTTGTCGTGTTGACGCTGCTGGGCTTTTGAGCCGCCCCCAGCGTGGACGCGGGCCTGATCGGCAGCGAGGCGGGCGAGGGCGTCGGCCCAGACCGGTTGAGAACCGGTGGACCCTCCTGTGGACTGCGCCGGAGCGCCGGAGTCAGGCTGCGTCATGTGCACCGACAGTCTAACAAACGCCCGTTAGGGGCGCGAGGGGCCGAGAGTCGATCGGCTGTGCCGTCTGGACGGCGCCCCGGCCTGTGCCCAAGGTGCGGCGCGCCATCTGGCCCTGCGCTCCGAAACGCACTGGGGGTACGGCGCGGCTTTTCTGGAGACCTGCCGGAAGGATTTGTCCGCCACGGCCAAAGAAATCGCCACTTCATTTTGACACCGCCGGCGAGTGGGGAAACTTCTGGGCTTCGTCAACCTGCGCGGGACGGAGGGGGGCTGCACCTTACCTGTTTGTGGCCCCAAAGCGCTAGGACGGCTGCTGCAGAATCAACTGACCCACCGGGCCCGCGTCGTGGGGGCCGGTTTCTGCTGATCGACAGCGGTGCGCACGCCGAAAACCTTCTACCCCCGCGCGGGCACCGAGCGCGTCGGCGAGGGCCCTCCAGCGTGTTTCCAGATCGTCGGCTTCCCCGAATGCGTCTGGACCTCACCGTTCCGCCTTCCCCGCCGTAGCATGGGTCATGACGGTTCCCCTGCCCCTCCCTGATCTCCAACGTCCCGAAGGGCCGCGCGGTCATCCCCTACTGGGCCACCTGCCCCAGCTCCGGCAGGACGCGCTCGGCTTTCTGCGCCACTCGCGCGCCGCCTACGGCGACGTGTTTCCCATCCGTTTCGGTCGCCAGGAGGTGCTGGTGGTGGCCGATCCGGCGGCGGCGCGGGAAGTGCTCGTTACAAAGGCCGCGAGCTTCCGCAAGGGGCGGGGCATCCAGAAGATGGAGCCCTTTCTGGGTACGGGCCTCCTCGCGGCGGAGGGCGAGGTATGGCGTGGGCACCGCCGACTGATGCAGCCCTCGTTTCACCGTTCGGCGCTGGAGGGCATGGCCGGAGACATCGTGGCGTCGGCAGAACCGATGCTGAGGGAGCTGGCGAGGGCAGCGCAGTCGGGCGCAGAGGTGGACGTGGGCTCCGAGATGCTGCGCGTGGCGCTGCGCGCGGTCGCGACGGTGCTGTTCGGCACGGCCCTGCGCGACGAGGACCTCGCGGTGGTGGAGCGCGAGCTGCCCCCACTGCTGACGAGCACGGCCAACCGCATCCGCTCGCTGGTGGACTGGGACCTGCCCACCCCCGCCCGGCAACGGGAGAAGGCGTCGCAGCAGGCCCTGGACCAGCTCATCCACCGCATCATCCGCGAGCGCCGGACGGCGGGCGCAGGGGGGCATGACCTGCTGGGCATGCTGATTGCCGCGCGCGACGAGGAGGGGCGGGGCGGCCTCAGCGACGCCGAGTTGCGCGACGAGGCGATGACCCTCTTTCTGGCCGGCCACGAGACGACAGCGACGCTGCTGACCTTCCTGTTCCTGGAACTGTCGCGGCACCCTGAGGTAAGGACACGGGCAGCGGCGGAAGTCCAGGAAATGCTGGAAGACCGCGCCCCAACCGCCGCCGACATGCGCCGCCTGCCCTTCCTGAACGCCTGCATTCAGGAGGCGCTGCGGCTGTATCCTCCCGCATGGCTCCTTCCCAGGCAAGCCACCCAACCCGTTACCGTGCGTGGTGTGCCCCTCGCCGCCGGACAGGGAGCCAGCGTGAACGTCTTCCTGCTGCACCGGAACGCCCGCTTCTGGCCACGGCCCGACGCCTTCTTACCGGAGCGCTGGCTCACGGGCGAGCGCGTGCCCGACGCATTCATGCCTTTCGGAGCGGGAGCTCGGATGTGCATCGGCAACCACCTCGCCATCATGGAAGCCACGCTGATCTCGGCGCTGGTGCTGCGGGGCTTCACGCTTGACGTGCCGGGTGGCGGTCCCACTGGGCTGGTGGCGGGCGTGACCCTGAAGCCCGGTGCCCCCGTGTGGGCGCGCGTCTCGCCCACCGCCTGACGCCCCGCTGCCGGCAGCGGGCGTCAGGCGGTGGAGGTGGTGCAGTTCAATGTCGCCCGAAGCTTCGCCCGGCGCACCTTTCCCCCTACCGGGGAGAACGCAGTCCTGGACGCCTTCGTACCGTCCCGCGCATGGAGATGTGGGCCGAGGAAGAGGGCGACTGCCACCGGGTCTGCGTGCGCGACAACGGCGTGGGCTTCGGTCCCAGACACGCGGACAAGCGGTGCATGGTCTTTGAGCGCATGCACCGCGAGCAGGACTTCGTCGGAACCGGCACTGCACGGTAAGGGCGCAGCGCTCAGCTTCACGCTGCTGAGGAGTCCGGCAACAACGGGAAACGCTCCCTGCCCGGGAGCGCAAAGAGGTGTCACCCCTCCCCTGTTTCCAGAGACGTTCACGCATCAGGATTCCGGTTGATCCGTATGTAGCTCCTGGTTCAGCCCAAGCGGAGCAAGCAGGAAAAACGGTGACGGAGAGGCAAGGTACGCAGAGCGAGTGGGCGCAATGCGGGCGCAGGTGCCAGGAGCAGCGTCATGGCCAGAATAGAGCCGCCCACCACCGGCATATCTGGGATGCGGCGGCGCTCCACCCGGCTGGCAGCGGGCACGGGCCACCTCAGGAGGAGGAAGAAACCGCCCACAGCCAACTCCCCACAGAAAAAAGAGGTGGGCGGCCTGTTTCTGAAGTCCTGCCACAGCCCTCAACCCATTCCCACAGGCCAGCCAGCAGGAACAGGCGAAAACCGGGTCAGGGGTGAATCTGGGCGCCGGTTTTGGCTTGGAGTTCCTGGAGGGAGACGCCTGGGGCGAGTTCGACGAGTTGGAGCCCTTCTGGGGTCACGTCCAGCACGGCGAGGTCGGTGATGATGCGGTCCACCACGCCCTTGCCCGTGAGGGGCAGCGAACACGCGCGCAAAATCTTGTGCGCCTCCCCTTTGGCGACGTGCTCCATCAGCACCACCACACGCTGCACCCCCGCCACGAGGTCCATCGCCCCGCCCATCCCCTTGACCATCTTCCCCGGAATCATCCAGTTTGCCAGGTCTCCCCCCTCACTGACCTGCATGGCCCCCAGAATCGCCAGATTCACGTGGCCTCCCCGGATCATGGCAAAGGAGTCGGCGCTGGAAAAAAAGCTCGCGCCGGGCAGGGCCGTTACCGTCTGTTTTCCCGCGTTGATCAGGTCCGGGTCCACCTCCTCCTCGGTGGGAAAAGGACCGATGCCCAGCAGTCCGTTTTCGGACTGCAACCAGACGTTGACCCCCTCGGGAATGTGGTTGGCCACCAGCGTGGGCAGACCGATTCCGAGGTTCACGTAATAGCCGTCTCCCAGTTCCTGGGCGGCGCGGGCCGCCATCTCTTCCCTTGTCCAGGGCATTTCAGACCTCCTCTCCGGCTGCGCTGCCCACCCGGGCCTCCACCTTGCGGACCGTTCGCTGCTCGATGCGCTTTTCGGGATTTGGGTTGAGCACCACGCGCTGCACGAAGATGCCCGGGGTGTCGATCTCGTCCGGGTCCAGCTGCCCGATCTCGACGAGTTCCTCGACTTCGGCGACGGTCAGGCGGCCACAGGTGGCCGCCATAGGATTGAAGTTCTGCGCCGCCTTGCGGTACACCAGGTTTCCGGCCCGGTCCGCCTTCCAGGCTTTGACGAGCGCCACATCCGCGACGATGCCGCGCTCGAGAATGTACGTCTCGCCGTCAAAGTCCTTGTGTTCCTTGCCCTCAGCGACGACCGTGCCCACACCCGTTCTGGTGTAAAACCCCGGGATGCCGGCTCCACCCGCGCGCATCCGCTCGGCCAGCGTTCCCTGCGGCGTAAACTCCAGCTCCAGCTCGCCGGCAAGATACTGGCGCTCGAACTCCTTGTTCTCGCCCACGTAACTGGAGACCATCTTGCAGATCTGCCGGGTCTCGAGAAGCAGCCCCAGGCCCCAGCCGTCCACACCCGCGTTGTTGCTCACCGCGGTCAGCCCCCTGACCCCACTGTCCCGCAGCGCGAGGATCAGCTGCTCCGGAATTCCGCACAGCCCAAACCCCCCCACGGCGATGGTCTGCCCGTCCTCCACCACCCCGCTGAGCGCCTCCCCGGCGCTCCCATACACCTTGTTCATACGCCCTCCGATTTGACAGAGAGGATTGTAGCGGCGGCGAGCCTCCGTATCATGCGGGTCTGGAGGAGGCACCATGACGCAAGGAGTGACGGCGGGCGCGGGGGCGTACCGGGAAGCCCTGGCCTTTTTGCTCGCCCACCGCGAGGATTATGAGGGGGCCACGCGCGACTTTCACTGGCCCGAGCTGGGCGAGTTCAACTGGGCGCTGGACCACTTCGCACCGCTGGCGCGGGAGCTGGGAGACGCTCCCGCGCTGGTGTGGGACGGCGGGCACCTGGGATACGCAGCACTGGAGGCGTGGTCCAACCGCGCGGCCAACTTCCTGCGCTCGCGGGGAGTACGGCGCGGCGAGCGTGTGCTGCTGATGCTGTCCAACATCCCGGAACTGTGGGTTGCCTTTCTGGCCTGCATGAAACTGGGCGCGGTGGTGATTCCCGCCACCACGCTGCTGACCCCCGAAGACCTGCAAGACCGCTTTGAACGGGGCGGCGCACGCTTTGCCCTGGTGGAGGCGGGAGAAACGGGCAAGTTCAGCGGACTGGGCGGCTTCGAGCGCCTGAGTGTCGGCCCGGCGGAAGGCTGGACAGACTTCGCCGGGACGCAGGGCGAGGCCGACACCTTCGCGCCGGAAGGGGTGACGCAGGCCTCGGATCCCCTGCTGCTGTACTTCACCTCGGGCACCACGAGCCGGCCCAAGCTGGTGACCCACACCCACGCGAGCTATCCGGCAGGGCACCTCAGCACGCTGTACTGGATCGGGCTCCGGCGCGGGGACGTCCACTGGAACGTCAGTTCACCGGGGTGGGCCAAGCACGCCTGGAGCAGTTTCTTCGCGCCGCTCACGGTGGGGGCCGCCGCGGTGCTGTTTAACGGGCGTTTCGGTGCCCGGCGGGTGCTGGAACTGCTGGAGCGCCTCCAGGTCACCACCCTCTGCGCGCCCCCGACGGTGTACCGAATGCTGATTCAGCAGGACCTCTCGGCAGCCAGGGTCCACCTGCGTGAACTCGTCGGGGCGGGCGAACCGCTCAATCCGGAGGTCATCGAGGTGGTGCGCCGCGCCTGGGGCCTGACCATCCGCGACGGTTACGGGCAGACGGAAACGACGGCGCAGGTGGGCAATACGCCGGGGCAGGCCGTCCAGCCCGGCAGCATGGGGCGGCCCCTTCCCGGCTACCGGGTGGCGCTCATCGGCCCGGACGGACAGGAAGCAGACGAGGGCGAGTTGAGCCTGGACCTCTCGGCCCGCCCCCTGGGCCTGATGGCCGGGTACGCGGGCGACGAGGCCAAAACGCACGAGGTGCTGGGAGGCGCGTACTACCCGACGGGCGACGTGGCCCGTCGCGACGAGGACGGCTTTTTGTGGTACGTGGGGCGCGCCGACGACGTGTTCAAGAGCAGCGACTACCGCATCAGCCCCTTCGAACTTGAAAGCCTGCTGATCGAACACCCGCTCGTCGCAGAGGCGGCGGTGGTGCCGAGTCCTCACCCCGAGCGCCTGAGCGTGCCCCAGGCGTATGTGGTGCTGGTGCCGGGGCACGCCCCTGCGCGCGAGGTGGCGCTGGACATCTTGCGCTTTGCCCGCGAACGCCTCGCGCCCTACAAGCGCATTCGCCGCCTGGCCTTCCGCGAACTGCCCAAAACCATCAGCGGCAAGATTCGCCGGGTGGAACTGCGCGCGCACGCCGCCACCCTGGAACGCGGAGAACTGGATTTCTGGGAAGAGGATTTCGCGGAGCTCGGTTGAAGCGCAGGCTGTGGGGAGGGGCCTGCGAGAAGGCGCTTGGGAAACCGAGGCTGGCCCTCCCCGCACTATCCCCCGGTCAGGAACCGCGCTGTCTCCGCGTACAGCGTCTCCACGGCTTCCAGTGACTCGAAGGTGTGCCCGGCTCCTGGAATGCCCACCGCGTCACAGCCAAGGGCCTGGGCGTAGCGCACGCCCATCCCGGGCGGAACCGTGGCGTCGGCGTCGCCGTGAAACACGCGGGCCACGCCGCCCCAGCGGGCCGCCGCCTCCAGGGGCCTGACGCGCGGCATCTCCACCAGGAAGTCGCGCCCCAGCGGCCAGCCGTTGTAATCCAGGATGGTGGGCGGCACATGCCCGCCGCGCAGGAAGGGCAGCCACAACTCCGGCAGGGCGGGGGCCCACAGCGCGAGGCGGTGGGGCCGCACCCGCTCGGCCGCGAGGGCTGCCACGAGCCCCCCCATCGAGAAGCCCAGCAGCATAACCCGCTCCGGGTCCAGCATGGGCAAGCGGCGCGCATACTCGAAGGCCGCCTCCACGTCCTCCACCTCGCGCGCCACCGTCATCTCGGAAAAGTCGCCGTCCGACTCGCCGCTGCCCCGGAAGTCGAAGCGCAGGCTGGCGATGCCCCGCGTGGCCAAAAAGCGCGACAGCAGCGGCAGCAGGCGGTGGTCGCCGCTCTGGCTGCCGGTAAAACCGTGGAGGGCCACCACGCTCGGCCAGCCGGACGCGGGCGCTTCTCCCTCTGGAAGTTCGAGCATGCCGTAAAGACGCTGACGAGACACGGTGAACTGGGCGAACTGTTTCATTGGGGGAGAGTCTAAGGGGCGCAGGAAGCGGCAGGCCCATCCGCCTTAGCTCCTTAGACTTTTTGACCCTGAGGCAGCGGCGCAGCCGCTTAGGGCGTCAACCGGTGCCTGTCACGCGGGAACGCCCGCGCGTAGCGTACGTTGGAAATGCCCAGCAACTTGGCGGTCAGGCGCTCGGCTCCAATGGCGAAGCCGCCGTGGGGGGGCATGCCGTACTTGAAAACCTCGGTGTAACCCTCCAGGCTCGCCGGGTTGAGCTTGTACGCCGCGATGGATTCCAGAAGCATGGCGTGGTCGTGGATGCGCTGGCCGCCCGACGTGATCTCGATGCCCCGGAACAGCAGGTCAAAGCCGCGCGTGTATTCGGGGTCTGGAGTGCCGTCTGCATTCAGCTCAGGGTGCGCGTAAAAGGGCCGGGCAGCGCGGGGGTACTTGGTCACGAACACGAAATCGGTCCCCTCAGTCTCAGCATAGTGCTGGCTGAGCAATCTCTCAGCTTCGGGGTCCAGGTCCTTGCCGCCCACCGCGTGGCCGTACTTCTCGGTCACCAGTTGCCGTGCGTCCATCAGCGTGATGCGGGGAATATGGGCGGGCACCTCGGGCAGCGTCGCGCCGAGGAGGGCGAGTTCGGGCTGGGCACGTTCGCGAAGCCGCGTCATGATGGCGGCCAACACGCGCGTTTCCAGGTCCATTACGTCCTCCTCCGACTCGATGAAGCCCATCTCCACGTCCAGGCTGAGGTACTCATTGAGGTGACGGCTGGTGGCGTGTTCCTCCGCGCGGTAGACGGGCGCGACCTCAAAGACGCGTTCGAACACGCCCACCATAATCTGCTTGTACAGCTGCGGACTCTGCGCGAGGTAGGCGGGATGCCCGAAGTAGTCGATGGGAAAGAGGTTGGCCCCACCCTCGGCTCCCGCCGACACGATCTTGGGCGTGCTGATTTCCGTAAAGCCCTCGTTGATGAGGTGGTCGCGAAAGGCCGCCAGCAGCTCGGCCTGGACCTTGAGGGCCGCGCGTTCCTTGAGGCCCCGCACGGTCACCACGCGGTAGTCGAGCATGGTCTCGGGGTTGACGTTCCACTCCATCTTGGGAATCTCGACGGGGGGCGGCTCCACGGCGGCGGTCAACACCCGGAATGCCTGCACCTGCACCTCGAAGCCGCCGGGAGCCTTTGCATGGGCCTTCACTGCACCCACCACCTCCACGCTGCTCTCCGGGAGGGGCAGTGTCAGGCCGCTGCCCACACACTGGGCGACGCCGGACACGTCCCGTAGAACCAAAAATTGCACGCCTCCCAGGTCGCGGCGGGCGTGCAAAAAGCCCTGGAGTTTGACGGTCTGGCCCTCGTGCTGCGAAAGCTCGCGGGTCAAGGTGCGCTGAAGTTGCGGTTGTGGCGTGGCGGTGGTCACGGTAGGGCCTCCTGTTGCGTGCTCGTGGAAGGGTAGGGGCGAGAATGCGAAAACCCCCGACTCCGGTGTGGGGTCGGGGGCGCGGTGTGCGGCGAGGCGTCCCCTAGCGGGGATCGTCATTCACGTTGTTCCGTTGCTGCGCCGCACTCATGGGCGCAAGTGTAGTCCTGCCCGTTGCCTGGGTCAATGCATGGCGGCTAGGCAGGGCAGCGGGACCGCCGCCTCAAGGTCCAGCAACCTACCGGCCTCACCGCAACACCCTGGGCCTGAAGCGGCGCACCCGGTGGGCCCTCCGCCTAATGGCCGCTGATCCCCTTGACCGTGTACCGCGTGGCTCCCGAGGGCAGCTCCACTTCCATGCTGTCGCCCTCGCGCCGGCCGATCAGGGCCTGACCCACCGGGCTGTCATCGCTGACCTGGGTGACACCCTCGACCAGGGCGCTGACTTCCACTCCACTCACGAGCTGCACCGTCAGTTCGCGTCCGTGCGTTTCGTCTTGCAGCGTCACCACCGAACCGAGGCGCACGCTGTCGGGATGCTCGGGCAATTCCTCCACCACCACCGCGCGGGTCAGCACGTCTTCGAGTTCCTGAATGCGCGCCTCCATCACGGGGAGGTTGAACTGCGCGGCCTCCAGGCTGCGGTCCTCGACGTCCATCGCCTCGTCCTTGGAGGCGGCCATGGTGGTTACGGCGTCGTCCAGACGGTCCCGTTCCTTTTGCAGCTCCGCTTGCAAGCGGGCGTACCCCTCGGCGGTCATTTCAATCTTGTCGGCCATATGCGGCTCCTTTCTGTTTCCCTATCCTCGCTCAGTCGGGCGACCCGCGGCCTTATAAGCTTCTTGGCAGAGTGCCTAACCGTCCGGCTTCTGGCCGACTGTCCTTTCGATCACCACGGGGCGGCCCGCGTTGCCTCTGAGACCCAACGCTTCTTCTGGAAGCTTTCATCGCTCCTGCCCGCAGGGCCCGTCTAATCCGGGTATGACCCAACGTGATGACTCCCAGGGACCGCAGACGACCGACTACTCGCTTCCACAAGACGACCACAAGCAGTTTCAGGACACCCAGGCCAACGACGCCGCCGTCCGCCAAGCCGAACACGAGGACGAGGACAACCACATCTCCGGCGACGTGAGCGGCGGGCGCAACTTCGGGGGCACCGACGCCCTGGCCGGATCAGGGATGGCGATCGACGACGGCGTTGACCCCTCCATCCGCACCGAGATGCTCGACAACGCGGTGGCCTACGGCGACGACTTCGTGCCGAACAACGTGAACGATGAGCCGAGCTTCGACGACGGCACGCCAGGCAGCTTCTCGGACTTCAGCGTCATCACCCCAGAGAATCCCGGAGGCACCGCCCGGCTGGCCGATCCCAGCAACGATGCCGGCGGCGAGGTCCACGGAGCCCGCATCAGCGGCTCGGGTGGCTTCGACGGCGGCCCCCCGCGCACGGCGCCACTGCCAGGAACGGAAGAGGAATAAGCACAGCCCACCTCGCAGGAGCGTTCAGACAGAAACGTAAGCGGCGGAGAGCACGGGTCCGAATACGTCCGGTGGGAACGTGAGGGCGACTGGGGCGCAAGGCGGACCGAGGACGGGGCCTGCAGGCTCCGGCATCTGGTCTGGCCAATTTCCAGAGGAAGTGCACGAGGACAATCCTCACCCACCCGAGGCTCCACCACTGTGCCGAACGCGCACGGCGTTCTGAGATGAGAAGGATTCCGTTGAATCCGTTATTTCACAACCGATTCAACGGCGCGGAGCAAGCAGGAAAAACGGTGACGCAGAGGCGTGCAATCCCCGAAGCGAAGCGGAGGGGATGGAACGGATGATCCAGAAACCGTATGAGACGGCTTTGGAGGGCCTGCCGTCACTCTGCTGGCCTTCCCGCTTCACTCGCGCCGCCCCAGCCGAACGCCTTTTGCCCCGCCTCTCCCTTCCCCCCGTCCCGTATGCTCCCCCCATGACTGCTCCCTCCTCCCCTCCTCCACTCCAAGACGAGCAACGAACGGCCGAGCGCCTGGCGCGGCAGGCGGGCGAACTGCTGCGCGTCCACCTCGCCCGGGGCCTGACCGTGGAGCACAAAACGGGTGCGGACGATCCGGTGACGGCAGCCGACAAAGAGGCCTCCGAGCTGATCTTGCGTGGGCTCAGCGACGCCTTTCCGAGCGACGGCCTGCTCAGCGAGGAGGCCGCAGACAACCCTGAGCGCCTGGGGCGGGAACGCGTCTGGATCGTGGACCCCATCGACGGCACAAAGGAATTCACCACCGGCAGCCCCGACTACTGCGTGAGCATCGGCCTGGCGGTGGGCGGCGAACCCACGCTGGGTGTGGTCTACGCACCCGCGACGAACGAACTCTTTTCAGGCGTGGTGGCTGGAGGCGTGCAGAAGAATGGGGCGGCGGCGGGATTCAGCCCCCGAACCGACTACGTGGTCAGCGTTTCGGACACCGAGTTCAAGCGCGAGTTGCACCGCCATAATCTGCCTGGCATGGCCCCCAGCGGCTCCATCGCTCTGAAGCTCGCGCGGGCGGCAGCGGGGGAGGTGGACGTGACCTTTTCCATGTCCCCGCGCAGCGAGTGGGATATCGCCGCTGGGCACGCCCTCGTGCGTGCGGCGGGCGGGGACCTGCGGCGGCGAGACGGGCGGACGATTCGCTACAACGCCCGGCGGCCCCACATCGAGCAGGGCATCATCGGCGGACGGCTGGAGGCGATGGGGTGGCTGGAGGGCGAGCTGGAAGCCAGGCGTCTGCCCACCGCACACCTGGGCCTGACCCCCGCCGATCCCGCCTGGACCGTCCTCACCGAAGCCGATCAAGTTGCCCTGCGGGAGCACCCGGGCGTCTTTGTTCGCCACGCGGGGGGCCGCGCGCTCGCCCTGCTCGTCGTCGGGGGGGACGGCGCGGTAGAGCGGGCGGAGGGGGACGCCTTTCACCTCGAACGCCTGACGCGCGACGTAACGCGGGCGCTGGGCACACTGGCGCAGGAGGCGCGGGACCGTGCCCTGCCCCCAGCCCGGGGGATACACTGACGCGCATGGCGGAGAGAGGCGCGGCCACACGCTGGGGACGCGTGACCCTGAAGCCTGTTCCGGACCTCAGCGCCGCCGAGTGGCGGACGATGTACCGCTTTTTCCGGGACCGCGAGCTGGCCGACTGGAACGACGCCCGGCCCATCCGGCTGCCCGAGTGGCTGTTTCGCCGGGTGATGCTGGAGGAAGAGACCACGAGTGAGCGCGTGGGCTTCGGCGTACTGAGTGAGACCGGCGAGCTGATCGGCAGCGCCGAGCTGTATGACCTGCGCCCGCCGCCCCCTTTGAGTCCATCGGTGGGTACCCTGGGGGTGATGATCGGCGTGCGCTCCCTGTGGGGCCAGGGCTACGGACGCGAGGCGGTGATGGCGCTGCTGTGCTGGGCCTTTGGGGAGGCGGAGGGCGAACGGCGCAAGCCCCTTTCCCGGGTGCGCCTCACCACCTTTGGGCACAACCGCCGGGCGCAGCGGGCCTTTGTGGCCTGCGGCTTCCGTGAAGTGGGCCGCACCGAGCAGGGAGGCCGCACGGACGTTCATATGGAAATCACGAGAGGAGAGTGGGACAGTGCGCGTACTGCTGCCGGACACCCCTGAATTTCGGGCCCTGGAGGTGCCGGGGGTTTCGTTCGCCTTTTTCCGGGAGGACCACGTGCCGCAAGGTGAGGCGGACGGGGCCGTGCTGTGGCTCATTCCTGCCCAGACCCGGGCCGAACTGCTGTCCCGTCCCGGGTTGAAGTGGGTGCTGACGCTGACAGCGGGCATCGAGCACGTCGCCTCGCAGGTGCCGGAAGGTGTGGCCCTCTACAACGCCCACGGCCTGCATGACCGCGCGGTGGCCGTGCATACGCTGGCCGGGATGCTCACCGCCGCGCGGGGCCTGCATTTGTTCCGCGACCGGCAACGCGAAGGCCGCTGGCAGAGCACCTTCGACCTGGGCACCCTGGACGGCCAAAGGGTAGCGATCTGGGGCCACGGGCACATCGGGCGCATTCTGGAAGACCTGCTGCGGCCCCTGGGCGCGGCTGTCACGGGCATTCGCTCGCGTACACCCGTAGAGGAGCGGGACGCGGTGCTGGCCGCCGCCGACTGGGTGGTCCTGCTGCTGCCGAGCACCCCGGAAACCCGGGGGATCGTGAATGCGGAGGTCCTGGCCCGTTTGAAGCCCGGCGCGTGGCTCAGTAACCAGGGGCGCGGCAACCTCCTGAATACGGACGCCCTCCTGGCCGCACTGGACAACGGACACCTCAGCGGCGCGGTGCTGGACGTGACGGACCCCGAACCCCTGCCGCCCGGGCACCCGTTGTGGGAACGGCCCAACGTGCTGATTACGCCCCACGTCGCCTCCTCCACGCGGGACCTCGTAGAGCGCGGAGCCGCGTATACCGGACAATTTCTGACAGACCTCACTGCCGGGCAGGAGCCGGAGGGGCGGGTGGAGGCGGGGCAACTGTACTGAGGGCAGACTGGGGCGTGACCGTGGGGAGCCCCAGCACAGTTGGGTTCAAGGCGTCTGCCCAGCGGCCGATGGGTTTGCCCCCACTCCCTGTGGGACCCGTAGAGCATTCCGGAGAGCGGGGGCCTTGGCCTCAACGCCGCGTCATCGCGCTGCGTAATCGGCCCAGAAAACCAGCCTGAGCGGGAGCGGCAGGTTCGGGCCGCCCCGGCGCCGCCGCCCCGGGGTTGTCCTCTACCTTGGCAAACAGCAGCTGCCCCTGGCTGTTCTCGATGCCCTGGCGGGTCATGCGCCAGCCGCCGCGCGTCATGCTCTCGGGACTGCTGCCGCGCCCCAGCTCGAAAGTGACCTGCACGGCGCGCGTTTCCTCGCCGCTGCTACGCATGATGGGCGAGAAGGCGGCCTGCTCTGTCAGCGGCTCGGAGATGTCTGGGCGCATGGGGGCCACCGGCTCGCTCAGCAGGGCCGACATCAGCAGCTTCTCGATATACTCGGTCAACTCGGGGTCGAGCGGCACATTGGTCCAGCCGTCGCAGACCTCGCCCAGCGCAGCAACAATTTCCAGGGCGTCGCCCTTTTGCAGCGCCACAGTGCGCTGGCCGTAACGCATCAGGGCTTCTTGCTCATGCAGCACGGGAGGCGAGCCACCGTAAATCACGCTCATGGTGGGCGCGTGGTAGCCCGCGAGGTAGCTGGGCAGACTGGGGTCCTGAATAAAGTGCAGCGGGCCGCCGGGCAAGGTCAGGGTGTGGGTGTGCCGCAGCTCAGGCGGGGTGGACATGACAGGAGACTCCTTGAGGATGAGCGGGAAACAGACGGATAATCGCCCTCCCAGAATACGCGCCGGCCCGCTGAAAAAAGCGCGAGCTACGCAAGCTTCGCCTGAAGGAGATCTGACGAAAACCTTCCCTGGCCTTCAGAAATCATGGGTGGGCCCCGCCGCTCCGGCGCTTTGTTACCGTCATGGCCGCGCGCCTCTTCGCAGCGGACCTGCCTCAACCCCAGCCTCACGCGCTATGCGGAGCGAGCACGAAGCAGATCGGCCGAAATCCCGCTTATACGGTTTACGGATCATCCGTTCCATTCCCTCCACTCCGGTGATTTCACGCTTCTCCATCACCATTTTTCCCGCTCGCTCCGCTCGGGGTGGCGTGTTGTTTCATCACTGTTAACCGGAATCCTTATCAGTCTCCCGCTCCCGGAGCCGCTGCACCCGCCGCAGTCGGCCGTGCGGGGCGCAGCAGCCCCTGCCACCAACTGGGCCGGACGCTGGAAGTAGCCGGAGTCACGTCGGGACGCTCCAGCCGGAGCAGCATCCGGCAGGTACGGCATTCAGCCACGTTGCTGGCCGCGCGCGGCACGAAGACGTGCGAGCAGTTCTCAGCCCGCAAAAAGGCGCTGTAGGCCCGCTCCTCAGCTTCCTCCGGCGTGGCCCCCACACCCGTGAAGAACGGCACGCGCGTCTCGCCAAACCGCTCGTCCTCGCCGAGAAAGAAGGTGTAGGTGTGTTCCGTTACGGGCCACATCTCCCCGTTTTGCCCACTCGCCAGTCGCTGAAGGGTGCCGCAGCGGCGGCTGACGTTTTGCCAGTCCATGCTCCCTATCTAAACAGGTGGGTCTGTCAGAACTCTTTCGGGAGCAGCCAGCCACCAGCAAGAGGGCTGGGAACAGGGCGGCTTCGGGTCCAAGCGGAAAAGACCCCCGGGGAAGCCCCGGGGGTCTTTTCGCTTCTCTGCTGCGCGGCTCTACGGGCCGCTCTCCTGCGGCGCCATACCGCTCCGCTCGGCCCTATGGGCGGCGGTTACTTGCGGAAGCTGGGATTCAGGATCTTCTTGCGCAGACGGATGTTGTGGGGCGTCAGCTCGACGAGTTCGTCGTCGGAGATGTACTCCAGGGCGTCTTCCAGCGAGAGGCGTCTGGGGGGGATCAGGGTCAGGGCCTCGTCGGCACCCGCCGAGCGGACGTTCGTCAACTTCTTGTTCTTGCAGACGTTGACGTTCATGTCCTGCTCGCGCGCGTTTTCGCCCACGATCATGCCGACATAGACGTCCTGCCCCGCGTCGATAAAGAAGGTGCCGCGATCTTGCAGCTTGAAGATCGAGTAGGCGAAGGCCACGCCGTCTTCCATGCTCACCAGCGAGCCGTTCTGACGGGTCTTGAGTTCCCCAGCCCAGGGCGCGTAGCCGTCGAAGATGTGGCTCATGATGCCCTCGCCCTGGGTCATTGACAGGAACTGGGTGCGGAAGCCGAACAGGGCGCGGGAGGGAATCTTGAACTCCACGCGGGTGCGGTTGCCCTGGGGCTCCATGTTCACCATCTGGCCCTTACGCGCGCCCAGCACACCAATCACGGTGCTGGCGTGGTGTTCGGGCACGTCAATGACGAGGTGCTCGATGGGCTCGTGCTTCTCGCCGTCAATCTCGCGGATGATGACCTGGGGCGCGCCCACCTGCACCTCGTAGCCCTCGCGGCGCATGGTTTCGAGCAGGATCGAGAGGTGCAGCTCGCCACGGCCTGACACGATGAACTCGTCGGGGCGAACCTCTTCGACCTTCAGCGACACGTTGGTCATGACCTCACGCTTGAGGCGGTCGTTGAGGTGACGGCTGGTCACGTACTTGCCGTCCTTGCCTGCGAAGGGTGAGGTGTTGGGCTGAAAGGTCATGGAGACGGTCGGCTCGTCCACCGTGATGATGGGCAGGGCTTCCGGATCGGCAAGGTCCGCCACGGTTTCGCCGATCTGGGCGTCCTCAATGCCCGCCAGGGCCACGATGTCCCCGGCCCCCACCTCGTCCACCTCAATGCGGCGCAAGCCCAGGTGGGTGAAGGGCTGGACCACACGGGCCTTGGTCATCGTGCCGTCCTTGTGCATGAGCTGAACGAACTCGCCCTTCTTCACCGTGCCGCGCTGCACGCGCCCCAGCACGATGCGGCCCAGGTACTCCGAGTAATCGAGGTTGGTCACCAGCATCTGGAAGGGCGCTTCCAGGTCCACCTTCGGCGCCGGGATGTGCTCCAGCACCATATCGAACAGCTCGTGCATGTCCTCCTGCGGCTTGTCGAGTTCCCTGTACGCCTTGCCTTCGCGGGCAACGGCATACAGGATCGGGAAGTCGAGCTGGTCGTCGTTCGCGCCAAGTTCGGCCATCAGATCAAAGGTCAAGTTGACGACTTCTTCCGGGCGGGCATCCTGGCGGTCAATCTTGTTGATCACCACGATGGGTTTGAGGCCCAGCTCAATGGCCTTGCGAAGCACGAAGCGGGTCTGCGGCATGGGGCCTTCGGCGGCGTCCACAAGCACCAACGCGCCGTCCACCATCCCCAGTACGCGCTCCACTTCCCCACCGAAGTCGGCGTGTCCAGGCGTGTCTACGATGTTGATCTTGACGCCGTTGTATTCCACGGCCGTGTTCTTGGCCAAGATGGTAATGCCCCGTTCTTTTTCGAGGTCGTTGGAGTCCATCGCGCGCTCTGTGATTTCCTCGCCGTGGCCGAGTTTCAGGGTCTGCTTCAGCAGGCCGTCCACCAGCGTGGTCTTGCCGTGGTCGACGTGCGCGATGATGGCGATGTTGCGGTATTCCATGTCAGTCTCAGCTCCTCGTGCCTTTGGAGCTGCTAGCAGTCAGCATTTAGCGATCAGCTCTCAGCCCGGCGTGCCATAAAAAAGCCCGCCGCACACCCCGCTCTTGACGCGGGAGGCTGTGGGCGGGACACCCAAACGGGGATTTTAGCAGATGGGGCGGGGGCAGGGGTCAGGTGCAGGTCACGGTCACGCGCCTGGGGGCACCCGGGTCCAGCCGCCGATTTCGTATCCTCTGGCAGCGAGGGCCGCTTGAGGGGCTCCCTGGTCCTCGGCGTAGATGGTGACGGGTTGCAGCTCCAAAGGCGTGTTCTCTCCGCGGCGCGGAGCCAGGCACCGAGGTGCGGGTGAGGGCGGCTGGGCGTCAAGGACCCCGGTGCGAAATCAACAACGGTGGGGAGCAGCAGCAATTCGTCCCAGAACAGAAGGACCGAAAAGCAGCGGCATGGGCCAAAGGGCAGAACCATTCTGCTACCCTGTCTGCAACCTAACGGACGTTTGTTTCCCGCCTCCCCTCCCCCATCCGAGGTGCCCCGATGAAAACCAAGAACGCGTGGATGCAGAGCGTGTACGCGCCTGCCGCCCAGACATTCCCTGAGCGCAAGTACAACTTCAAGAACCTGTCGGACATGGAGCCCGAGCCGATCTACACGGCGGACGATCTGGGCGAATGGGACGCCGAGCGTGACCTGGGCTACCCCGGCGAGTTTCCGTACACGCGCGGCGTGCAGCCCAGTGTGTACCGCGGCAAGCTCTGGACCATGCGGATGTTTGCTGGCTTCGGCAGCGCCGAGCAGACCAACGGGCGTTTCCACGCCCTCTTGAAAGCCGGCCAGACCGGTCTCTCCACCGCCTTTGACCTCCCCACCCTCATGGGCTACGACTCGGACCATCCCTTCTCCAGGGGCGAGGTGGGCAAGTGCGGCGTGGCCGTAAGCAGCCTGGCCGACATGGAGATCTTGTTTCAGGGCATCGACCCGGAAAAAGTCACCACGTCCATGACGATCAACTCCCCGGCAAACGCGATTTGGGCGATGTATATCGCCAACGCGCAGAAGCAGGGCAAAGACCTTGGGCGTGTGGGCGGCACCATCCAAAATGACATCCTCAAGGAATTCATCGCCCAGAAGGAATTCATCTATCCGCCCGCGCCGAGCGTGAAGCTGGTGATCGACACCTTCGAGTGGGGCCCCCGCGTGGTGCCCAAGTGGAACTTCATCTCGGTGAGCGGCTACCACATCCGGGAAGCTGGCGCGACGGGCGTGCAGGAACTCGCCTTCACGCTGGCCGACGGCTTTCACTACGTAGAAAAGGCGCTCGAACGCGGCCTGAACATCGACGAGTTTGCGCCCCGCATCTCCTTTTTCTGGGACATCCACAACGACTTCTTCGAGGAAATCGCCAAGCTGCGCGCCGCCCGCCGCATCTGGGCGCGGCAGATGCGGGACCGCTACGGGGCGAAGAGCCCGAGAAGCTGGATGCTCCGCACGCACTCCCAGACCGCCGGGGTCAGCCTGCCCGCGCAACAGCCGCTGAACAACATCGCTCGCGTGGCGATTCAAGCGCTCGCGGCAGTACTGGGCGGCACCCAGAGTCTGCACACCGACTCATTCGACGAGGCGCTGGCGCTGCCCACGGAGGAAGCCGCCACCATCGCCCTGCGGACCCAACAGATCATCGCCTACGAGACCGGTGTGGCGGGCGTGGTGGACCCCCTGGCGGGCAGCTACTACGTCGAGAAGCTGACGAACGACATCGAGGCCGCGGCGATGGGCTACATCGAGCAGATTCGCGCGATGGGCGGCGTGGAGACTGGAATCGAGAACGGCTTCTTCCAGTTGGAGATGGCCGAGGCCGCCTACCGCTATCAGCGAGAGGTGGAAACCAAGGACCGCATCGTCGTGGGCGTGAACGACTTCGTGCAGGACGCGGTGGAAGTGCCCATCCAGCTGATTGACCCGGAGGTGGAGCGCGTGCAGGAGGCGAGGCTCGCGCAGGTGCGGCGCGAGCGCGACCCCAAACGCGCCGAGGCCGCCCTCGCCGCCCTCCGTGACGCTGCCGTTACCGGAGCCAACACGATGCCCGCCTTCCTGGAGTGCGCCCACGCCTACACCACGCTGGGCGAACAGATGGATACGCTGAAAGCGGTGTACGGGGAATATGTGGAGCCGGTGTTGGTGTAGGCGCCAGCAGCCGGTTGCCAGGAAAACAAAAGGAGCAGGCGGGGCAGCCCACCTTCTCCTTTTGTTCCTGGCAACCGGCGATCAGGATTCCGGACCAGCCGCTACAGCCGCTTCGGTGATTCCACGCCTCTGGGTCACCGTTTTTCCTGCTCGCTCCGCCCGGGTCGGCCCGTGATTTCATCACGGATGACCCGGAATCCTTACGACTTCAGAACGTGTAACTCTTCGGCACCACCACCACACCGCTTTCCGTGACCGTAAAGCCACGGGCACGGTCCTCTTCGAGGTTCAGGCCGATCTTGGTCCCGGGCGGGATCACCACGTCCTTGTCGACGATCACGCGGCGCAGGTGCGAGTGCCGGCCCACCTCCACGTCGTCGAAGATCACGCAGCTCTCGACCATCGAGTAGGAATGGGTGCGGATGTTGCGGCTCAGCACCGAGTCCCGCACCGTGCCGCCGCTGATGATGCTGCCGCCCGCGATCAGGGAGTTGAAGGCCTGGCCTTTGCGCCCTTCGGCCTCGTGGACGAACTTGGCGGGGGGCGAGAACTCGCTGCTGGTCCGCAGGGGCCACTGCGGGTTGTACATGTCGAACTCGGGGTTGATGCTCACGAGGTCCAGGCTGGCCTCAAAGTAGGCGTCGAGCGTGCCGACGTCGCGCCAGTACAGGTTGGGCCCCGATTGCCCGGGAATGGGGTTCTTGTGAAAGTCGTAGGCCTGAACGTGGTAGCCGTCATTCAATGCGCGGGGAATGACGTTGTGACCGAAGTCGAAGCCGCCCTCTTCCTCGTTGATGCTCGTTTCGAGGAGTTCTTCAAGCGCCCGGCGCGAGAAGATGTAGTTGCCCATGCTCGTCAGCGAGGTGTCGGGATCGTCAGGGGTACCGGGCGGGTCGGCGGGCTTCTCCAAGAACTCGGTTACGCGGCCCCGGGCGTCCACCTGCATCACGCCGAACTGGTGCGCCTGGGTGCGCGGCATGGGGTAGGCGGCGATCGTCACGTCGGCCCGCGAGTCGATGTGGGCCTGGAGCACGTGGTCCACGTTCATCTTGTAGATGTGATCGCCGGAAAAGATCGCCACGTAGTCGGCGTCGAAGTTGTCGATCAGGTGAACGTTCTGGTACACGGCGTCGGCGGTGCCGCGGTACCACACCGCGCCGAGTTCCTCGTAGCGGTACATCTGCGCGGGCACCAGGGTGATGAAGTAGTCCTGAAGGAAGGTGCCAAAGCGCCAGCCGCGCTGAATGTGCTCCGTCAAGCTCTGCGCCTTGTACTGGGTGAGTACATAGATGGAAAACACGCCCGAGTTGATGAAGTTGTTGATGGCAAAGTCGATGATGCGGTATTTCGAGCCGAACGGCACGGCGGGCTTGGAGCGCTTAAGGGTAAGTGGCGCGAGGCGCGAGCCCTGACCGCCCGCCAGAATCATGCCCAGAACACGTGGTTTCATGTGATGCCCCCTGAAGACCCGCGCGGAGGCGGGGTGAACGAAACGGACGGGGCCAACTTCTTCCCCGAGCCGCCGGACGCTGAACAAGCCGGAACAGTGTGACTCGGACGCCAGTGTACCGGGTGGATTCTCGGAGCTGGCCCAGTCCTGAGTCGACAGGAGAAATGTGAAGGCCAGATACGCGCTCCCTCAACCGGACTTGGTTCCCCGGTCGCTGCCCAGAAACGCCGTCAACGCCCCCGCCACCCCCTGCGGCGCGCCGCCCACCTCGGCCCTGAGTTGCGTCTGCGCCCAGGTCAGCTGCCGTTTGGCGTACTGGCGGGTGGCGAGGGCGATTCTGGCGCCGGCCTCCTCGGGGAGCAAATGGCCCCCATAGACGGCCAGCGCTTCCCGGTAACCCAGGGCCTGCCAGGCGGTGGGGCGGGACCCGCGTTCCGGGGGCACCTGCGAGGCGAGCCAAGCGGCTTCCTCCGGCCAGCCACCCGCGAGCATGGCCTTTACCCGGGCAGCAATTCGTCCCTCCAGCTCAGGCCAGGGACGGGTGAAGGCAAAGGCCCGGTACGTGAAGGCGGGCGTGCTGTGGCCGAACTCGCCGGGAAAACGGCCGGTGCGGCGGTAGACCTCCAGCGCGCGCACCACCCGGCGGGGATTGCGCTCCAGACGTGAGGCCTCGGCGGGGTTCACCGCCTCCACATCCCCGAGCAAGGCGTCGAGGCCCCGCCGCTCCAGTTCCGCTTCCACCTCGGCCCGCACCCCGGGGTCCACCGGGGGGGTCAGCGGCAGCCCCCGCGTCAGGCCCGAGAGGTAAAAGCCTGTGCCCCCCACGATGAGTGGTCGCCTGTGCCGCGCGAGAATGTCTGCCAGAGCTGCCTCCGCCTCACGCACGTAGCGGGCGACGTCGTAGCCCTCACGCACGTCGGCCACGTCAAGCAGATGATGAGGCACGGCGGCCCGCTCTGTGGGCGTCGGCTTGGCGGTGCCGATGTCCAGCCCCCGGTAGACGGTAAAGGCATCGGCGGCGACGATCTCCAGTCCAAATTGTTCGGCGAGGTGCAGCGCCAGCGCCGTCTTGCCCGCGGCCGTGGGGGCGGTGAGGATGGGAATCGGGGGGGGCGCGGCGGGCGTCACAGGCGGGATTGTAGGGCGTGCGCGCCGTGCTGGTGGTAGCGTAGGCATATGAATGAGCCGGTGCTTGCCCGCCTTCAACAGCTTATGACCCTCCGCGAGGAGGTCGAGACGCTGGGGGGCGCGGGCGTCTGGACCCCTCCCGCCGACTGGGTGGACGATCAGACCCACCTGCTGCTGCTGCTCGACGTGCCGGGCGTGGACCCAGGCAGCCTGGAACTGGAGGAGGCCGGAATGGACCTGACCGTCGCGGGCCGCCGCGAGGTGCCCGAGCGGCTGCTCAGTTCGGAACGGCCCGGCGGGACCTTTACCCGCGCCCTGCGCTTTCCCGAGCCCGTGCTGCCCCAGAGTGGACAGGCGAGCCTCAGCGGCGGCGTCCTGACGGTGCGCTTCGAGAAACGCCACCCGACGATTGATGTGGACGCCAGCGAGGCCAACGACGAGTAGCCGAGGAGAACCCCAAATCAGCGGGTGCCTCAGCGCCAGCTGTCAGGGGTAGGTCTGAGGTCTGGGCACCGGCCTGCCCCGCGTAACGCGTGAACACCTGCAGCAACCCGCGCTGAAGGGCGCGGGGGAGCGGATGTGTCAACGTGCGAACTTCTTTTTGACTGGACCCGGCGAGCGAAATGCGCATGGGGGAGAATGGGGCGCCGTGAGGGCTGCCCTTCCACGCGCGGCGCCATTCGGTCAAATGCGCAAGGTTCTGCCGCACAAAGGCGGCGGCACCTGCCTCAATCCGCGCGAGGTAGGCCTCCAACGTCTCGCAATGCGCAGCCTCAAAGGGCACGAAATAGGCGCTCGCCACCGGCGGCAGCGAGTCCACGCGCACCTGCCGCAGCGGCCCCAGGCGGCTCGGCCGCCTCACCCAGTAGCGCAGCGTCTCGGCGTCCTCATCCAATTCGCAGGCCGCCGCCGAAATGGTGCGCGGCTCCGTCCAGAACGCGGCCAGGATGCGGGTCGTTCGCGGAATCAAGCAGGGCGTCCGCCGTCACGGCGTCCTGCACGATCAGGCTTCCGGAATTGGGCTGCGTCATCTCCGGCAGGCTACGCCCACACTGGAGGCATGACCTTCCAGACGCGCGAAACTGGCTCTTTCTCTCTACCCACAGCGGTCTTGTCGCGTCGCGCGGGCATGACGGGCTGGATGTGGAGAGGCGTGACAGCGTCCCTGCCGGGCGTTCACGTCCTTGCTCCCAATCTTCCTGGGCTGGGGCAGAACGCCCACCCCGGTCCCTTCAGCGCCGAGAAGGCGGCCGATCACCTCGCCGCCTTGATTGCACGGTGGGCACATTGCACTGTGGGCACAAGGCGGCCAGGTACACGTCGTTGGGCATTCCCCCCCGGGGGGCGCGGCGCGGTGGCCACGCAGGTCACGGCAACACACCTGAGGTCGTCCGCAGCGCGGTCCTCATTGGAACCACCGTCCCATCCCCTTCGGGGCGGCATTTCTCCGGATAGGCCTGGTCCTTGCGCCCCTCCAGTCGGTTCCCCCACTGTCGGCGATGCAGGCGCGCGCGCCCTGGGTCTCTCTGCGAAGGAACAGACCCAGCTCTGCCCGCTGACGCCCGGGCCATGACTCCGGATGCCCCACGGCAGGGCATGACCGAGGGCGCACGTTTCCGGGTGCCCACTGGTTTGGGTCAGGCCGGGCGGCCCAGGCGTCCGGTGGTCAGCCTGCGTGGAGGCCTCCCTCAACGTCCGTTCCGCACCGGACCTCGCCCAGGCTGTACCGGGCAGCACCGCATACGGCGTTCCAGGCGGGCATCAGGCCTGGTTCGCGGGCCACAGCCTGAGTTGTTGGTCAAGACCCTCCAGCGCTGGCGGGCGAGCCACTCCCCGGTTCCCCGGTGCGGCCGGAAGGTGGAGACATCCAGAAACCGAAACTGCCGTTTTGATGAACCGCTCTACCCGCTCTTCGGCGTCAGGCGCAAAGCGGGTAGGGCCGTCAGCACCGCACCCAGCAACGTGACGCCGAAGGCCAGGGCAAAGGCCGTCCCCAGCGGCTCCACCCGGGCGATCAGTGCGCCCCCCACGCCCGCCGCCACGGCCACCATCAGCACCTCGATATTCGCCAGTTGCCCGGACAGCCGACCGGCCTCCTCGGGGGCCAGCGCACCAAGCGCGAAGAGACTGTTGCTGTTGTAGCCCACGCCCATGCTCAGGCAGGCGACGAACCAGCCCGCGTAAACGCTCCAGAGAGGGGTGTGGCCCAGCGTCCCCAGGGCCGTGACAAGCAGGCCCAGGACAATTCCGGCCATCCCCACCCGGATTCGGACGGGACGAGACGCCGCTCCGGACCGGCGCTCCAGCTGGGCCTGGACCCAGGAACCCAGCGTCCACGTGGCTCCGCCCACGCTGAGCAGCCACCCGGCCTGGGTCAGGCTCAGGCCACGCAGGTCATGCAGCGCCAGGGGCAAAAAGGCGTTGGCCCCCAACAACGCGAAGGCGGCCAGTCCACGCAGGGCCAGCGCAGCCGGCAGCCCCGGCGCAAACCGCCACAGTCCTGGTGGAAACAGTCGGCGCGAGGTCAGCGCCACCCCGCCTCCTCCCAGCGCGAGCAGCAGGGCGGCCAGCAGGTCCGGGCGGCGCAAGCCCTCCACCACCGCTCCCGCCGACAGCGCGAGGCCCAGCGCCGGTCCCAGCAGCTCCAGACCTCCCCTGCCCCCGGAAGCTGCCTCGCGCGGCCCGCTCCGCAGGGGCAGCACGCACAGGGGCGAGGCGAGCGCCAGCACGGGCACCAGTCCCCAGAACACCGCGCGCCAAGACCAGGCGTCCGCAATCAGGCTGGCGATCAAGGGACCCACCAGGGCGGGAATCAGCCAGGCGCTGGACACGGCGGCCAGCATTCGCGCCCGCGCATGTTCGGGGTAGCGGGCCGTGATGACGGCGAAGGGCAGCGCGCCCAGACCCCCTGCACCCAGCCCCTGCACCAACCGCCCGAGGACAAACAGGAGCATGGAGGTGGCTCCACCGGCCACCATCAGCCCAGCCGCAAAGATGAGCAGGGACACGCTCGCGCTCGTGGCCAGACTGCGGCGATCCGCCACCACACCTGAGACCACCGCTCCAAACAGGCTGGAGAGCAAAAAAGCGCTTGACGCCCAGCCGTACAGGCTCAGGCCGTGCAGGTCACCCGCCACACGCGGCAAGACAGTGCCGACCGCCATCGACTCGAACGCGACGATCAGGACCACCAGCAGCAGCCCCGCGCCCAGGGTACGGGGCGCTGAGGGCGACGGATCGGAACAGGCGGGCAGAGCGAGCACGCGGCCCATCCTCGCACAGGCAGGGCCGGAAGCCGCGAGTGCCTATCCCTTGAAACGGGACAGTTGCAGGGCACATTCCTGGTTGAACAGGGACATCCCAGACCAATGCAGGAGGCCGTCCACCCACTTGGAGCAGTTGTCAAAAGAAGACTTCTTTTTGACCGGGCCCGGCGAACGAGCCTGAATGCGCGTGGGGGAGAATGAAGCCGTGGGGGTGCCCTTCCACGCCAGGCTTCATTCTCCCCCACGCGCTAAGTAGGCTTATGTTCTGACTTGCACGCAATTGCGATCGGTGGTTAGGTCTTACGAAGTCGGCGGTGGATGTACAAACCCGCTGAGCAAGCCACCAACCGCGAGAACATCTTGCGGGCGGCCCTCCGCCTCGCCGAGCGCGGGGGCTGGTCTGCCGTCACCCTCTGCCGCGTCGCGCAGGAGATCGCGTACGCCCCGCCCATCATCGATCAGCATTTCGCGAACAAGGAGGCGGCCCTGCAGGCATTGATGGAGCAGAGCTTTACCGAGTTGCGAAATGGAGTGGGCTGGCTTGGGTGCGCTCCCTTCCCAGCGCCCGCTGGCCCTCGGCCTCGCTTACCTGCACCTCGCGCGCGAACACGTCCGGCGCTACGCGCTGATGCACGGCCTGAACGGCGCCGTGGTGAACCCCGGGGCCCGTCTCACCACCCTGACCACCGAGGTGCTGCAGGGATGGGCGGCGCAGGAGGGGGCTTGCCTGGGTGATCCTACCCTGGCGTGCGAAACCGTCAGGGGTGTGCTGCACGGCACGGTGTCCCTCGGAATGCTGCCCGGCGCCGGTTTCCAGTTTCGAGTGGGCCGAGCAGCCGGCGACACTGCCCCTGAACGCCCTTCTGTTGGCCTGGAAGGCAGGTGCAGGATGTTTTTTTCGCGCCGATCGACCAACGACAGAAAAGAGATCAGGCAAAGCCCTGCCCCTTCTCCCTCTCCTCCAGGAGGTCGTCATGTCCGCTCTGCTCCGTTCTACCCTTTCCAGCCCACACGGACCGCCCGGCTGGAACGTTGGTGCCCTGACCCGAGGTCCAACACCCCCGGAGGACGTTGCGGGCTGGACCTCGGTTCAGGGCGACGCGCTGGGCCCCGGGGGCGTGGTGAGCGCGGCTGCGGGGGTACAAGCCGTCGTCGTGCACGACGTCAATCCTCCCAGCCACCGGCAGCGGGACCGTCAGGTGCTGCCCGGCGCCCTCTACAGCGGTGGCCCCGACGCCGCTCTGGCGCTGCGGGAAGACGCGCCCCAGCAGGCGCGCACCCGCAAGGGCCGGATTTGCGTCGCGCTGAAACAGCGGCTGGCCGGTGCCGTGCAGGAGGGCGTGAGGTCACCCACAGTGCGCTCCGGTGATTTCTTCGGTCCGAGAAGCGGCGACAGCTGGTCCTCTCCGGGCATGGTCCGCCCGGGACAGTCCTTGACGGGCGTGTCCAACCCAGGGGACGGGGGTGACCAACCCAGGGCGAGGCACCGGGCCCAGCTGGGCCTGGCGGCCCGATGCGGGGGAGATCTTTGCCCGTCTGCTCAGACGGGAAAGCAAGCTGGACGTCTGTGCCCGCTTCCACTTCCGGGGGCCCCTGGGACGGGAACGGCAAACGCATGACCGGGACGATCCCGCAGGTGGCGGGAAATCTCTGCCCGCGGGTGCGTGCCCCGCTTCACGCTGGGCCTGGCCGCTCCCTTTCGCGAGACCCTGCGCGAGCTTCCCCGATGGCCGACCCTGGTGGAACTCGACAACTCCCGGCTGAAGGCGCTGGGCACCGGGCCCCACACCCCCTGGGAGGAAGCGGTGCAAACCGCCCTGAAGGGACTGGGGGCCTGCCGGTGGAGACGGGCGGCAGTTCGTGACCGACGGGGGCATCACCTGTAACCCGGGGGGCGGTTAACGCTCCTCCGCTCCGGCAGTTTCCATCCCCTCCCGGTTACGGGGGCCAGTTTCACCCTCGGGTTTGGGAGCGAGTTGCCCTATCCCGAGCAGCAGCAGGCCGATCAGGGCCGTGCCCGCACCGCGCGCCATACCCCCCAGATCACCGAGATCGAAAAATACCAGCTTCAGCGCGCCCAGCCCGAAGGCGGTCAGCGCCACCCACCACCCCACCTGGCGCTCTCGCCGCCGCGCCTGCAGCAGCGCCAGCACCGACGCCGCGAGCAGCACGGCCGTCGAAAGCGAGGTGGACGTCAGGGAGGACAACTCCGGTCCGGCGCGGCGCAGCAGCTCGGCGGTGCGTCCCATCAGGGCAAGCAGCAGCAGCCCCAGAGCCACCAGCACGCCGTCTTGCATCCAGGGCCGGTCCACCTCACGCCCGGCTGGCCGCTCCCCGCGCCACTGTTCCAGCCAGCGGCGTCCGGACTGTGCCACGAGCAGCCACAGCGCTGCCAGGATGGCCACCGCACCCAGCAGGGTTTGCAGTCCCGTCGCCACGGAAGGGGGCGCGTCCAGCATTCGCAGGGCGGTCACGGCCACCCCCAGGGCGAGCACCGGCCAGGCGCGCAGGTTCCAGCGGCTGTGGCTGGGCAGCAGGGCCGCGAGCACCGCCAGCCCGGCGAGCAGCAGGTCCAGGGGTGGGAGGGCGTGCCCCGCGAACAGTTCTTCCAGCGACCAGGTCAGGAGACCCAGCACCGCGGCGAACACCCCCAGCCCTTCGAGGACAGCCCAGGTTCCGGAAACGGCAGCCTCCCTCCCCCACACCTCGGCGGCCAGCCGTGCGGCGGGCGACATGTACAGCAGCGCGCCGGTCAGCAGGCCGAACACCGCAGCCTGAACGGGCCACGCGGCCAGATCCAAACCCGCGGGCACCAGGAGCACGTTCGCGGCCACCGCGCCGCACGCCAGCACACCGGCACGCGAGGGCTGACCCCGCCGGGCGAGGCCCAGCGCGAGCCCATGCAGGGCGAGCGCGGCGAAAGCGGCCCACAGGAAGTGCGCGGTGACCGAGCCCAGGCCGGGCAGGGGCGCGGCCCAGGCGAGCGCCGAGACGAGCACCAGTCCCGCACCCGCCGCGACCAATGCGCCCGCCCGGCGGCCAAGGGCCACGCCCGTCCCCAGCGCCAGCCCCGCCACCACCACCGAGGAGGGCCAGGGCGTGAGCAGGTGGTCGAGCAGCACCAGCAGTACAGCGGCCACGCCCGACCAGCGCCAGAAGACCGAGCGCATCCAGGTGCCCAGCAGCGCGGCGGCTCCCGTCAGACCGAGCAGGCGGGTGGACACCCGGAAGCCGTCCAGTCCCAGGGCCAGTGCCCCGCCCAGCAGCCCCACGCCGACACCCAGCACGGCGTCACGCAGCAGCCGCGCCGGGCCCCCTTCGCCCTCCCGCGCCGCCCGGCGGTGGAGCGCCACCGCGAGGGCCACGCAGACCGCACCCAGCCCAAGCAGCAGGCCCGTGGTGGACTCCTCCAGTCGCCAGGAGCCGTCAGGCGCGCCGCTTCCGGAGGGGCGCAGCAGCGGAGCCGCCCCCAGCAGGCCGCCCAGCAGCAGCCCCGCCGCGCCCAGGACCGACCGGGGCGGTGGTGAGAACACGTCGGGCGTGCTCGAAGCGGAATCGGCCGCAGGTTCCCCGTAGGTATCGCGGATGGGTCCGCCCTGTCCCAGGCCGATTCTCAGCCCCGTCAGCACCGCGCCCAGAAGCAGGGCCGCCCAGGGCAGCGGCGGGCCCCAGGCGTCATGCACCGCCGCCGTGACCAGCAGGCCCAGCAGGCTGACCGGGGGCACGAAGGCGAGCAGGGCACTGCCCGGCTGGGTCAGTCGGCGCTCGGCCAGAACGGTACAGGCGAACAGCCCCAACAGGGCGAGGTGCGGCACCGGGGAGACGCCCAGGTTGTCTGCCAGAATCCAGGTCGAGAGGCTGGCTCCAGCAAGGGCCGTGACGGTGCCCAGCAGACGCCCCTGCACCGCCCCGTGGACGCCGACGGCCAGGCTGAGGGCCAGCAGGGCGGCCAGCACGGCCCCCGGCGCGGCCACGCCCGTGCCCACCAGCGCGCCTATACACAGGGCCAGAATGCCGTATCCCAGGCCGCGCAGCGCTTCCCCGATCACGGGGGCGGCCCGGCCCGCCATCAGGTACAAGACCACCGCCAGCCCGGCCGCCAGCGCGAGCTGCACCTGCCGCGTCAGCACGCCGCTGCGGGCCAGGGCCGCCATGAACCACGCCGCGCCCACCAGGGTAACGGCCGCGCCCAGCACCGCGAACACCGTGCGGGAGGAGGGAGCCGGCCGGACCTGGATGGTAGGCGCTGGCCGCATGGGCGCGGGCGGGCGGCGCGTGGCCGGGCCGGAGGACGAGGCGGGCGGCGCGCCGCTTCCATATGGCGCTTCGGTGACCGGCATGGGAGGGAGGGGCTCGGCCGGTGGGGCCGCTGCCGAACCGACAGGCTCCCCCACCGGCGGCGCGTGCCAATTGGGCTCCACCGCAGGAGGGAAGGCCACCCGTTCCCCCGCCCCTTCCAGCCGCTCCAGCCGCTCGCGCAGCCGCCGGACTTCGGCGCTCAGGTCGCCGGTCCGCCTCAGCAGCGCGAGGCCGAGCACCAGCAGGGCGAACAGGGCAGCGTTCATGGACGCAGCGTACCCGCTCGCCCGCCTCCCTGGAGGCCAATCGGAACGGGGTCAAATGTCCCGAGTCCGGGGCAGCGTGCTCAGGGCAGCAGGTACTGCGCAGCGGCCTCGCCGCCCACTGGTCCGCCCAGCAAGAAGCCCTGCAGACGCTCGAAGGCCATACCGCTGACCGTGATCAGTTCGGCCGGGGACTCCACCCCCTCGGCGATCACGCGAATGCCCAGCGCCTGGGCCATGGACACGACAGCGCCAATGACGTGACGCGCGCCGGGGGCAGCCCCGAGTTCGTGCAGCAGGGTGCGGTCCACCTTCAGCAGGTCGAGCGGCAGCCGCAGCAGCGAACTCAGCGCCGAGTGCCCGGTCCCGAAGTCGTCCATCACGATGGTCACGCCCATCGCGCGCAGTTCGTGAATGATCTGCCGGGTGCCGTCCAGGTCCTCCACCGCGAGGCGCTCGGTGAGTTCGAGTTCCAGCGCGTCGCCCTCCAGGCCGTGCTGTTTCAGCGCCATCTGGACCATCCAGAGGAAGTCGTGGCGCGCGAACTGCTTCATGGACACGTTGACGGCCACCCGCACGGGACGAAGCCCCGCTGCCCGCCACGCCGCGTTCTGGCGGCAGACCTCGCCCAGGGTCCACTCGCCGACCGGCACAATCAGGCCGGTGTCTTCCAGCAGCGGCACGAACTGCTCGGGCGAGACCCTGCCCAGGCGGGGATGGTCCCAGCGCAGCAGGGCCTCAAAGGCCACCACGCGGCGTCCCGTGGCGTCAAACTGCGGCTGGTACTGCACGCTCAGCTCTCCGCCCGCGAGCGCCCCGCGGATGTCCACCGCCAGCCGTGAGCGGTGCTGCTCGGACGCGTTCATTTCCTGGGTGAAAAACCGGATGTCGTTCTTGCCCCCGTGCTTGGCCTGGTACATGGCGGTGTCGGCGTGCCGCAGCAGCGTGTCGGCGTCACTGCCGTCGTCCGGGTACAGGCTGACCCCAATAGACGCTGTGATGTGCGCGGTGACGTTGCCCAGCAAGTAGGGCTGCTCCAGGGCCGTCCGGACCCGGTGGGCCGTCTCCACCACCTCGGCCTGCGTCAGCCGCTCCTCAATCAAAATGGTGAATTCGTCGCCGCTCATACGGGCCACGGTGGCGTGCCGCGGGGCGGCCTGCCCCAGCCGCCGCGCCACCTCGCGCAGCAGGGCGTCTCCCACGGCGTGGCCCAGCGTGTCGTTCACGAGCTTGAAGCCGTCAAGGTCCACGAACATCACCAGGAGGCTGCGGCCTTGGGTCCGCGCCAGCGCGATGGAACGGACCAGCTCCTCCTCGAAAAACCACCGCGTGGGCAGGCCGGTCAGGGCGTCGTGCCGCGCCTGGTACGCCAGCTGCGAGAGGATGGCTTCGAGTTCTGCCGTCCGTTCGCGCACCTTGGCTTCCAGCCCCGCCGAGGCCGCCTGCAGCTTGATGTTGGCCAGGTGCAGCGCGTGCGTACGCTCCTGCACCTGCTGCTCAAGCTGCTGCGCCAGCCGTATGCGCCCCAGCGCCAGCGCGCACTGCCCAGCGAGTATTCGTAGGCACGCCCGCTCGTCCGGCGCAAAGGCGTGGGGCTCGCCGAAGGCCAGCACGATCACACCCAGGGACTGGCCTTCGAGCACGACCGGCAGGGCCGCACCCGCGCCCGCCGCGCCGCCCGGCAGGCCCTGCTCGAAAAAGAGCGGGGTGCCCGTTCCCAGCGCCTGCAGGGCGGGCGAGAGGCCGTCGAGACTGTCTTCTTCCCACAGGGGCCGCAGTCTCGCCTCGTCACCGTGGAGGGTGCCGATCTCCAGGCCGCCGTCACCGTCCACGAGCAGGGCTGCCGAACGCGCCGGGACGACGCCAAGGGTGGCCTGCAAGATGAGAGCACCGGCCGCCACGTGGGAGGACGCAGCCACCAGCGCCTCCGTGACCTGCTGAAGGTGCTGACTCATGGACGAGAACAACCAGGGGTCCTGGGCGGGCCGTTCGGGCATATCTTCAGCATACGTTCATGGAGCGCCGCGTTCTGCCTTATTTTCGCCATATCCCTGAACTTCCTCGGCCCTCACCTGGAGGCTCAGCCCTCACACACGATGGCGCGCCGCATGTCCTCAAACTGGACTGCAGCCGTAGCGCACGGCTGGCCCTCCCGGCTCAGCGGTGGAGAGGCGAGCGCCCGCCGCATCCACCTGAGGACTTTCCCACCCAGTGGGCCCCCCAGACCGGCTTTGCCCGCCCAACCGGACCCTTGCTGCGAACCACCGCCACCGGGAATGAATAGACGCAGAAAGAAGCCCATACGCGAGCAAACACCAGGGGTCACAAAAAAAGCACAAACGCGCGGGGCAGGGGTGCCCGAACCCTCGCCTGTCAAACCCCCACGTCACGGAAACGCCAGCACCCCCGCCTTAAATTAAGCGCTTATGCGTCACCTTGCCCTAATCCTGCTGCTCTGCTCTGCCACCGAGGCGCGTGCCGTCTCGTATTCCCTGCACCGCGTGAGTCACTACAACGCGGTGCGCGGCCAGACCGACAGCACCCCCAGGGTTTCGGCGTGTGGCCCTACCCGTACCCACCAGGTGGCCCTCAGCCGGGACCTGCTTCGCAAGGTCGGCTGCGGCGCACGCGTTCGCATCTCAATTCATGGCAAAAGCCACATCTATGTGGTCAACGACACCATGCACCGCCGATACCGGCGCACCGCCGACATTCTGGTTAGCGGGAGCGGCCGTGCACGCCGCTGGGGGGTGGCCCGGGGGACCTTAACGGTATTGCGAAAGGGCCGCCCTTACCGGGGCTAAGCCGCCCGAGCGGAACGTTTAAACCTTCTCCCAGAACGGAGGGCCAGCAGGCCGAACGAAAGCGAATACACCGAACCGGAAGAGGAGGGTCAGATGAAGCGCACCCCAGGAGGGAAGGAAATGAGAACCTTTGCGTATAAAAAGTCTAAGCTTTGCGTTCAGGATACGAAAAGCTCATTTCCGATCAGCTCTTGTTTTTCCCGTTGACCGGAAGGGGCTCCGGCTACGCTCCATTACCGCGTGAATGCTTCTGCCGGTTTGAGGAAACCCCTTTGGGGATGGTTACACGCGCCCCTGTTTCTCCGGGGCTCCCGTAAGGAGCAGATGGGAAATGACCGGGGCCCCTCTCCGCGCCGGTCAGGGCCCGCTTCTGACAGATGGGTGAGAAGGGTACATCAGAACATCGGTCAAAAAGAGGACTTCTTTTTGACCGAGCAGGACGAGCGAACTTCCATGCGCCTTTCCTCGCACAGCAGGCCTGGCTGGAAGAGACGTGACGGAAACCCGTGATTGCCCTTGGCGAAGAGCAGGGAGGGCCCTTCAGGATCTTTCCGCCACAGCCGTGAACGCGCCGGAGAGGCTGAGAAACAACCCGCAGATCGCCTCTTGTCTGGTGCCAGGCAAAAAGGCCTTCACCACACGGCTGAGAGTCGCCACGAGGAGAATCGGCGCCGTATTTCCCACCGTTGGCGTCTCCTCTACGCCCAGGGCACACAACTGCGAGTAATACGGATTCTAGCTGTTCTTTCTTATAGATCTGGATGTTGCCGATCTGCAAACGCCACGCCCAAACCCCAATTTTCCATCCGCTCGGGTTGAAGCACTTTGTAAAGGATTCAGTCGAAATTCCCAGAATACCGCCCGGTCTACCAGGCCGAATGCAGCGGTGGGCGCTGAACCCGGGTGGTCTGACGACCCCCACACCTGCGTTACGCACGGGGCACGGCCAACCCTTTTTGCCGAAATGAAGAAACCCCGCACTGGGCGGGGTTTTTCTTGGTGGGCGGTGAGGGATTTGAACCCACGACCCTACGCTTGTAAGGCGTACGCTCTACCGCTGAGCTAACCGCCCGGACTGCCCAGCCGGGCAGACAACCTCAGCATCTTAGAGGCAAGCGGGAGCAGCGTCAAGCGGGGTCCGGGGGAAAGGCCACGCCACCCAGCCGCTCCTCGAGACCGGCAGCGAGCGAGAGCAGCTGGCCTTCCGATCCGGCGGGCGCCGTCAGGAGCACACCGCTGGGCGCACCTTCCTCCAACCCCGTCGGTACCGTGACGCTCGGATAGCCCGCCTTCGCTCCCACCGCGTAGCCGTGCAGGCCTGGCCACAGCAGGGCGTCAAGGCCCAGAGCAAACAGGGGGTCCAGGCCGCGTGTGCGGGTCTGGTCAAGATCACGGGCGCGGGCCTCCTGGTAGGCGCGCTCGCTGAGATCACCCCGCGTCCCCTCGGCCGCGTACAGGAGGGTCTGCCCGTAGCGCTGCAGCCGCTCGGGATCAGCGTCGTTCGCTTCGATCACTTCGGCGAGGCTGCGGGGGCCGTCCTGCACCCCAGCGAGGTAGGCGTTGAGGTCGTGCTTGAACTCGTAGACCAGCACTTCCAGCCGCCAGCCGCTGAGTTCGGGTCCACTTTCCAGTGTCACGTCCTGAAGCGTTGCCCCCGCTTCTGTCAAAGCCGCCTCCGCCCTGGCCAGAGCGCCCCGTTCGGCGTCGCTCACAAGCGCCCCGGGTGGAACGCGCAGCACGCCAATCTGTGCCCCGGTCAGCGCCCCCACGTGCAGCGTCAGGTCCGGCACGGGTAGCAGGCGGCTGGCAGCATCGGCCTCGTCGGGGCCAGCCATCACGGTGAGCAGCAGGGCCGCGTCGCGTACGCTGCGCGCGATGGGCCCCGCTGTGTCCTGGCTGTGCGAAATGGGCACCACACCCGTCCGTGGAATCAGCGCCACAGTGGGCTTGAGGCCGATGACCCCGTTCTGCTGCGCGGGGCTGAGGATGGAGCCGCTCGTCTCGGTGCCTACTGCTGCCGCGCACAGCCGGGCCGCCACCGCCACACCGCTTCCACTCGACGACCCACCGGTGTCCAGCGCTGGACCCCAGGGATTGACTGTCTGGCCACCAGCCCCCGAGTAGCCGTTGGGCATTCCCAAGGTCATGAAATTGGCCCACTCCGTCAGGTTGGCCTTGCCCAGGAGAACTGCTCCCGCCGCACGCAAGCGGGCGACGAGGGGCGCGTCCACCGCCGGAACATGCCGCGTCATCAGCAGGCTTCCGGCGGTGGTGGGCAGCCCCGCCACGTCGATGTTGTCCTTGATGAGGAGGGGCACGCCATGCAGGGGCCCCCGCACCTCGGGCGGCAACGTGTCGAGCCGGGCAGCGTCCGCCTCGGCCTCCGGGTTGACGGTGATGACGGCGTGCAGGTGGGGGTTGAGGGCCTGGATGCGCTCCAGATACGTGCGCGCCGCTTCGAGGGCCGAGACTTCACCCGAGCGGATGGCGTCCCTGAGGGCGGTGGCATCGAGATCGAGGATGGAGGGCGACATGGGTGCAGTCTACCGGGCCGCCCGTGCTCGGTAGAATTCCGTCTGGTCCAGCCGGCCCGCCACCTGCCCGTCGCCCAGTTGCACCGCGCGCCATTTGCTGTCCGTGCGCTGCGCCACGTCCAGGGTAAAGAACCAGGCCGGAATGGACGCCGCCACTTGCGCGAACTCTTCCAGCGGTGGGGCCTTACCGTTGTCCTTGCTCTCCGCCCAGTACGGCGTCACGCCGACGGGGTGCCCGTCCGGAAAGAACAGGCGGTACCCGCGGGTCAGTGGCGTCCCAGTCCCACTTCTGCTCTGCCGGGTCAGCGGTATAAACGGCTCGCAGGCGCGCAAGATCAGCCCGCCCTGAAACTTGCCCCCCTGCCGCACGAGGAACGTCTCGATTACCCGCAGCGCCGCTTCCGTATCCGGGGACGTGGGGAATGAAAGGTGCACCGGCCCAACCATGCTTGCGCAGGCTTGATTGACGATGAACGCGCCCTCCCCGAAAGGGGCGAGGACCGCCCGCACCGCCTCCCGGCCCAGGTCGGACCACACCGCGCGGGGCGAGACGTGCGTGACGTACGGGAAAGACTCAGGAAGGTGGTGCAGCAGCCGGTATTGCTCGGGCGTGTGGATGGGGGTCAGGCCGCGTTCTCGCAGCCCACCGTGCAGCTGCGCGTACACCTCCGGCCGCATCATCCAGCTGCGAAAGATGGTGATGGCGACGCGCCCCTCTCCACCGGCACCCAGCCCAGGGCGCGGGGCACGTCGCCTTCCAGGAGGGGGCCCCAAAGTCCAGCAGCGCGCAGTCCAGGCCGAGGTGCTGCGCAGCCTCCATCGCTTGCGCGCCGACCGAACCGGGCACCTTTGCGGCCAAGGGCGCGGCGGAAAACAGAAGCATGGACCGAGTATAGGCAGCGGTGCGCGCGCTTCCAGCCTTCACCCGGACCCGTGCGCTAGCCTGCGGACCATGACGCCGGAGCAGACCCAGGACCCAGCCCAGGCCACCACCCTCCTCACAGCGAAGCGGTTCACGGTGGCCTTTCAGGGCAACCCCGGCTCCTACGGTGAGATCGCGGCGCTGCACGCCCTGACGAGCGCAGGCATTGCGCACAGTGACCTCACGCCGCGCGGCTACCCCACCTTTCACGAGGTGGCGCGGGCCGTCGAAACGGGCGAGGCCGACTACGGTACCCTGCCCGTGGAAAACAGCCTGATGGGCGCGATTCACCAGACCACCGACCTGCTGTCCGAAACGGACCTGCACGTGGTGGGCGAGGTGGTGGTGCGCGTGTCTCACTGCCTGATGGCGCTGCCGGGCGTGAAGCTGGAGGACGTGCGGCGCGTGGTGAGCCAGCAGCCCGCCCTCGATCAGTGCACGGGCCTGATTCGCAAATACAGCCTGCAGCCCGTCGCCTGGCACGACACCGCCGGAAGCGCCAAGGACCTCGCCGCGCGGGGTGCGCGCGATGAGGCCGCCATCGCCTCTGCCCGCGCCGCCGAGCTCTACGGCCTGGAGATTCTGGAGCGGGAGGTGGAGGACGAGCCCTTCAACTTCACCCGCTTCATGGTCCTCGCGCGTCAGGAACCCGCGCCCAGCAGCGCGCCGCACAAGACCAGCCTGGTGTTCGCCGTGCGGCACACCCCCGGGTTTCTGGTGGAAACGCTGGCCGAATTGCGCGGCCTGAACCTGTCGCGCATCGAGTCGCGCCCTCGCCGGGACCGGGCGTGGAGTTACCTGATCTACGTGGACATCGAGGGCCCTGCGCAAGACCCCCAGGTGGCGCAGGCGCTCGCCGGGGTGCTCAGGAAGGCGAGCTACGCCAAGATCATCGGCAGTTATCCGAGGGCGATGGAGACCGTGGGGTGAAGCTGCTGATCTGGGACTTCGACGGCGCCCGGGCGCATCACCCCGGAATCTAGAGCGGCGCACTTCTCCAGGGGTTGAACGAGGCGAATGCAGACCAGGACGTCATCCCAGAGCAGATCAGACCCACCCTCCAAACTGGCTTTCGGCGGCACATCCCCGAAAAGGAACACCTCGGGCTGCTTGCCCAGCAGTGGTGGGCCAAACTCCATCCCGTCTTCCAGCACGCCCATCTGGCGGCAGGCCTGAACGCAGCGCTGGCGCGGAAGCTGGCCGGCGAGGTTCGGGGGCACCACCCGGCGCAGCTGGGAAGTCTACCCCGACGCTGGAGCGGCTGAGCGCGTCGGGCTGGCGACACGTCGTCCTCACCAGCCACGTACCGGAAGATGGGGCGGTGCTGGACGGCCTCCGCTGGAGTCACCACTTCCTCCGGGTCTTCAATTCAGCGGAAACAGGCCTCGAGAAACCTCATCCCAGGCAGTCCGACTTGTGCCAGGCTGGAGGCTCAACAGGTCTGCACAATCGGCGAGAGCCTCTGCGCAGACGTTCAGGAAGCGGCCTCGGTGGGGCTGCTGACCCTCCTGGTCAGGAGAGAGAAGCTGTCCACCCACTGGGCGTGCCCGAACCTCCTCGGCGTTCCAGAACAACTCCGCACACTTTTTTCTCGGTTCTGGCCCCTGCCGCTGCAGTACCTGAACTCACACCAGGCTCCAGCCGCCGCAGGACGCCACCCTTCCCTTGCGCCTTCCTTTAGGGTGGTTGCCTTTCAGCCGGCGCTGAACGAATCGGGAGCGCGCTGGCCGGGGAAAGAGGTCTACCCTTGATCTACCGAAAGGGCCGCAGGGCCCCTGCCTTCAGGCATGTGTAGCGGCCCCGCTCCAGAGGGGGCGGTGAAGCCGAGGCTTCCGGGTCTGCGTTAAGCGAAACGAGCCATGCCCCCACACCGCGTCAACGGCTGGCAAGGTGGCAGATACTTTTAAGGGAGGTGCCGCAAATAGAAAGTACCACGCTCAAGGCGTTTCGCTATCGCCTGTATCCCACCAAAGCCCAGCGAACGGCGCTGGACAACACCCTGCTGCTTTGCCAGCGGTTGTCCAACGGGATGGTGAAAGAACGGTGCGGGGCCTACAGGAAGGCTGGGAAGTCGCTGACAGCCTACGAGCAGATGAAATCCTCGCCGGAAGTCAAAGCCGCGATGCCGGAGTACACCGGGGTGAATGCCCAAGTGCTTCAGGACGCGGCTGGACAAGTCTTTCAAGGGCTTTTTCCGCCGCGTCAAAGCAGGCCAGAAAGCCGGGTATCCGAGATTCAGGGATCGGGACAGGTACGACAGTTTCACGTACCCCCGGCCCTCACAGAACAGCGTCTCTGCCGACGGGAAGCACGTCATATCTGCCCAAAATTGGCAACGCTCGCCTCAAGCGCCACCGCCCTTTTTTCGGCAAGCCCAAGACTCTGGCCGTGAAGCGGGAGGGCCGGGAGTGGTACGGCGGTGCGGACGTGCGAAGTGCCGAGGGCCGAACCGTTGCCCCAGACGGGCTCTCAGGTGGGGATAGATGTCGGGACGACGTGGTTCTATACGACCTCGGATGGCGAGTTCTGCGAAAACCACACACTCTTTCAAGCCAGCAGCAAGAAACTCCGGGTCGCGCAACGCTCCCTCGCTCGCAAGCCGAACAAGCGAAGCAACAGGCGCAGGAAGGCCAGGGAGCGCGCCGCCCAGCTGTAGCGCAAGACGGCGCAGCCAACGGCTCCAATTGCACGGCGAAGAGGCGAAGAAGCTCGTTTCGCAGCCCGACCTCATCTGCCACGAAGACCTGAACGTGAAGGGGATGGCCCAGGGCAGCCTGAGCAAGCAGATCCACGACGTGGGTTGGGCGCTCCTCGCTTCCAAGGCAGAATGGGCCGGGAAACGAGTTGTCGCCGTAGGTCCGAGGTACACCTCTTTGCCGTGCTGCGCGTGCGGCCACACCGGGCGGGGAAACCGGAGGGGGCAGGCGAACTTCAGATGTCTGAGTTGCGGGCACGCCGGGAATGCGGATGTGAACGCGGCGAAGGACATCCTGGCGCAGGGACTGCGCTTCGTGGCAGGGCGTACTTCACTAAAAGACGCGTGCCACGGTAAGCCCCGACATGAAGGTCTGGGGTCGTTCACAACACCTCCACCTCCTGAGCCCGCAGCACCAGGGCGTCTTGCCGAAACTCCAGCCGCAGCGCCTCACGGTACTCGCGCCACCACGGCCGGTCCAGTTCCTCCACCATCACCTCGTAGACCACCACGTCGTCGCGCACGGTTTCCTCACCGTCTTTCCACAGGCCAGCTGCCGGGGCGCGCACATAGGCGGTCAGGCCGCCGAAGCGCTCGGTGAGCAGCTGGCGGATGGGCACGTACTGCTCGGGACCGAACGGCTGGCCCGCGTTGTCATACACGGGCAGCAGAAGCTGGACGAGGTGCATTCAGCCAGTATCCACCCTTGTCTGTCCCTGCTGACGTTTTGCCCGCCGTGCCCGCGCTAGACTCGTGGGCATCGTGCCCCCTGGCACGGTCATCCTGAGCGCCCGAGGGAATTTCAGACCCCCGTGACGGCGCGGCAACCGGCCCCCATCGCGGCACGGTGCCCGGTCTGAAAGGCCCCGTGAGGGACGCGCCGACGATGGCGCGGGCGCGGGGAACGATGGCCCAGAGGCGGCGCTTAGGCGTACACGAAGGATTCAGGGCTGCCCCAATGGCAGCCTCTTTTTGCAACCGGGGTGAGGGACATGGCGGCAAACACAAACGATATTCGCGCACATGCGAACGAAAGAATTCTGGTCCTGGACGGAGCATGGGGCACCATGCTCCAGCGCGCGGAGTTGACCGAAGGCGATTTCCGCTGGGACGGAGCGGACCCCCTGCGGATGTACCGGGGCAACTTCGACCTGCTGCAACTGACGCGGCCCGCCGTGATTCGGGACGTTCACCGCGCCTATTTTGAGGCCGGAGCCGACATCGCCTCCACGAATACCTTCAACAGCACCACAATCTCCCAGGCCGACTACGGCACCGAGCACCTTGCCCGCGCCATGAACGAGGCCGGGGCCAGGCTGGCCCGCGAAGTGGCCGACGAGTTTACCGCCCGCGACGGCAGACCTCGCTGGGTGGCCGGGTCTGTGGGACCGACGAACCGCACAGCCACCCTCTCGCCCGACGTGGAGCGGCCCGAGTTCCGCAACGTGACCTTCGACGATCTGGTGGCGGCTTACGTAGAGCAGGTGGAAGGGCTGATTGCGGGCGGCGCGGACCTAATTCTGATTGAGACGGTGTTCGATACGCTGAACGCGAAAGCGGCCCTCTTCGCCTGTGAGGAAGCCTTCGTCAGCACGGGCAAGGCGCTGCCCATCATGCTGTCGGGCACCATCACCGACGCTTCTGGGCGGACGCTAAGCGGGCAGACGCCCGAAGCGTTCGTTATCAGCACCGAGCACGCGAACCTCTTCAGTGTGGGCCTGAACTGTGCGCTGGGTGCGGACCTGCTGCGGCCCCACCTGCGCGCCATCGCGGCGAACGCGGAGACATTGGTGTCGGTTCATCCCAACGCGGGCCTGCCCAATGCCTTCGGGGAGTACGACGAGACGCCCGAATATACGGCGGCGGTGCTGCGCTCCTTTGCCGAGGAAGGGCTGGTCAACATCGTGGGCGGCTGTTGCGGCACCACGCCCGAACATATTCGCGCGATTGTGGACGCTATGGCGGGGCTGCCTCCTCGCACGACCCCCACACTTCCGCCCTACCTGCGCCTCAGCGGGCTGGAAGCGTTTACCGTCACGCCGGAAACCAACTTCGTGAACGTGGGCGAGCGGACCAACGTGACGGGCAGCCCGAAGTTTTCCAAGGCTATCCTCGCGGGCGACTACGACGCAGGGCTGAAAATTGCTCGGCAACAGGTGCAAAACGGCGCGCAACTCGTGGACGTGAACTTCGACGAGGGCATGCTGGACGGTGAGGCCGCGATGGTCAAGTTTCTGAACCTCCTCGCCGGAGAACCCGACATCTCGCGCGTGCCGCTGATGCTCGATTCCTCCAAGTGGGAGATTCTGGAAGCGGGCCTCAAGCGGGTGCAGGGCAAGGCCGTGGTGAACTCAATTTCCCTCAAGGACGGGGAAGCGACGTTTCTGGAGCGGGCGCGGCTGCTGCGGCGCTACGGAGCAGCCGCGGTGGTCATGGCCTTCGATGAGCACGGCCAGGCGGACAATCTGGAGCGCCGCCAGGAAATCACCGCCCGCGCCTACCGCCTGCTGACCCAGGAAGCGGGTTTTGCGCCCCAGGACATCATCTTCGATCCCAACGTGTTGACCGTGGCGACAGGCATGGAAGAGCACGACCGCTACGCGCTGGACTTTATCGAGGCCACGCGCTGGATCAAGGCCAGTCTGCCGGGAGCACTGGTGTCGGGCGGGATTTCCAACGTCTCCTTCTCCTTCCGCGGCAACAACCATGTGCGCGAGGCGATGCACGCCGTCTTCCTGTACCACGCCATCCGCGCCGGTCTGGACATGGGCATCGTGAATGCGGGGATGCTCGCCGTCTACGAGGACATCGAGCCCGAACTGCGCGAGGCCGTGGAGGACGTGATCCTGGCCCGCAGGTCCGATGCCACAGAACGCCTGATCACGCTGGCCGAGAGCTACAAGAGCGTGAAGCGCGAGGCGACCGCCCAGAGCGCGTGGCGTGACCAACCCGTCGCCGATCGCCTGAAGCACGCCCTCGTATCGGGCATTACCGATCACGTGGTAGAGGACGCCGAGGAAGCCTATCAACTCCTCGGCTCGCCGCTGGCCGTAATCGAGGGCCCACTGATGGACGGCATGAACGTGGTGGGGGACCTTTTCGGGGCCGGAAAGATGTTCCTGCCGCAGGTGGTCAAGTCCGCGCGGGTGATGAAGCGGGCGGTGGCGCACCTCACCCCCTACCTGGAAGCCCAGAAAGCGGCGGGCGAGGGCGGCGGCAAGGGCAAGGTTTTGCTGGCCACGGTGAAGGGCGACGTCCACGACATCGGCAAGAACATCGTGGGCGTGGTGCTGGCCTGCAACGGCTATGAGGTCACGGATCTGGGCGTGATGGTGCCCACCGAGAAGATTCTGGACACGGCGCGCGAGATGAACGCGGACGTGATTGGACTGTCGGGCCTGATTACCCCCAGCCTCGACGAGATGGTGAACGTGGCCCGCGAGATGACGCGGCGGGGCGTGAAAACCCCGCTGCTGATTGGCGGCGCGACGACCAGCCGGGCGCACACAGCGGTCAAGATCGACCCGGCATACGACGGCGTGGTGGTCCACGTGCTGGACGCCAGCCGCGCGGTCGGCGTGGTGAACGATCTGCTGACGCAACCGGAAGTGTTGCGTGAGCGTACCCGTACCGAATACGCCGCCCTGCGCGCACGCCACGGCGAGCGTCAAGTCCGGTTGATTCCCCTGGCCGAGGCGCGCGCCCGTGCCCCCCGCCTCTCCCCCGCCCTGCCGCCTGCCCCCCGCGAGCCGGGCCGCCAGGTCATCGAACAGCCCATCGCAGGACTGCTGGACTACATCGACTGGACGCCCTTCTTCATCGCCTGGGAGATGAAGGGGATTTACCCCAACATTCTGACTGATCCCCTGCGCGGCCCGGAAGCGCGGCGGCTCTTCGACGATGCCCAGACCCTGCTGCGGCGCGCCGTGGACGAGGGGCTACTCACGGCACGCGGCGTGATCGGCCTGTGGCCCGCGCGGCGGGAAGGGGACGACATCGTGGTGGAACCGGCGGAACACACCGACACCCTGGACCACGAGACGCACGAACTGGCGGCGGGGCGGCTGCATTCACCGCAAGTCGCCCGCCTCCACACCCTGCGGCAGCAGCGGGACCAGCCCACGCCCAACACAGCACTGGCCGACTTTGTCGCCCTACGCGGTGATCACGTTGGGGCTTTCGCCGTCGCCATCCACGGCGCGGAAGAGCTGGCGCGGGCGTTCGAGGCCGAACACGACGATTACAGCGCCATCATGATCAAGGCGCTGGCGGACCGACTGGCCGAAGCCTTCGCTGAAAAGCTCCACCGTGACGTGCGCGTGCGCCACTGGGGCTACGCACCGGAAGAGGCGCTGGGCAACGACGACCTGATCAAGGAGCGCTACGCCGGCATTCGCCCCGCCCCCGGTTATCCGGCCCAGCCCGACCACACCGAGAAGCGAACGCTGTTTCAGTTGCTGGGGGCCGAAGACGTGGGCCTCTCACTCACCGAATCCTGCGCCATGTCCCCCGCCGCTGCCGTCTCCGGCCTGTACTTCGCCCACCCCGAGGCCCGCTACTTCGCGGTGGGCCGCATTGGCCGCGATCAGGTGGAGGAATACGCGGCGCGCAAGGGCTGGACGCTTTCGGTTGCGGAGCGGTGGCTGGGACCAATGCTGGCGTATGACGCGGCGCAGGTGGCAGAGCGCCAGGAGCAGAAGGCAAAGAGCGAAGTTCCCCCCAAGCCCTCTGCGCTCGGCGCTCCGCCCTCTGCGTCCGCCGTGGGCGGTGGGCAATGACCCGCGTTTCCATTGAGCTCGTCCCCCGCAGCCGCTCAGGCCTGCGCGCCGAATTGGAGGCAGTGGGGCGGCACCTGCCGGGTGTGGATACCGTCAACGTGGTGGACCTGACGCGCTACTCGACGCGCTCCTGGCACGGCTGCGCGCTGGCTCGCCCCCACCACCGCGCGATTCCCCACATACGTGCCGTCGATCTCAATCCCGCTGAGCCTCTGCCCATGGTGGAGGTGCTGGAAGCGTCTGGCATTGATGAGGTGCTGATAATCACCGGAGACGCCCCCGCGGACATGAGCGCCAAGGTGTACGACGTAGACGCTATCCGGGCCATCCGCCGGTTTCGCCGGGAAGCGCCGCACATCAAGGTATACGCGGGCCTGGACCCCTACCGCCAGAGCTTTGCCCGCGAACGCGATTACCTGGAGCGCAAACTGGAGGCCGGAGCAGTGGGCTTTTTCACCCAGCCCTTCTTCGACCTCCGTCTGATGGACGCCTACGCCGACCTGATCCCGGAACATGCCGAGATGTGGTGGGGCGCAACCACGGTCCTCACACCCAGTTCGCTGAATTACTGGCGTGCCAGGAACCACGCGGTCTTTCCCCGCTCGTTCGAGCCGACTTTGGAGTGGAACCGTACCTTCGCTGCCCAGACCCTCGCCTTTGCCCGCGAGCGCAGTCACCACGCCTATTTCATGCCCGTGAAGGCCGACGCGAGGGAGTATCTGGAGGGGATCGTTTAGCCGATTTACTCAGGAAAATGCCGTCTACGCCAAATGCCGTAAAACGTAAAGCCAGAACAAATCGCCTGCCCAGGCGCTGATAAATTACGGCCATCTCAGCGACAGGAGGTCAACCACTTGAGTAAATCTGACGCGCATACCTCCCCGACCACCGGGGTTCGGTCCTAACCAAAGTCCTTTCGGGGGCAGGCCAGAGCAATCTGGCCTGCCCTCTTTCTTTGTTCCTACCAAGAAGGCCCTCTGCTAGCTGTTGTCCACCACCACCGTGAAGCCCTTGCTCGCCTTGCCGCCTGCGGGCACATCCACCCGCAGTTCGGCCTGGGCCTGGTTCTGACGGGCAGGAGCCGCATCGATGACGATGCGTCGGCCCCCCACCGTTTCCGTCACTTCGGCCCGGACAGGGCGGTCCTTGCTGCTCTCGAACGTGTAGGTGACCTTGTACGTCGTCTTGACCACGTTGCCCTTGCTGTCCTTCTCGCTGCCCACAAGTTGCGCGGTGCGGCTGTAGCGCACGTCGGGATCGTTGCCCAGGGAGAACTCGACCTCCGCGCCCTTGGCCGTCTCGGAGACGTTCGTCTGGCCCACGATGCGGCCTTCCTCGCGCACCGTCAGGGGACCGCCGGGCAGGCGCTCGCCGGCCTTGAAGCGGTAGAAGCGGCTCATGGTGCCCGACGCGTTCTGGGGCGTGAAATAGGTGTTGAGGCCCGCGTACCGCTCGAAGGAGGTCAGCTTGGGCGTGATGAAGGGCAGCGTAACCACCGCGTTGGCGGGCAGGGTAAACGGCGTGGAGAGGGCGTAACGGTAGAGGCCGCGCAGCTCGCCCAGGGAGTTGATTTTGGGGGCTGAAGTGGCGAAACCCGCCGCGTCTGCAGCTTCCGCCCGCACCAGCGGCATGGGGACAGGCTGCGGCGAACCCTGCACGTCCACATCCCCCGCGTACAATTCTGTGCCCTTCACGTCGTAGGGCAGCTCGGTGCCGTTGCGGATATCCGCCAGGGCCGAGAGCTGCGCCCCTCCCGTACTGGCCTTCAGCGTGTAGCGCGGGGACCACGTAACGGCGCGGGTGAGGTACGACAGGGTGCCCGCGCCCGCCTGCGGCAGCGTGAAGGTGAGGCTCTGCACCGGCGACTGCGGATTGACGGGCGGCAGCACATCGAAGCTGAGGTCCTCAAAGCGTACGGTGCGGTAGCGCCCGGCAGCGTCTTTGACGAGCAGATCACGTGCCCGCACCAGCGTCACCGCTTCGGCCCCTTCGCCCTCGCGCCTCAGGTACACCGCCTTGCCCTCCAGCGAGGCGAGCCAGGTGGCTTCCAGCCGCTGCACCGCGCTGGAAAAGGCCAGCCCATCCAGATCCAGTGTGCCCGGAATAATACCCGCCCATGCGGCTTCCGGCAAAGTCACGGTGAGGGTAGTGCCGCTCGCCCGCACCGGCTCGCGCACCTCGGCGAAGCTGGGGTAAATCCGCAAGTCCGCCGCCGAAGCCGTGCCGAGGGCCAGGACGAACGCTGCCGTCAGAAATCTCTTCATGGCTGCCAGCTTGCGCCCGGGTTGCTGATGAAGTGTGAGAGTCACACCTTTCGTCAGAGGTCCGTCAGACACAGCAAAAAGCCCCCGTATGAAGCGGGGGCTTTCCGACTGCGGGGGGTTGATCGCCAGCGAACGGCCGCCTAAAGAATGTCGTCCCGGATGCACGCCTTGAAGTGCCCCGGCGCGACCTCGCGCAACTCGGGCACAATACGGGCGCAGTCGTCCACGGCATATCGGCAGCGGGTGCGGAAGACGCAGCCACTGGGCGGATTGATCGGGCTGGGAATGTCGCCTTCCAGAATGATGCGCTGGCGCTTGACCGTAGGATCGGGAATGGGCGCGGCCGAAAGCAGCGCTTCGGTGTAGGGGTGCTTGGGGTTGTTGTTCAGCTCGCGGCTGGGCGCGATTTCCATCACGCGGCCCAGATACATCACGATGATGCGGTCGCAGATGTACTCCACCACCGCGAGGTCGTGCGCGATGAACAGCACCGTCAGGCCCAGTTCTTCCTGCAGGTCCTGCAGCAGGTTCACCACCTGCGCCTGAATGGACACGTCCAGCGCCGAGACCGGCTCGTCGGCCACAATAAAGGAGGGATCCACCGCCAGCGCGCGCGCAATGCCGATGCGCTGACGCTGCCCCCCAGAAAACTCGTGCGGGTAGCGGCGCATGTGCTCGGGGCGCAGACCCACCTTTTCCAGCAGCTCGGCGATGCGCTCCACGCGCGCCTTACCGGGGTGCAGATTATGAATCTGCATGGCCTCGCCGATGATGTCGCTGACCGTCATGCGCGGGTTGAGCGAAGCGAAGGGGTCCTGGAAGATGATCTGCATCTCCCGGCGGTAGTCGCGCATCTGGCCCTTGGAGAGCTTGGTGATGTCGGTGCCGTTGAAGATCACCTGCCCCCCCGTGGGCTCGATCAGGCGCAGGATGGCGCGCCCGGCCGTGGTCTTGCCCGAGCCGGATTCACCCACCAGGCCCACCACTTCGCCCTTGGCGAGTTTGAAGGACACGTCGTTGACGGCCTTCACATTGCCCACCACCCTGGACAGCAGTCCGCCCCGGATAGGGAAGAACTTCTCCAGGTTTTGTACGTCCAGCAGCGTCTCGCCCATCGGGGCGGTCATGCGCCCCGGAGCGGCTGCCGTTCTCGTCACTGCCGTCATGCGGTCACCTCGTGCTGGGCCATCTCGAACTCCTGCCAGCGGATACAACGCGCCGTATGGCCGCCGCCCGTATCAAACAGCGGGGGCACGGCCTCGCGGCACGCCTCGACCGCGAACTTACACCGGGGCTCAAAGGAGCAGCCCTGCGGCAGGTTCAGCGGGTTGGGCACGTTGCCGGGAATGGCCTCCAGACGCTGCTTGGGTTGCCCGGGCTCGCGGACGTGCTCGCCGGGGCGGGGAATAGAGTTGAGCAGCCCCATGGTGTAGGGGTGGCGGGGCGCCTTGAAAATCTCCACCACGTCGCCCTCCTCCACCACGCGCCCGCCGTACATCACGACCACGCGGTCCGCCATCTCGGCCACCACACCGAGGTTGTGGGTAATAAAGAGGATGCTCATACCGATCTCGCGCTGGAGTTTGCGCATCAGGTCCAGAATCTGGGCCTGGATGGTCACGTCAAGCGCTGTGGTGGGCTCGTCGGCAATCAAGAGGGCCGGGTTACACGAGAGGGCCATGGCGATCATGACGCGCTGGCGCATGCCGCCCGACATCTGGTGCGGGTACTCGTGAACACGCTTTTCGGGCGCGGGGATGCCGACGAGGCGCAGCATCTCGGTCGCCACACCCATGGCGTCCTTTTTGTTCTTGCCCTGGTGGAGCATGACGGCCTCGGCGATCTGGTCGCCGACCGTATACACCGGGTTCAGGCTGGTCATGGGCTCCTGGAAGATCATCGAGATATCGTTGCCGCGAATGCGGCGCATCTCGGCTTCCGGCAGGGTCACCAGGTTCTTCTGCTTGCCGTCCTTGCCGGTGAACAGGACCTCACCGTCCACGATCTGGCCAGGCGGCATGGGAATCAGGCGCATGATGCTGAGGCTGGTCACGCTCTTGCCTGAGCCGGATTCGCCCACCACGGCGAGCGTTTCGCCCTTGTTGAGGTGGAAGGTCACGCCGTCCACGCTTTTTACCACGCCGTCGTCGGTGTTGAAGTAGGTCTTCAACCCGTTGACGGCGAGCAGTACCTCACCCTGATGGGTCATCTTTCCTCCATATGCTGCTGACTGCGGAACACGCGCTCCATCATACAAGGCCGGTTGTGTGGACAGGTCACGTTCCTGGCCTCCACCCCCATTTCGGCCCGGCCTGCCCTCCATGCTGGACAGACCGGGCGGGAGCCGGACTCAGCGGCGGCGGCGCGGATCGAAGGCGTCGCGCAGGCCGTCGCCCACAAACTGCCAGCCCAGCACGGCCAACATGATAAACACACCGGGAATCAGGGTCCAGGGCCGGGCATCGAGGCTCTCGAAGCCGCCCTTCTGCGCCAGACCCAGCAGGCTTCCCCAGGACGCGTACGGCTCCACGATGCCGATACCGATAAAGCTCAGGCCGCTCTCGCCCAGGATGAAGCCGGGAATGGCGAGCGACAGCGAGATGATGATGTACGTCGCGGTGCTGGGCAGCAGGTGCTTGGCGATGATGCGGCTGTCCGACGCCCCAAGCGCGGTGGCCGCCTGCACAAAGTCCTGCTCGCGCACCGACAGGATCTGACCGCGCACGATCCGCGCCAGACCGCCCCACCCAATAAAGGCCAGAATCGCGATTACCAGGTAAAACACCAGGATTGGATTGGCGTTGAGCGGAAACAACGCCCGCAGGGTGATCAGCAGGAAAAGATCCGGAATCGCCGAGAGCACCTCAACGAGGCGCATGATGACCGTATCGGCCAGACCTCGGAAGTATCCCGCGACGCCTCCCATGATGAGGCCGAAGACGAGGGTGAGCACCGAGGCGATAATGCCGATGCTGAGGCTGATTTGCGAACCGTACATGATGCGTGAGAACTGGTCGCGCCCGTAGTCGTCGCTCCCCCACAGGTACAGCTTGCAGGGCGCGTCCACGCTGAACAGTTTCAGGCTGGTCGGAATGACCCCCAAAAAGCGGTAGGTGCGGCCCTCCACGCCGGGGTGCGTCTGGAAGAATTTGACCGGGCACGCAACGGACTTGTCCTCCACATACTTGTCCCGGAACGTTTCCATGTCGATGTCGCGTTTGAGACCATAGACGTGGGGCCCGAAATGCCCCTTGTCGTCACGCCAGTGGATGGGCGTGGGCGGCGCCCAACTGATGCGCTCGGTCGTGCTGTATTCCGCCAGACCGTACGGAGCCAGGAATCCCGCGAGGAGGGCCATCAGGTACAGCAGGCCCAGCAGCGTCAGACCCATCCGGGCGAGGGGATTGCGCTTGAACTGCGTCCAGACGACGCTCCACTGACTCTGGGAGCGGGCCTTTGATTTGGGGACGGAAGTGGGGGCGGTGGTGGTCACGGCGTCTCCTTGCGCAGGGGGAACAGACTGGGCACGTTCAGTAGTACCGGATTCTGGGATCGATGACGGACAGCAGCACGTCGGAAATCAGGTTGCCCACCAGGTACAGCAGCGTGGCGATGGCCGTTACCGACTGCAGAATGTAAATGTCCTGGTTGCCCAGCGCCGTGAGCTGAAGGGGCGTCAGGCCCGGCCAGTTGAAGACCACCTCCAGAAATCCAGCGCCAGCGATCAAGGCGGGCAGCAGGCCACCGAGACCAGCAATAAGGGGAATCAGCGCGGTGCGCAGGGCATGCTTGTACACCACCCGGTTTTCCGCCACACCCTTGGCCCTCGCCGTCCGCACGTAGTCCTGTCCCAGCACCTCCAGCATTTGCCCGCGCAGGAACCGGCTCTCCCCACTGATTCCGCGAAGCACCAGGATGATGCTGGGAGCCAGCGCGTGAATGAAAACGTCCCAGACCGAGCGCCACCAGGGCAGGTCTGGTCCAAGTTTGCTGCTCGTCTTGTTGCCGAGCGGCATGTCCCAACCGAAGTTCTGCTGCAACTTTAGCATGGCCCAGATCACGAGCAGGGCGAAAAAGAAGCTGGGAATTCCCAGGAACATATAGGACAGAAAGGAAAACACCTTGTCTCCGGTGCTGTAAGGGCGAACAGCGCTGTAGACCCCGATGGGAATCGAGACGGCGTAATGCAGGACAGTCCCGATAAACACCAGAATCAGGCTGTTCATAAACGGATCGAAGAGCACTTCAGATACTGGGCGCTTGTATTGAAACGACTCGCCCAGGTTTCCCACCATAAAGTTCTTCAACCAGAGCGCGTACTGCGTCAGCAGAGGCTTGTCCAGGCCGAATTGCTGCCGCAGCCGCTCTACCGTTTCCGGACGGACAGAGGGGTTCTCTTTTAACTGGGAAAGGAAATCGCCGGGGGCCAGCTGCACGATCAGAAACGCGAGCAACGTGGCGAGCAGGAATGTGGGGATAAATTGCAGGATGCGGCGAAAGACGTACTGAAGCACAGCTACCTCATTCAGCGGAAGAGGGGCGCGGGGCCTGTTGGCCCCGCGCCCCAGCGTGTCAAGCTTGCAGCGCTGGCGGGAATACCTTAGCGCTTGACCCAGGTCAGCTCGATGGTGCGCGGCCCGAAGAGCGTCCCCGCATTCAGAGCGTTGATCGCCGGACGGGGCAGTTCACCCTGGGTCCGGTTGGTCCACGCAAAGTGGGCCGTCTGGGCCGCAAGCTGCACGTACGGCTGCTGCTCGGCCTCAATCCGCTGAATCTGAGCCGCAATCGCCTTACGGCCGGCGAGGTCAAACGTCGAGCGCCCCTTCCAGTACAGGTTGATGGTCTGGGTCTCGAAGGGGAAGCGGCACTTGTTGCTCTGGTTGAACATGTGCAGGTTACCGCCGTCGGACAGGCCCTTACACTCGATCACGTTCGGACCGCTCACGGGGAAGACCTTGCCGCCGCCCGTCAGACCGATCAGGATGGCGTCAAAGTTGCGACGGCTGAAGTCCGCCTTCGCGTCGAGCATGTCGGTCATCTGGTTGAAGGCGATGGCGCTGACATTCACCTTCATGCCCACCTTCTTGGCCTCGTCCTGAATGATCTTGGCAAAGCCCTGACGGCGGGTGTTTTCCGCGTTTGTGACGAGCGTGAACTCCAGCTTGTTGCCCGCCTTGTCCATCAGGGTACCGTCCGCACCCTTCTTGTTAAAGCCCAACTGGGCGAGCAGCTTGGCCGCCGCCTGGGGGTTGTACTTGTACTTGTCGGCGCCGCTGGCCACCCAGTCCTTGTACACGGGGTACACGGCGGTGTAGGTGGGCTGACCCAGGCCGCCCAGCGTCAGGTCGACCATCGCGTCGCGGTTCACGATCATCGAGAAGGCCTGACGGAACTTGGCGTTGCTGAACAGCTTGCCCTTGAAGCTGGAGCTGTCGTCCATGTTGAAGACCACGAAGTCGCTGCTGGCGCGGGCGCTGGCGTTGGCGATCAGGTTGGCGTCGATCTTCTTGGCGTCGATGGCGGCCTTCACCTGCGCGAGACGGTCGCGGTTGTCGGGCGCGTAGACGTCGATGTTGCCGGCCAGGAACTGCGTGAGCTGGGCGTTCTGGTCCGCAACAACGTTGATCTGGAGGCCCTCGAGGTAGGGCAACGCCTTGCCCGCGCTGTCCTTGTTCCACTCGCCGAAGAAGGGATTGCGCTTCAGGATGGCGCGCTCACCGCGCTGATAGCGGTCGAGCATGAAGGGCCCGCTGACCACGACGTCCTTGGGGTCTGTACTGATGGTCCACATGTCCTTGACGCCCTGGGCACCCTTGCTTTTGAACACAGGCATAAACACGTGGGTGGGTTCGGGCTCGAAGCCCACCAGGAATTCCAGCGCCGTCACGTCAGGCTTGGGAAACACCACCTTGATGGTGTCGTTGTCGACCTTGCTGACCTTGATGGGCTGGTCATTGATGAAAAAGCCGTCGTAGCTGTTGCTGCCCACATCCTTGTTGGTATGGATGGTGTAGCTCGTGATCCAGTCATCCGCGGTGATCGGCTTGCCGTCGCTCCACTTCATGCCGGGGCGGATATTCAGGGTGAAGGTGCGCTTGTCGGGCGACTGGGTGTAGGAGGACGCCATATAAGGGAAGTAGTCGTCCGAGATGGGGTCCTGGCCCAGCAGGGCTCCCCAGGAGCTGCCCGTCATAAAAGCAGGCAGGTTGGGGCTTTCCTTGCTCACGAAGGGATTCAGGGTCTTGAAGTCCTGAAGGTTGACGGTACGCAGGGTCCCGCCTGCCTGAACCTCACCGGGTTTGTTGGTGGTCCAGCTCGCGGGAAAGACAAACGGCGCGGCCAGGCTGCTGCCTAGCGTCATGGCGAGTGCAACGAACAGAGCTTTCTTCATGGTGCCTCCTGAATCGGGGATGTCCGTCCGCTCAGGCTGGGGCCTGAGAAAGGTCAAACATGCTATGTCGGGGTCCAGCGCCGCCACTATAAGTAAGCCATTTGAACCAGGTCAAGGCTGATGTCACACTCCTACGCGGCAGAAACGTTACGGATGCCAGCCGTCTTTGTCGACTGGAGCGGAAAATGGGCAGGGCCACCTCCCCGCCACGCCGAGAAAACAAAAAACCGCCTCGACGAACGAAGCGGTTCAGGCGGCGCGTGGAGGCAGTCTACGAAATTACACCGATCAAGAGCGCAAGCAGCATAAACAGACCGCCCAGCACGCTGGTGATGCGCACCAGGCCGCCCTCCACGCCACGCCCTCCGAGGAGCGAGCCGCCAGAGGCCATGCTGGCCGTCAGGCCCGCCTGCTTGGGCGTCTGCAGCAGCACGAAAAAGACAAGGCCCACGGCCACCAGGGCGAACAAAATGATAAACAGCGTCAGGATCATGGTTTTCCTTCGTGAAGCGCCTTGCGCTTGCGGAGTGGATTCATGGGACCTTCGGCCTCGTGGCGGGTCCCTCTCGGTCGCCACTATACACACCTGCATCAGCGTCCTGCGCGTTCCCGAACACCCAGTGTCCTACTCTTCGGGAGTTTCAGGTGCGTCCGGATGAGCTGGACGCTTCCTCTTGGCCCCTCTGCTTGCAGCTGGGCTGTGGCAGTTGGCGGTGATGAGGCGCCGGCAAGGAGCGGGCCGGCCCAACAGCCAAAAGCTCCTGCCGAAGCAGGAGCCTACCATTGGTGCCGAAGAGGGGACTCGAACCCCTACGGTTTCCCGCTCGATTTTGAGTCGAGTGCGTCTACCAATTCCGCCACTCCGGCCCTCTTCCCCGCCGCAACCGGCACGGCGCGAACTGGGGCGACGTGAATGCTAGCGCGCGGCGGGGCCCGGGTCAAACGGAGTTGGGAGTCAAACGGGCTGCGGCTCCGGCGAGGCCCCGATGCGGCCGCCCAGGTCGCGTCGAAGCTGGGCTCCCTCAAATTCGACCCGGTCCGCCAGTGCGTAGGCGCGCCCCAGCGCGGCATTCAGGGTGGGAGCAGTGGCGGTGACGGCCAGTACCCGCCCCCCATTGCTGACGAGCTGGCCCTCCTGCTCGGCTGTGCCCGCGTGGTAGATCACCTCACCTGCGCCCGTCTCGGGCAGGGTCAGGGGAATGCCCTTCCGGGGTTCGCCCGGATAACCGGGAGCGGCGAGAATCACGACGGCGCTGGCACCGTCTGCAAAGCGCACCTCCTGCGGGTCCAGGTTTCCACGGGCTGCAGCGAGCGCGTGCTGCGCGAGGTCCGATTCCAGCAGGGGCAGCACGGCCTCGGCCTCGGGGTCACCAAAGCGGGCGTTGAATTCCACCACCTTCGGTCCGGACGGGGTGAGCATCAGGCCCGCGTACAGCACCCCGGTAAAGGGCTGGCCCTCGGCGCGCATCCCTGCCAGGGTGGGCTCGATGATTTCGCGCCGAACCCGTTCCAGCTCACCCGCGTCCAGCGGAAAGGGGCAGATCACGCCCATTCCGCCCGTCATGGGGCCGGTATCGCCCTCGAAGATGGTCTTGTGGTCCTGACTGGGTGGAGTCAGGGCGTAGTGCGCGCCGTCAGTAAGGGCCAGGACCGTGACCTCCTGGCCGATCATGAACTCTTCGACAACCGCCTGGGATGCCTCCTGGGTGAAGATGTCGCGCAGGGCCGCTACCGCTTCCCCGTGGGTGTGGGCGATGGTCACGCCCTTGCCCGCACGCAGACCCGCGTCCTTGACCACCAGGGGGAGGGGCTGGTCAGCGGCGTAGGCCAGGGCCTCCTCCAAACCGCCGAAGCTGCGGTGCGCAGCGGTGGGAATGCCGTGCCTTCCCATAAACGCCTTGCTCCACGCCTTGTCGCCTTCCAGACGGGCGGCGGCGCGGGTGGGACCGAAGGCGGGAATACCCCGCTCCCGGCAAGCGTCTACGAGCCCGGCGGCGAGATACACTTCCGGACCGACGATCACGAGGTCCGCGCCCTCCCGCACCGCGAGGTCTGCCACCGAGGCGGCATCCTGGGGCCCCGCGAGAATACGGGCCTGGCCCGCGATGCCGGGGTTGCCCGGCGTGCACAGCACCTCGTGCCCGGCCCGCGCGCAGGCGTCCACGATGGCGTGTTCGCGGCCACCGCTGCCCACCACGAGCACGCGCATCACTGTCCTCCCCGCACGGCGGTCCGCCGCCAGTAGCGCGTCAGGCCCTGCACACTCATCCAAGGGGGCGAGGCGAACCCGAAACGTTCGGGCAGCTCGGGGGCTTCGGCGTGCAGTTCGTTCATCAGGACCTCGGTGAAGCGCTCGGTTAATTCTTCGGGGGCCTCGCCGCGTTCCAGGCCCTCTCGGACGCGTTCGGCATCTTCTTCCAGCCGGGCCAGTAGGCCGTCCCAGTGCGCCGCTTCCTGCGGATAGGCCCCGAAGTGGGTGGGATAGAGGGTTCGGGCATCCAGACCGCGCAGCAGGGCGACGCTGCCCCGCCACGCGGGCAGATCGATGTCGGGGGGTGGGGTGGGGGCGCGGGGCGTCTGCAGGGCGTCCAGACGGACGCCGCCCACATCGCCCACGAACAGGTCGTCACCAACGTGGTAGGCGAGGTGATGCACCGCGTGACCAGGGGTGGGCAACGGGCGGACGTCCAGGCGGCCCACACGCAGGGTACGGCCCTCCTCCGGCACGGTCAGGCGGTCGGCTGGGACGGGACGCATCTCGCCCCACAGCCGCTCCATCTGGTCTCCGTAGATCTGCCCAGCGCTCGCCATCAGGCGCTCGGGGCGGACGAGGTGCGGGGCTCCGCGTGCGTGAACGTACAGCCGCGCTTGGGGCACCCGTTCCAGCAGCGCGCCCGCCGCACCCGCGTGGTCGAGGTGAATGTGCGTGAGCAGCACGTGCCGCACATCGGCCAGAGACGCTCCCAGCTGCGCAAGACCCGCCTCCAGCGCGGGCAGCGTGGACCCCGGGCCCACATCTACCAGGGCCACACCGTCGCCACTGTCGAGCACGGGAACACCAATGACGCTGGGAACGTCCTGAAAGAGCAGGTCGATGACGGGCACCGCGCCAGCGCCGGGCGTGGAGGCGTCCCCACTCACGCGCTGCCCATCAGCCGCGCACCCGCGAGCAGGGCTGCCGCCGCGTACTGCACGAACGCGAAAGCGCGGATGACCCCGATATTCGCCGCCGTTTTCAACGGCCCCAGGGTCAGCCCCAGAATCAGGCTCGCGCTCAAGACGATTGCCACCACCACCAGCCACAGCACCATGGGGCCGAGTGTAGCAGGGGGGGTCAGACCCTTCCGAACAGCACCCTGGACGGATCCGCCGACTTTCAGATCAATCCCCTCTTCATCAGCCGCCGTGAGGTTTCTGACAGGCGCCGCGCCCTAATGTGCATCCAAACCCGACAACCTCGCCTTCAGAGCCCGCCGGGTCTTTCCGGCGAGCCGCCCGGACCAAGGAGCAACCAAGATGACGCGAATTCAACCGATTCTGCTGGCCTGCACGGCCGCGCTGCTGACCACTCTGCCCGCCCAGGCCCGCACCCTCGTCCAGATCAAGGAAAGCGGCGTGCTGCGCGTTGCCACGCCCGGCGACGTACCGCCCTTCTCAATGACCGTCGAGGGCCGCAACACGGGCTTTGAGGTGGAGCTGCTCAATGCCCTCGCCGCCGATCTCGGCGTCAAGGTATCGTACCGGACCGCCCGCATCGATCAGCTCACCAAGCTGGTGCAAGACGACGAGGTGGACCTGGCCGTCAGTGCCCTGGGCATCACGAGCACCCGCGAGAAAAAGACGGACTTCGCGGCCCCCAGCGGCTGCTTCGGCGTGTCGGTGATCTCGCTCGATCCCAACATGAACAAGCACACGGACCTGGCGGGCAAGAAGGTCGGCGTGATCGCCGGCTCGATCATGACCTCCTACGTGCAGAAATTGCCCTTTCAGAAGCAGGTCAACGTCTACCCCAGCAACAACGATGTGGTGATCGCCATCTTCTCCAAGGCGGTAGACGCCACCATCGCCTACAGCGTCTCCGAGCCCATCGTGAAAAAGCTCTACCCCAAAGCCCCAGTGCATTTCAGCCCCGAGTTGTGGACCGTCCCCGTGGGCATGATGCTCAACGAGCAGGACGACTCCACCCGCCTCGCCCTAAACGCCAGCCTGCGCAAGCTGCAGCAAAGCGGCACCTACGCGCAGATCAGCCAGAAATACTTCGGCAAGGACGTGCGCTGCAAAGAGTAATGCAGAGGGGATGACCCCTCTGCCCTCTGCGTCCTTTACCGCTCGCTCCGGCTGCTCAGGCGCACAAGCGCGTTCCAGTCGTCGGGCTGGGCCGGGTCATCAAGGGCGGCCTTGTTGCGGCCGGTGAAGCCGCACTTGCGGCAGCGGTGCAGGATGATCCAGCCCTTCTTGCCGCTCTGCTCCACGCCCACAGGCGTCATCACGCCGTGGCAGTCGCTCGCGCGGTCGCCGGGCTGCACGTCCACATGCAGCGAATGCAGGCAACCGGGACAGTGGTTGCGGACCGAGCCGTTTTGCAGGGGCCGCACCTCCAGGCCGCAATTCGCGCAGGTGAAGGCATTGTTGGTGCCCTGCACCGTGAAGCGGCGGGCCGTCATGCCCCCCTCCCCACGCCGCGCCGCGCCGCCCAACGTGAATCGAGAAAGGCGCGGATGCCTGGCACCGACACCAAGCACAGGGCCAGCACCAAGAACGCCACGCCTGCCAGGCTGATGACCCACCCCTGCCAACTGCCCACCGCTGCCAGCATTCCCGCCACGAACACGAGCAGGCCTGCCAGCACGCCAAAGCCCACCGTCAGCCGCCACGCCCAGACGCTGCCGCGCCACACCTGCCCCAGCAGCACGGCGGTGGCGGCAGCGTACAGCACGTTCCGCGCGAAATGCTCTGTGCCGCCCTGCAGCAGTCGGCCGAAAAAGGGTGTGGTGGCGAGCATAAACAGGCCCGAGAGCACCGCGAGGGTGGGCAGGCGTCCTCCCTCGGCCAGGGCGGGATCGAAGGGAGACGGGTCCGGCCCGCGTGCAGGAACGCTCATCCCCGCATTCCAGCATGTCCAGGCGTGGAGCACCAGGACAAACGGAACGCTCTACACCACGAAGGCGCGCACACCCCGGGCCTGACACGCCCGCAGCAGGTTCTGCCGGGTGCGGACCACCTTTTCCGCGTCCGTGTGCTGAAGCCAGATCACCGTGCGGATGCGTCCCGCTGCGTCCCATCCCGTTCGGGCACTCAAGACCGCGCCGCCAGGCGTTGTCAGGAGCTGACCTACGGTGTCGGCGTCCGGGGCACCGGGTAGGGTGACGTACTCGCGCACTTCCTCTGCTCCGGCGGGCCCGGACATTAAGGCGGCAATACCTGGAGCTGGTACAGGCGGCGCGCTTCCGGGGGGCCCACCTCGCCTCGTTCAAGCAGGGCTGTCACAGCCTCTTCGGACAGCCGCTCGATGCGAACCAGGTAGGCGCGGAGCGTCTCGGGGCTGTCGAAGCGCCGGGGATGGAGGTCACCCTCCACGCGCAGGTCCAACCAGGTGATGCCCCGCAGGGCCGACGGGCCGATCATAACTCGCGCAGGTCCTCCCACAGCTGCCAGCCCACGCCGGCGGGGGTGCTGTCGAGCAGGGGGCCGAGGGCCTGACTGGCCTCCGCGGCGGCGGCGTGCAGAACCTCCCCGCGGGGCTTGTCGTCGTAGACGCGCAGGACGGTGAACTGGTAAAAGGTTTGCCCGGCGGTGGGTTCGCCATTCTCGAAAAAGGCGAAGGGCGGCTGCACCGCGTCCCACAGCACGTGCGCCTCGTCGAGTTCGTGCGGCAGGTAGTGCTCCAGGTCCACGTCCTCACCTGCAGGGTGCCACAGGTAGCCCTGAAGCAGGCGCACGGCGGCGCGGCCTCCCGCGACGCTGGTTCCCGAGACACTGGGCTCGTCAGTGGTGCTCATCGTCCCGCAGCATACCCGCTCGCGTCCCACGAGGAGGACGAATTAAGGGAAGGGTTTAGGGTGGGCAGCGGCCAGCTTCCAGCCGTCAGCAGGGCCTTTGGCACGGGCTGCTGCCCAGCGGCGAAAGGGTTTGACCCTCTCTCTCCCCTTGGGGCACTTGCGCTCAAGGCCTGACGCCGCTCGGGGCCACTCCCCTAGAACCGCATCCCCGCTTTCGCTTTCTTTCTCCGCCGGCCCCGGCCCCACAGCAGGCGCACGGCGAACAGGGCCGCCACGATCAGCGCGGCGATCAGCGGTCCGGTATGGTCCTTTTTCACGCCCCACCAGTAGTGCAGCGCGCCGAGGGCCACGGCGGCGTAGGCGAGTTGATGCAGCCGCTGCCAGCGGGCGAAGCCCAGCCGCTTGACTGCGCTCCGCGTACTCGTCGCGGCCAGCGGGACCAGCAGCACGAGGGCCGCGAAGCCTGCGGTCACGAAGGGCCGCTTCAGCACGTCGTCCAGGACCACCTGCGGGGTGAAGCCGTGGTCAAAGAGGTACAGGGCAAAGTGCAGCGCGGCATAGACGAAGGCGAGCAGGCCCAGCGCCTTGCGGACGCGCGCGGGCCAGGTCCAGCTGGTCAGCAGGCGCAGAGGCGTACACGCGAGCGACAACGCGAGCAGGGCCAGGGTCAGCAGCCCGGTCTGGAGAATGGCCCGCTGGACGGGGTTGGCGCCGAGCGCGCCGCTCCGAGCGTCGAGCAGCAGCACGAGCGCGGGCAGCAGGCCGCCCACCACCACGCCGGGTGGCAGCCAGGGCAGCGGCGCGGCGCGGCGGGGAGACGAACGGGCAGGCGCGGCGCGGCTCACGGACACCTCCGCACAGGCACCTAGAAAAAGCGCCGAAGGTCCATGCCCTTGTACAGGTGCGCCACCTGATCGGCGTACCCGTTGAACGGCAGGGTGGGACGGCGGCGCAGCTCACCGATGCGGCGCTCGGTGGCTTGGCTCCAGCGCGGGTGCGGAACGGACGGATTCACGTTGGCGTAAAAGCCGTATTCGGTGGGCGAGGCGAGCGCCCAGGTCGTCTTGGGCTGCTTTTCAGTCAGGGTGATGCGCACCACAGCCTTGATGCTCTTGAAGCCGTACTTCCAGGGCACGACCAGCCGCAGCGGCGCGCCGTTCTGGTTGGGCAGGATGCGCCCCTGCAACCCCACAGCCATTAGGGTGAGGGGATGCATCGCCTCGTCCAGACGCAGACCCTCCACGTAGGGCCAGTCGAGTACGGCGTCGCGCTGCCCCGGCATCTGCTTGGGATCATTCAGCGCGGTGAACTGCACGTATTTGGCCTTGCCCGTGGGCTCGATGCGGCGCAGCAAGGCGGCGAGCGGAAAGCCGAGCCACGGCATCACCATGGACCAACCCTCCACGCAGCGCATACGGTAGATGCGGTCTTCGAGGGGAAACCAAGATTGCAGGGTGTCGATGTCCACCCGCACGGGCTTGCGGACCTCGCCGTCAATAAGGACGGTCCAGGGGCGGGTGCGCAGGCTTCCCGCGTTGCGGGCCGGGTCCGCCTTGTCCAGGCCGAACTCGTAATAGTTGTTGTAGGTGGTGGCCTGCGCGTAGGGCGTCACCGCTTCCGAGGTGTCGTAGGGACCAAGTGGGCGGCGGGCCTGGGCGATGAGCTCACCCGGCGCGGCTTCCGCCTGGGCGCCGGGGCGGCGGGTCAGCAGTTCCAGACCTCCACCAAGCGCGGCCACGGTGCCGGTAAAGAGGGCCGCGTTTTTTACGAAGTCGCGGCGCGAGGCGCCGGGAGCGGGGGGCGTGGGGGTGTCCTGTTCGGGGGGCGTCTGGGTCATGGCAAAACCTCCGGGGAAAGCCGTCACCTCTCCTTACCCTCTATTACGCATCCCGGAGTCCCTTTGGATCAGCCGCTTCCCTTACCCTTCGCCTCACGTCCAGTTTCGAGCAGGGAGAGCGCGTCCCGGATGCGGAAGGTTCCAGGCTCCCAGGCGGGGTGCAGGGCGCGGAGAACCCCCTCAGGCGCAGGGTGCCGTTCCTCCAGCGCCCGCCCGGCCTCCGCCCAGACGCCCGCACAGAAGGGCGCGAGGAGCGGCTCGGCCAGGGCGTCACGTAGCCAGCGAAGGGTTCGCTCGCCGTCACCCACGGTGGCGCGGGCTTCCAGGGCGAGCAGCCCTGCAAGCAGGCCCGGGTCTGGATCATGGGTGCCAGGCAGGCCCACCTGCACCCGGCGGACGAGGGCGTGGGCGCGGTTGATGGCGCCCAGGGCGGCCTCCTCCTGCCCCGTGCGCAGATAAACGTCGGCCTCCAGTGCTCGGGCCTGCGCCTCGGCGTAGGGATGATCGGTCATGTCCAGCGCCTGAAGAACGAACTCGCGCGCCTGCGCCGCGTCCGGCTCGGCCAGGGCACGGCTGAGACGGGCATCGAAGCGCAGCACCTGCTCGCGGTCGCTCGCACCGTGGGACCGGGCCAGACGCGCGTCCAGCAGCGCCCGCGCCTGCGCGAGGTCCGGGTGATCGTGCGAGGCTCCGAAAAAAGGCTGGAGGTAGGGGCGGCCCAGCCCCCGGGTCAGGTACGCGAGGGCCACCCGGTAGACGGTGCGGCGGCGGCGGTACTCGGCCTCGGGACGGCGGGGCCCGGGGCGGGACAGCCGGGCCAGCGCGTGGGCGGCGCTGCTCAGCGCCTCACCCGGCCGTCCCAGCGCGAGGAGGATGGGCAGTCCCTCGCTGAGCAGCCGGGCACGCGGCACGCTGTCCCGCTCGGGGCGGCCCTCCTCGCCGGGAAGCAGGGCGAGGGCGGCCTGAAGCTGCTTCCATCCCTCCCCCGGGCGGCCCAGGCGGCGCAGGGCGGTGGCGGCGCGGGCCAGGGCGCGGGCGCGTTCCTCAGCGCCGGCTCCGGCCATTTCCAGGCGGACGGCCGCAGCGTTCAGGTCCTTCAGGGCGGCGAGGGGCTGGCCCAGGCGCAGCCGCAGGTCGCCCTCCTGATACAGCGCGCGGGCCGACAGCAGCGGGCTTCCCTCGGGCACGAGGTGCAGATGCTGCAACGCCTCCGCCCAGTGCCCGGCGTCCTTGGCGATCAGGCCGCGCCAGAGGTGCGCCCGTGCGCCGCCGTGTCCGGTGCGCGGATCGCTGACCGCGCGGGTGGCCGCCTCCAGGTCCCCCTGCCAGCGGGCGAGCGCCGCCTCCACCAGCAGCGCGTCGGCGCGGGTGGCGGCCGTCCAGGGGTCCACCGCCACCTCGGTGGAGCGGGACAGGGCGAGGTCCGGATGCCCGAGCTGCGTTCGCGCCGCCTCAAAGTTTCCGGCGTCCACGCTGCTCTCGGCAAGCTTGACCCGCGCCCAGGCGCGGCGAACCGGATCGGGCGATTCCAGCAGGGTAAACAGGGCGTCCCGCGCGCAGGGCTCGTCGTACTCGCCGCGCCCGGCATGGTGGGCCACCACGGCGCGGGCCAGCTCCTCGCGGCTCTCCCCCACCGCGCCCGAGCGAACCTGCGGCCAGAGGGGCGGCAGGTGCCGGGCGTCGTCGGGAACGCTCTGCATGTGGGCGGCCAGCCCCCACCACTCACCGAGCGCGGCAAGGGCGGCCAGCCGGGCAGGCACGAGGTCCGGCGCACTCGGCGCGGCGAGCAGGCGGCGCAGCGCCCTGTCCCGCTCGGCCCCGGAAACGTGGGGCAGGGCTCCACGCAGGGACGGGACGGGCCGCCACTCCCCCTCCTCCTCTTTCAGCAGGGCGCGGGTGTGGGGCGGCAGGGCGTGAACAGAACCTCCCAGCGCTGCCGCGAGGGCCACCTCCAACACCCCCTCTCCTCCCAGCCCCGACAGCGCCGCCGCCAGCCGCCGCACATCGGGGTCCGCGAGGAGGCGGGCGGGGGTCACGTCCTCCGGGCCCCGCGTCGCCAGCAGGGTCAGCCGGTCGAGGTGTCGTCCCGTGCTCCGCACGAGTTCGTCGGCCCGCTCGCGCGTGATGCCCAGCCGGGCCATCAGGTAGGCGCGGGCCTCGGCGGGGGTGGGCGGCTTGAGGGAAATGACCTCGGCGGGCAGGTCCTCCAGTCCAGCAGTGTCTTCCAGTGCCAGGAGCACGGCCACCCCGAGGGGTGCGCGGCGCAGCAGGTGTTCAGCAGCCCAGGCAGCGGGCGAGCCAGGCGAGCCGTCCGGCAGGCGGGGAGGCTGGCCCCCAAACGTGAAGTCCGCCGTAACCCGCACGAGCAGCGCGCCGGGAGGAAGCGGGAAGACGGCGCGCGCCGCGTTCCCCTGCGCCTGCGCCACCTCGGCGTAGGACGTTCCCGAGGGCGCAAGGGCAAGCTCGGCAGACCCGTCGCCCGTCAGGTTGAGGCGCACGACGTCAAGGTCCGGCAGGGCGCGCAGGGCCCTTTCCAGATGTTCGAGCAAGACCGTCTTGCCCGCACCCGCTCGGCCCGTGACGGTCAGGCGTGGGGCGCGGCCCCCCCGCACTCCAGCGAGAAACTGCTTGTAGGCGCGTTTCTTGCCGTGACCCAGCAGTTCCAGTTCGGCGGGCAGGGGGGGCGCGACTGGGGAGGAGGTCTCGGCCAGAGGCCGTCCCGCTTCCTGCGCGAGTTCGGCGAGGACAGCGCGCAGGACCGCCTTGTCGCCGGACGTGCCCACATCCCGGTAAATGATGTTGCGGACGGCCGCCGGGTTCGCCCCACGCGCCCGCATCTGCGCCTCGAGCCAACGCAGGCTGCCCCGCACGCCGCCCTCTTCCCGCACGGGGGGCAGGTGGGCGCGCAAGTCAGCCAGGGCGGCTTTCCAGTCCACGGTATCCCGAGCGTACCACCTGTCTCCACTTCGTTGAACTCAGTGCAACGAAGGCGGGTACAGCCCGTGCCTGACGCCCACGTCAGACTTCAAGCAGGTGGGTGTGTATACTCAGTCCAGTTTCTAGAAAATCTCAAGCCCCTTTCCCCCACTCTGGAGGACTTCATGCGCGCCACCCTGTTTCTGCTCAGCCTGACCCTCGCCACCCCTGCCCTTCTCGGCACCGCTGCCGCCCAGAGTCAAGCTTCGGCCCAGGCGCTGTTTGACCAGGGCAAGTGGCAGGAGGCCGCCACCGCCGCCGCCGCCCTGAACACCAGCGCCGGGTACGCCCTCGCTGCGGAGTCGGTGACGGCGGGCGCGAGCCTGAGCCCCGACAACCAGAAAAAGGCCCTGTTCCAGCGGGCACAGGCCTACGCCAAGCAGGCCATCGCAGCCGACAAGAACAACGCCGACGCCTACTTCGAGCTGGCCCGCGCCGAGGGCCGCCTCGCGCAGTACGTGGGCGTGTTCCAGAGCCTGCCGCTCGCCAAGGACATGAAGGTCAACCTCGACAAGGCCATCGCCGTGAATCCCAAGCTGGCAGGCGCGTATGTGGCGCTGGGCCTGTGGAACGTCAATCTCGACAGCGGCGGCCTCAAGGGAGCCATCGCCGCCTCGCAGACAGGCGCGAAAAAGGCCAACGCCGTGCCCAATTTCGAAAAGGCCATTTCTTTGGAGCCGGGCGTCGCCGTTCACCGCATCGAGTATGCCAACGCCCTGCTGATGCTGGGCAACAAGGCGGGAGCTGCCGAACAGCTGCGCAAGGCCGTCACCCTGCCTGCCGAGACCTTCTGGGAAAAGCGTGATATGGAAGGCGCGAAGGCGAAGCTGGCGACGCTGCAGTAAAGCGATCGGCGACAGGAGGCTTCGGTGCCGAAGCCTCCTGCTTTTTTGCTCCGGGCTGCCGAGTTACCGCAGCGACTGCACCGCCCCCGGCACCACCTCCACCCGCACCGCCGTGACCTCGCCCGCCACGTCGCCGTCGAGGTGCAGAGGCGTCGGGCGCGTCCAGCTGAGCGTTACGGTCTGGCCTGCCGCGTGAGAGACGAGGGGATGCCCCAGATGACGGCCTCGCAGCACCCGCGCCATCAGGGCAAGCAGCTGGGGACGGGAGACCGGGCCGCTCACCAGGGCGTTGAGCCGGCCATCGCCCACATCGGACGCGGGACTGATCTGAAAGCCGCCGCCGTAGCGGGTGCCGTTCATCACGGCGGCAAGGCAGCTGGGGCCGCTGTACAGCACGCGTCCGTCCACCTCGGCGGTGACGCGGGTGAGGCGCAACTCCCGCAGGGCCTTCAACGCAGCCCACGCGTAGCGCCCGAAGCCGGAAAGCCGTCCCGGAGCTTGCGCCGTCAACGCCGCCACCCGCGCATCAAAGCCCATGCCCAGCCCATTGAGCAGCAGCCGGGAAGTGCCCGCCCCTTCCCCCGCGAGGATGGTGGCCCGCAGGGCGTCCACCAGACGCGGCGGCGTGCCCAGGTGGTCGAGCACGCCCATGAAATCGCCCGGTTTCCGGCCCAGCATTCCGGCGAAGTCGTTGCCCGTCCCGACGGGGATCACGGCCAGCAAGCGGCCCGTGTTCACCAGGGCGGGCAGCAGCGCGCCCACCGTGCCGTCTCCGCCCACGGCCAGCACGGTTGCGTGGTCAGGGAGGGCCTGGACCCGCTGGAGCGCGGTCCCACCCTCCTCCTCGTGGATCAGCTCGAAGTCCAGGCCTCGCCTGCGCAGCTCGGCTTCCAATCTGGGCCAGCTTCGTCCAGCGAGGCCCCGCCCAGCGCCCGGGTTGAGAACGACGGCGAGGGGCAGCACAGGAAGGGACGCAGTCACGTTGCGTTCAGCATAGGGCAGCGCTGCCCAGCAACTTCAGCTCCAGTTCTCCGGCCTCCCTGCCAGCCCAAAGTGCCAGGCCACCGCCCGCGCGATGCGGCCCGAAGCCTGGCCGTCGCCGTAAGGGTTGCGGGCCTGGCGCATCTGTTCCAGCCTGGTCTCGTCGCCCAGGAGGCTGTTCAGGACCGTCCGCATCTGCCCCGGATCATTGCCCGCCAGGGTCAGCACGCCCGCTTCCACACCCTCCGGGCGCTCGGTCACGTTACGCAGCACGGCCACGGGGACGCCCAGCGCCGCGCCTTCCTCCTGCAGACCGCCGCTGTCGGTGGCGAGCAGCGCTGAGGCGGCCATCAGGGGGGCCATGTTGGCATAGTCCAGCGGCTCGGTCAGCTCGAAATTGGGCAGCTCGCCCAGTGCCGGGCGCACCGCCTCCTGCACGGCCGGGTTAAGGTGAACGGGATAGACGAAGTGGCAGCCGGGGTGGGTGCGGGCCACGTCGGCCAGGGCATGCGCCATCGCGGCCATGCCGGGCAGATTCTCACGGCGGTGCATCGTGACCGTCACCAGCCGCTGCCCGGCGTCCCGTCTGGCCTGCCACTCCGGGCGCAGGGCGACGCGGCCCGCCACCTCGCGCACAGCGTCCACGGCGGTCTGTCCGGTAACGAAGATGCCCCCTTCGGCCTTGCCCTCACGCAGCAGGTTGGCGCGGCTGCCGGGAGTGGGCGCGAAGTCCAGGGTGGTCAACACGCCGGTCAGGCGGCGGTTGGCTTCCTCGGGGAAGGGCTCGCGCATGTTGCCGCTGCGTAGCCCCGCCTCCACGTGCCCCACCGCAATCCCCTCGTAGAAGGCTGAGAGCGCCACGCAAAAGGAGGTGGTGGTGTCGCCATGGACGAGCACCATGTCCGCGCCCATCTCGCGCAACCTGCGCCCGGCCTGCGGAACGATCCGGCCCGTCAGGTCCGCGAGCGTCTGCCGGTCGGTCATCACGTTCAGGTCCTCATCGGGAGTCAGGCCAAAGACGGCCAGAGCCTCGTCGAGCATCTGCCGCTGCTGCCCGGTGGACAGGATCAGGGGTGTGAGGCCGGGCTGCTGCGCGAGGGCCGCGTACACTGGGGCCATTTTGGTGGCCTCAGGCCGGGTACCGAAGGCCAGGACAATACGCCTAAGGGCGGGAGGGGGAGCGTCGCTCATCGGCAGTCACGGTAGCAGAGGGGGGACGGGGGGCAGCGGGGACGGGGGAAAAAGGACCCGGGCAGGAGGATGGGCGGAATTGCCCTGTGCGCCCCCCTCACCCCTTGCTGCGCAGGGCCCTCGCCTCCCTCTTTTGTCTGACGCCCTCACGCTTCACTTCCCTGCCCTCCCGGCGACACCCGCACCTCGCGCCCCAGCGCCCGCACCCGGCGGTAGGCCACGAACCACAGGCACAGCAGCACGGCCACCACAGTACCCAGGATGGCGGGCAGCGGCACGCCCTGCGCCACCATGCCAATCACGCCGCACAGCAGGGCAATGCCCCACAGGATGACCGCTGTGCGCCGCGGCGAGGAGGTGCGCGCGAGGACACGGTGGTGGATATGCGTCTTGTCCGGGTGGCCCAGCGGATTGCGAATTCCGCGCGCCAGCCGTCCGATGACCACCTGCGTGGTGTCCAGAATGGGCAGCGCCATGATGAGCAGCGGCACGAGCAGGCTGGCCCCCGCGCTGAATTTGAGCGTGCCCAGTAAGCTGACGGCGGCCAGCGTGTAGCCGAACAAATTCGAGCCTGCGTCGCCCATGATGATGCGGCTGGGGTTGAAGTTGTGCCTCAGGTAGCCCAGCGCCGCGCCTGCCAGCCCTGCGAGCAGCACGACGGCGGCGGCCCGGTCCGGGAACTGGGCGGCCGTCACGAGCAAGACGGCGGAGGCGACGAAAGCCACGCCCCCCACCACGCCGTCCACGCCGTCAAGCAGGTTGACCGCGTTTGTCAGGCCCACCACCCACAGGATGGTCAGGACCACCGACAGCGGCACGCTGAGGGCATGCGGCAGCGTGGGCAGAAAGGGAATGGCATTGAAGTCGATGTGCAGGCCGTTGACCAGCAGCAGCACCGCCGCCAACGCCTGCACCACGAGGCGAAACAGCGGCGAGAGTTCGTACTGGTCGTCGATAAAGCCCGTCAGTACCAGCACCGCCGCGCCCAGCAAGATTGCGAGCACCTGAATATTCACCTGCTCGATAACGATGGGCCGCAGCGTCCAGGCCACCACCACACTGACGAGGAATCCGGCAAAGATCGCGAGCCCCCCGGCATTGGGCAGCGGTTCTTTGTTCAATCGGCGCTCGTTGGGCTGGTCCGCCCACCCCACCTTGATGGCAAACTCCCGGACGGATGGAATAAACCGCCAGGTAAACAGCCAAGCGGCCAGGAACGTGAGCAGAACGCTGAAAAACCCCCGTCCAAAGGGGTCAGCGATACCAAATTGCGCCGCAAGGGCCTTCAGGGACTCCATATGCTGACTGGATTTTAAATGCTGGATATGAGCAGAGGGCCGACAGTCCGGCCCTCTGCGCCCTTACTTCGTGCCGTAAATCCTGTCTCCTGCGTCCCCCAGCCCCGGCACGATGTACCCGTGGTCATTGAGACGCTCGTCCACAGCGGCGACCACAATTTCAACGTCGGGGTGATCGCGCTCAATGACAGCGATGCCCTCAGGCGCAGCGAGGATGGACATCAGGCGGATGCTCTGCGCGCCCGCCACCTTCAAGGCCGCGATGGCCGCCGAAGCGCTGCCCCCGGTGGCGAGCATCGGATCGGTCAGAAAGACGCGGCGCTCGGCGATATCGGCGGGCAGCTTGTTGTAGTACGCGACGGGCTGCAACGTTCCCGGATCGCGGTACATCCCGATATGCCCCACCTTGGCGGCGGGCACGAGATTCACGATGGCGTCGGTCATGATCAGCCCCGCGCGCAGGATGGCGACGAGCGCGAGCTTCTTGCCACTCAGCATGGGAAACTCACCCTCCTGCAGCGGCGTCTGCAAGCGCGTGGGCGTCACGTCCAGGTCGCGCATGGCCTCATAGGCGAGCAGCATCGACACCTCGGCGGCCAGTTCGCGGAACTCCTTGACGCCAGTGGTCACGTCGCGCATCAGGGAGAGTTTGTGCTGAACGAGGGGGTGGGAGACGACGAGGAGCATGACCCCAACATACCGCTCATTGGGGCGTCTTCTCGTCTTGCCACTCCGGAGGGGTGGCACACCCCCGCACCCCTGGCTTTTGCCAGACGCGCTATCCCGGCAGCCGCGCCAGGACGTGCCGGGCCCGGGGCACCTTCAAGTCGCGCTGGTGGTCGAACTCGTAGGGCTCGTTCATTAAAAACCAGTACAGGTCGTGCAGGCAGGTGTGGGCCAGGTAGGCGCGCAGCCGGGTCAGGGTCGTGGGAGCGTGGTCCGGCAGGAAGGTCAGGGCCGCCTCCAGGCTGGCCTCGGCGCTCAACAGGTCCAGGGTGCCGGTCTTGAGCAGCGCCACGTCACGTAGGGGATCGTCCCACCCCGCCTTCGTCCAGTCGATCACCAGCACTTCCCCGTCTGGAGAGATCAGGATGTTGTCCTGCCACAGGTCCAGGTGACAAAACGCAGCAGGCTGGGCAAGGAGGCCACGCTCCAGTGGCAGCTCCACGGCATCGAAGAGGTCGTCGAGGGGATAGGCCGCCAGCGCACTGCGAAAGCGCTTCAGGCGTTCGCGCAATCGGCGCAGGTCCACCTGGCCCTGCCGCTCTCCGTGGAGCGTTTCCAGAATCTCGCGCAGGCGGGGCAGCGCCGCCGGAATGTCACCCCCGCGCAGGGGCCGTCCCGGAAAGCGGCGTAGGATCAGGGCTTCTACGCCGTCGGCCTCCACCGCGTCCAGTACCCAGGCGTCCAGCCCAGCCCGGCGCATGTTCTGGGCTTCCTGGCGGTGCTCTCCCCGGTGGTTGCGGTAGACCTTGACCACAGCGCCACCGTCGGGGGTGGCGTACACCCGGCTCTGCATCCCCGCGTCCATCGGTTCCAGCGGGCCGAAGCGGGCTTCGAGCACGGGAAAGCGGTGGGTTGGCGCTCGGCCCGGAGTCACGCGCGCATCATAGCGGGAAGAAGGTGTGCGGCGGAGGTGGGGGCCAAGCGTTTGAAGGGAGTGGGCCTCTCCGCCGCCACCTCACCTTCCTTCGGGCTGGACCTCTCGCCCCAGCCCCCTGTCCTGCGCGCCCGTAGAGCTGCTGGCAGCGCTTTACGGGCCCTCCACTCCAGTGGAAAGGATCAAAAGAACCCACCGCTGCGGCGGGAGTGTTTGACGGTTGGCCGACCTGGCCTTACTTACCTGTCCTGCGGCAGCTTCTCGAGCAGACCCACCAGCCGGGGATCGAGGGCCTTGCCCGCTTGCCCGCGCACCTGCTCCAGGTTGCCGCTGCGGACGTAGGCGTTGGCCACCGCCAGAATGCGCGCGTAGAGCGAGATGTCCTCGCCGCTCAGCCCGTCGGGCTCGCCCTGACCGTCCCAGCGCTCGTGATGGTGGCGGATGGCCTTTTGCGCCTGCGCGAGGTGCGGCACGCCATGCAGAAAGTTCGCGCCCACTTGCGGGTGCCCCACCTCGCCGTGGATCTTGCCGATGTCATGCAGCAGCGCGGCGTACCACAGCTCTTCCTGCTCGCGCTCCACCAGGCCCACCGCCCGGCCCAGCCGCACGGCGAGGTCCGCCACCGCCTGGCCGTGGCCCAGAGCGTCAAACTCCTGGCTCTCGACCGCTTCCACGAAGGCCGAGGTGATCTGGCGGGCCGTCTGCCGCCACTCGTCACGCGAGTCAATCACGCCCAGCAGAGGGGCCACTGCCGTAGCCCAGCGGGCCACCGCCTCCTGCTGCTCAGGGGTGATGCCCTCGGTGGAAGTGCGGTCGAAGACCAGCGCGCCCAGCCCCCGTCCCCGGTCACTGAGCGGCACCACCAGCGTGAGGGGCAGCCCGCGCATCCCGCAAGCGTCGAGCTGTTCCTGCACGTCGGTGGTGTTCATCTCGTAGATCTCGCGGGTGCCGTCGCGCAGCAGGCGGGGCTTGCTGCCAGCCCAGGGACCGCTGAGGGGCGTGCCGATCAGGCTTTGCGGATAGCCCACCACAGCCACCACCCGGTCGGGACCACGGCGCAGCACCGCGTAGGCGTTGGCCTGATCGTCGAGCAGGGTCAGGGCGTGGGTGAGGGCGCGCTCCAGGATGCTGCCGCTGCTGGGCCGGGCCAGCAACTCGGACAGCACCGCCGCCACGTCCTGGGCGTCCGCAGCGGGCATCGGCGCGCTGGAAGAACGGGATTCAGGCCCGGGCGTAGGCGCGGGCTGCTGCGGGCGAGGGCGTCGAAACACGTTGTGTTCAGTATAGCCGCGCTACCCTACCCCCGTGCCGCGCTCTTCCGCCCCCGCCGTTCATCCCTCCTCCATGTCTGATTCGCGCCCCCCATCTGCCAGCCCCGTGGGTGACGCCGTACGCCGGGGCTACGCGGCTTATGGACGGCGTGCTGAAGCCTGGATGAAGGGCTACGCCGAGCGCGGCGGGCAGGTCCACTGCGCTGCAGGCTGCTTCGGCTGCTGCAACATGCCCATCCGCGTTTCTCTGGCCGAAGCGCTCGTCACGGCCGAGGCCCTGAATCCTGAGGAAGCCGCCCGGGTGGAGGCCCACGCCCGCCGCGTCATCGAGAACGCCCGCACCGCGCCCGATGAGGAGACGTACGTGGAGCGCCACCGCTTTCAGGTGGGGTACTGCCCCCTGCTGGATCCGGCCAGTGGCGGGTGCTCGAAGTACGGGGCCCGTCCCACCCGCTGCCGCGACACCTTCAGCGCCCTTCCGGCCCGCTACTGCCAGGCCGGCGCGTGGGAGGGCATGACGCGCCGCGAGCGAGAGGCCTACCGCCGCGAGGTGGCGCGTACCCCCGGCACCGACGGCGAACTGCACTTTATCGCCCCCCTGGAGCACCTCTCCGAGCCTGTGTGGGAGGCAGCGGCCAAGGCCATGCGGACCCACTGGGGCGTGGAGGCCTGGGGCGACTTCTGGGTACTGACCACCCTGACGCAAAACCGGACCTTTATGCAGGCCGTGATCCGGGGTGACGCGCGGAGCGCTTGGCGGGTGGCGAAGGCAGCGGGGCTGGCCCATAACGCCGTACTGGAACTCACGGGGGGTGAGCCGTCCAACCGTAGAACAGCCTAACCGCTCGGCACACCAGGCGATTTGACCTTTGGCCCACTACTGAAACGAACTGTCGCCCCCCACGCGCACGCCCTCGTAATAGGCATACGCGGCGCTGTAGCAGGCGGGCCGGGCGTACCAGCTCTTGGCCGCGCAGGTGGCCTTCATGTTGACGAAAAAGGCCTCGTCGCTGCTCTTGCGGTTGGCGTCGGTGCGCCCGTATACCTTGAGGTTGCGGTAGGCGAAGTCGTGGACATTGCAGGCGGGGCGGAAATCCTCGCGGTAGCCCAGGCCCAAGCCGTCGGGGGCGCTGCACCCGTCGCGGCTCCAGTCGAGGCCGGCGTAGGGGCTCTCTGTGCCCGCATAGGTCACGTACTGCCCGCTGTAGTTGCCCACTGTGCCCCAGCCTGTGCGTTTGATGTAGGCGAGGCGGTCGGCGGCGAGGTCCGCCCCAGTGATGGCCGGGGCCACGGGGCGGCTGAGCTCGGCGGGCCGCTCGCCGTAGGCTTCCTGGAGTGCGGCGAGCAGTCCGGCGTCGTTCCCGTAGTGGGCGAGGATGGCCTGGCTGCCCTCGTCCTGAAGCTCGGCGCGGGCCGCGTACGCTGCGGCATGGTCAGCAGGGGCGCTGGCGCTGGAGACGGGAGCCTGTCCACAGGCGGCGAGGGCGGCGGTCAGGGCAAGGGCGGGGACGACGTGCTTCATGCGTGACTCCTGGGAATGAGGTTGTGGTCGCCCGCACAGCCTACCGCGCCAGGTGGGATGGACGTGTTATAGGAATTCCGGTGAATCAGGTATTGCATACCTGATTCACCGGAATGAACAGGAAAAACGGTGACGGATAGGCGCGGAATCACCGAAACGGAGGGGAGCGGAAGAGATGCGACGGCTTACCCGGAAACCGTATTGCGGCTGTGCTAGGGGAAGGGGCGGCCCTCTTGCCCACCGTTCACTTCCCCCTACCCCAACGAAAAAACCGCTCCCACAAAGGGAGCGGTCTTCAAGCGCAGACGTTTACTTCCCAGCCGCCTCGATCAGCGCAGGCACAATCTGGCCTACGTCGCCAACAATGCCGTAGTCGGCCACCTTGAAGATGGGCGCTTCAGCGTCCTTGTTGATCGCCACGATGTACTTGCTCTTGCCCATGCCGGACAGGTGCTGCACCGCCCCACTGACGCCGAGGGCGATGTACGCGCCGGGCTGCACGGTCTTGCCGGTCTGGCCCACCTGTTCGGCGTAGGGCCGCCAGCCCGCGTCCACCACGGCGCGCGTGGCTCCCACGCCCGCGCCGATGCGGTCTGCGAGGCCCTCAACGTAGGTGGAGAAGTTCTCAGGGCTGCCCACGCCGCGCCCGCCGGTCACAATCACGTCGGCTTCGGTCAGGGCCACGCGGCTGCTTTTTTCCAGGCTGCGGCCGGTGACCTCCACCCGGGGGGCGGGCAGGTCGAGTTCCACGTCGTACTGCTCGCCGGGGGCCGGAGCGGGCGCAGCAGGCTGGAAGGACCCCGGCTTGACGGTCACCACGATCACGGGGGCCTCGGCCTCCACCGTTTCCGTCACGCGGGCGAGGTAGGTGTAGCGCTGGGCCTGCAGGGCATTGCCGTTGGCCGTCAGGCGAGTCGCGTCTTCGAGATAAGGCGCGTCGAGTTTGACGGCCACGCGCGGCGCATACTCGCGGCCCGAGCGGCTGCCGCCGATGATGACGGTGTGGGCCTCGCCCTCCTGCGCGATCTGCGCGGCCGCCGCCGCCCAGCCCTCAGCGTTGTAGGTGGCGAGGCCAGGCAAATCGGCCACGAGCACCTGATCGGCCACCGCAGCCGCACTGTTCGCCACGCTGGCAACGCCCTGACCCAGCACGAGGACGGTGATGGGCCCCTCGCGACCGGACTCCCGGGCCGCAGTGACCATTTCGAGGGTGGACTTGGCGAGCTGTCCGCCCGCGTGTTCGGCGACGATCAGGATCATGCGAGCACCTTCGCTTCGTTCCGGAGGAGGGAGAGGAGTTCGGCGGCGGCGGCCTGGGGGTCCTTGCCGTCGATCATCTTGTTGAGGCGGGCGCGCGTCTGGATTTCGCTGTTTACCACACGCACGGTGGGCCGCGCGCCGTACTGGTCCAAGCTGTCCTTGCGCAGCTCCTTGCGCTTGGCCTTCATGATGTTGGGCAGCGTAGGGTAGCGCGGCTCGTTCAGGCCCTGCTGGGTGGTCACAACCGCGGGCAGCGCGGCGCGGAAGCTCTCATTGCCGTCGTCCACATCGTGCCGCCCCGTCAACGCGTCGCCAACGAGCTTGAGCTCGTTGGTCCAGGTAAGCTGCGCCCAGCCCAGGCGTTCTGCGGTGGCCGCGCCCAGCGCCTGGCTGTCCCAGTCGGCCTCCTGCCCACCCACCAGCACCAGGCCCACGCTTTCGGCCTGCGCCACCTGCGCCACGACGCGGCTCAGCGCGATGGGGTCCAGCGCCTCGTCGGTTTCCACGTGAATGGCGCGGTCTACGCCCATCGCCAGGGCGGTACGCAGGGCGTCCTCCACGCGCTTGGGACCGACCGCCAGAGCCAGGACTTCCTCGACGGCTGCTCCGCCCTCGCGCAGACGCAGGGCCTCCTCCACACCGTACTCGTCCATGCCGTCGATCACCAGCGTCGAGCCTTCGAGGTCCACCCGCTGCGCGCTGATCTTGACGCGCGCCTCCGCGTCGGGCACCTGCCGAACCAGGGTCAGAATCTTCATAGGTCCTCCCAGCATACGTGAGGGTTTCGCTTGCGCGCCGCGCGTCCAGATCCACGTCTGGTGCCCTTTTCCTCACGCAGCACAGCAAATTAGACTGAGTTCAAGTTTAGCAGATGAGGCGAGAAGTGGCGAGTGGGCGTCCTACCTTCCCGGCCATTTCTCACTGCTGTGATCCTTTATGAGGCGGTGCCTGCAGGCGTTTCTCGCCACTCCGGTCTGGCATTTCCGGGAGGCCAACGCCTTTTTCACGTGCACCGTGATGTGCTGACGCTTCCCTTTCCGGTTCATAAAGCTGCCGTGAATCTCATAAAGCTAATGGCTCATCTTGGTGAGTCACGCTACGAATCGATATGAAGAAGCTTCTTGCCATGACCATCAGCGCGGCCTTCGCCACTGCAGGCGCGCAAACCCTGACCAGCACGGGCCTCAACGGCGTGGAGCTGGGCCTGACTGCCGGTTATGCCAATGGTCTGAGCGGTGAGGCGTTTGTCCACGCGCCCAACGTTGTGGGCCCGTTCGGTATTAAGGCGGGCGTGAGCTTTACGCGGGCGGCCGACGCAATCAACGACAACAGCCCTCTGCTGCCCGGCATTTCTAACCCCAACGACCCCAATCAAACCTTTGGGGCGGCCAAATCCAGAGGTGAGGTCACCGAGTCTGGCAGCCACACCATTGCCAGCCTGGACGGCACCTACGGCTTCGGTGAGCTGACGCCGGGCGTAGACGCCACTGTTTACGCCGGGGCGCGTTACGGCATGTTCCGCTCCGTGGAGAACTACGGATCCAACGGCACCCTCGGCTACAGCAGTTCTTCGTTTGGTGTCGGTGGTGGCCTTATGGTGAGCTACGCCCTGACCGGCAACCTCAGCCTGGTGGGCGACCTGGGTGTCGACCAGTTCTTCAACTCGACGATCAACACGACCACCACCGCTCCCGATGGCTCCGCGAGCAGCGATTCCTTCGCCACCAACGAGGCAGGCTATGCGGACATCAGCAACCGTTTCGTCCGCCCCGGCACTGTCTTCAAGGCGCGCATCGGCGTCAAAACCACCTTCTAAAGCGTCCGTGCCCGCTCGGCCCTCACTCCTCCGGGGTGGGGGCCTTTTCTCTGGACGCGAGCAGGGCCTGAAGCTGCGCAAAGGCGGCCACCGCCCGGGGAAAGCCGAGATACGGAATGCACAGCAGCAGCGTCTCGCGCACCTCCTCCTCGCTGGCCCCGGCCCGCAGCGCGCCGCGCAGGTGGGTGCGGAGCTCGTCGGGACTGCCCAGCGACGCGAGCAGCGCACAGGCAACGAGCTCCTTGGTGCGCAGGTCCAGGCCAGGGCGCTCATACACCGTGCCGTATGCAAAGTCGCGCACATAGGCCATCAGGTCTGGGTCCAGGGCCGAGAGACGCTCCAGAATGCGTTCCTCCTGGGTACCGAAAATCTGCTGGCGGACCGAAGCGTCTGTGGGCGTCATGGCCGCAAGCGTAGCAAGGCCCGTGCCCACGGAAAGCACGGACCACTGCCGGAAAGCTCCGGGATTATTTTTTCAAGACCTTGAGCACGGCGGGCGTCAGGTCCGTGGCCGAGCTGTTGGCGTAGACGACGAGCTTGCTCTGCGCCGCCACCCGGCGGGCAAGCACGACGCTGAAGCCGTTGCTCTTCGCAGCGCTGGCGACGGCAGCGTTGATCTTGCCGGACAGGGGCCTGAACTCAGCGGCGAGGCGCTGCTGATACCCCTTCTGGGCGTTCACGTAGGCCTGCTGCGCCTTGGCAAGGGCCTGCTTATCGGCGGCACTGCGCGATTTGCTCGCCTTGGCGGCCAGCTTCTGGAGGTTGTCCTGCTTGGCCTTGAGGTCCTTGTCGCTGCTCTGGCTGAGCTTCAGGTAGGTGGCGCTGCCCGGCAACTTCGCCACCACCTGCTGCACGTCCACGAAGCCCACGCGACTCTTGCGTTGCTGTGCGTGCGGTGCGGTCAGCAGCAGGGCAAGGGGCAGGATCAGGGCGGCGGGGCCCAGGGGGGACCGTCGAAATACTCGCTTCATGGGGCTCCTCTCTTCCCTGCCCAGGTGGGGAGCGGCAGGGTCAAGGCAAAACCCCCGCGCGCGGCGGGGGCCGGCTTGGGGGTGTCCAGACGGGGCTTACTTGACGGCCTTGAGCACGGCGTCGGTCATATTCGTGCTGTCCTCGGCGTATACAACCAGACCCTGGGCTGCCACGCCGCTGTCCATCACGATGCTGACGCCGTTTTGCTTGGCGACCGAGCCGATGGCGCTGTTGGCGGCCTGTTCCGCGGCCGTGATCTTGGGCTGCAGCGCTGCGATCTGGGCGTCATACGCCTTGGCCTTGGCCTGAATGGTCGTCACGAGCTGCGTGCGCTTGTCCTTGTCTGCGGCGGTGGCCTGGGCTCCCTTGGCGTCAATGGCCTTGATCTGCTTGTCGAGGTCGCCGAGTTCGGTGTCGGCCTTCTTCTGGATGTCGGCCAGTTCCTTGCCGGCGGCCTGGGCAGACAGCACAGCCTGCACGTTTACGAACCCGATTTTCTGAGGGGCGGTCTGGGCGTGGGGCGCGAGTGTGCCCAGGCCGAAGGCGGCCATGATGGCCACGGGAGCGAGGGCTTTGGCGTTCATCTTCATGGCAGGCACGCTAGCACGCACTTTTCTGAGCCGAATGAACCCCTCTGTAGCTTTCTCACACCTGGGATCAGGCGAGCATCATCTGTGCCTGCGCTGGAGGCTCAGGGTAAGCTACGGCCATGCTCGTCAGCGACTGGATGACCCAGGACCCCATGACCGTCACGCCGGACACATCCGTGATGGAGGCCCTCAAGATCCTCAAGGAACGGGGCTTTCGCCGCCTGCCGGTGGTCGAGGGGGGGCGCCTGATCGGCATCACCACCCGTAAAGATCTCAAGGACGCCATGCCCAGCAAGGCGACCACCCTGAGCGTCTGGGAACTGAACTACCTGCTCAGCAAGCTGACGGTCAGCGAGATGATGGCCCGGCCCGTGATTACCGCCGCCGAGGGCGAGTACATGGAAGACGCGGCGCTGCGGATGCAGGAGCATGGCGTGGGCGGCCTACCAGTGCTGAACGACGCCGGGCGCATGACCGGCATCATCACCATTACCGACGTGTTGCGCGCCTTTATCGACATCATGGGCCTCCGCGAAGGTGGCACCCGCCTGACCCTGGACATGCCTGACCTGCCCGGCAGTCTGGCCCGCGCCGCCAGCGCCGCACAGCCCAGCAACATCATTAGCGTGGCGACCTACGGCCACACCACCCGGGAAGGCCAGCCCCGGCGCCGCTTTGTGATGCGCGTGACTGGCGAGGGTGCCCGGGACGCCCGCAGGCGTGTGCAGGAGACGGGCATTGACGTGGGTGACTGAGAAAGACGGGCCCAACCCTCTCCCTGCCTTCTGAGCGAGCGGCCTTGGCGATGACCGGGCAGAGGCGCGGCCCTGTGCGCAGCGCACTCGGCCCCTTACAGGCTCAGCTGCACGATCAGGCGCTCCAACGCGTGGCCCGGGTCTAGGCCACGTTTCATGGCGAGGTCCGCTTCCAGGATGCGCTCCAGGTGAGCGCGAATCCTGGCCTCACTGAGGCGGCGGGCCACCTCCAGTGCCTTTTTGGCGGGGTAGGGCTTGATGCCCAGGCGCTGGGCGGCGGCGGCCTCCGTCACGCGGCCACCGCCGGTCTCCGCTGCGTCTTTCAGGAGTGCGACGCAGCGCGCCACCAGGCCGTACTGCCACACCACCGCGCCCATCAGGCGGAAGGGGTCTTCCCCGGAGGCCAGCAGCCGCCGCAGCTGGGTTACCGCCTCGCCCGGATGACCCGTGGTCGCCGCGCCCAGCATGGCGAAGGAGTCGCCCGGCGGCTCACGGCCCACCACCCGCCTCACGAGGTCTGGCGTCAGGGGTGGGTCCAGCAGGGCGAGCTTGTTCAGCTCGCCGGCGATCCCGGTGAGGTCCGCTCCAAACACTTCCGCAAGGTACCCCGCCGATTCACGGTCCAGCTTGAGGCCCATCTGCCGGCCCCGGCCTGTCACCCACCCCGCCACCTCGCCGGCCTTCTGGGGAGCGGGCGCGGGGCGGTGCTCGCCCCGCGCCTCGTACAGCTTGACGCGCCCGGCGGGAGCCGCCTCGTCCAGCACCGCCACGGTGACGGGCGCCGAGGCGAGCAGTTCCAGCAGCGCCTTGTCGGGCTTGACGCCAGCGAAGTCCACTACCACGCCGCCGTCCCCAAACAGGCTGGGCATCAGCAGCGGCTCCAGGTTTGCGGCCGTGACCTCCTCTCCCGCCAGCCGGGGCAGGTCGCGCACCTGCAGGCCGCGGGCGTTCAGGACGTCGCGCAGCGTCTCCTCAGCCAGAAAGCGGTTACCACTGAAAGCGATTAAGGGCACGGGTCCTCATCCTCCGGACAGCAGCCTTCAAGACCCAAGAACCGGGCCACCTCACGCAGCCTCCGCAGCATGTCCTGAGCCGTCTGGGGCCGCCCGTCGAGGTCGCGGCTCAGGGCGGCGTCGAGCAGGGGGTGGAGTTCCGGCGGCCCCGGCAGCGGCGCGCGCTCGGGCGAGAGGCCAGTCAGCCAGCCCAGGGCGTCCTGGAAGGGCGGGTGTCCGGCCAGGCAGTCGAACAGCAGCACCCCGGCGGAGTACAGGTCGCTGCGCGGGTCGCCCCGCACCCCCCGAAACTGTTCGGGAGCCATGAAGTGCGGCGTGCCCATGCGGGTGCCCTCGTGTAGGTCCGATCCCAGGGCGCGCGAGTGGCTCATGCCGAAATCGGTCAGGCGAACGGCTCCGGCCTCGGCCTGTCCCCCGGCCAACAGCACGTTCTCGGGCTTCACGTCCTGGTGGGTCACCCCCTGGGCATGAACGTAGACGAGGGCGCTCAGGACGCCGCACACCACCGACAGGGCCTCCGGCAGCGGCAGCGCGCCCCGTTCGAGCCGTTCGCGCAGGCTCACGCCGCTGATCCAGGGAAAGACCAGACGGCGCGGGCTGGCGCTGAGCAGTGGCACGATCAGGGGGTGGCTGAGCCCAGCGGCGATCTGGCCTTCTTGCAGAAAACGGGCCGTAACTTGCGGCTCGTCGGTCAGGCAGGTCTTGATAAAGGCGGGCTGACCAGCGTGAACGCCCTCCTCGCTCTGCACGCCGCCGTGTCGCGACAGGACCCGGGGCGTGGCGGTCCGCGCAGAGGAGGGAGCAGGGGCGTCGTCTTGCACGATGTGCATTCTAGGGGGCAGGCGCGCAGAAACGGGCACACGGTCTGCTCCGGCGGCCCGTCCTCGCCTCCATTAATCCTGTATGGGCGGGTCCCGGGCCAGCGGACTCAGTTCACCCGCACGCTGCCCGTCAGGGTCCGCAGCACCGCCTCGTTGCGGCTGTAGTCCTTGACATTGCCCGCAATCGTCACGACTAGGATGCGGCCCTCGGCGCTCGTCATCAGCAGCTCGCGCCGCAGTTCGTCGCCCTGGGTGGGCGTCGTGAACACGAACTGCGCCCAGGGCGTTCCGCCGATCTGCAAGACGTTCGCCTTGAGGGATTTGACGTTGGGCACCTGCGCGCGAATCACCGCCGGAAACTGCGCCACGAGGTCCGGCACCTGGTTCGGGGTCAACTTGCCCTGCCGCCACTCGAAGGCCACGCTGACCTTGCGGTCCTCGGTCAGAAAGACGAATTCGGGCCGTCCCGCCACCGAGGGAAAGGCCTTGACAATGCCCGCCTCGTTTAGGGTCAGCAGCTTGGCGTTGGGTTCCAGCGTCACGGGCAAAGAGCCGAGTTTGACGGGTGCGGCCACCGCACTCGAGAGCAGGGCGGTCACCGTGAGGGCCAGCAGCACAGTCTTCATTGCCCTCACCCTACCCGCCTCTCCTGAGAAGCACCGTAAAGAGCATGTGAGGAAGGTAGGCAGGGCGTCACGTTGGCGTCAGGACAAGAGCAAAGACTTCAAAAACCTTACAACCGCGTGGCACAAAAAAACCGTCCTGATGCCGCTTTTCGTCTGGTGTTCGCCTGATAAAGCCTTTCTGAAGGAAAGCCCTTAAGACGTTGCTCGCCTTCTGATATCCGCATGTCCGCGTTTCTGGGGCTGTGGCCCGCGCGCATTCTGACCAGCACGTCGGGGACCATGGGTATCCAGGGCAATGTCCGCAACGTCACTTCCGTCACCCGCAGTCTGGGGCGCGCAGGTGCTGGTGCTGCCGACCAGTCTGGCCGGAGACACACCCCGGAGCTGGGGACCTGCAAGGCGCGCAGTTCGGCCTCGCCATTCGCCCGCCGATTCGACCGGCCAGTTTTGCGCGGGGGCACACAGTGCGCTCTGGGTGAGCCGCGCACATACACGGCCGAATCGCCGATGGTCGACCAGTTGGGCCGCAACCCGGCCACGCTCCTGATCCCGTCAGATCACCCCGACGATCCCACCTTGCGCGCGGGCTGCAACGCCGTGATGACCGTCACCGAGCGGGGCCACGTCAGTCTGATGAACGCCTGTCCCGGCCTTTCCTGCTGGGAAGCGAATACGGTGTTCAGCCGAGCGCCGAGCCTTCCCGGCACTGCGCGGTGGGCGCTCAGGGAGGGACATCTGGAGCGGTGTCAGGCTGATTCCTACACCCGGCAAGGCTTACTCTCCACGCCCTGCTGTGGCCGGTAGCCTGGGGCGCCAGGCTGGCCTGAGGCTGCGGAGCAGCATCTGGGGCACACCCGGCGCGCTCCCGCGCTTCTGTGTCCGAGTCCCCGCGCAGCAAACCCTTCCTGAACACCCTGCTCAGCAGCTTCTACGGTTCGTTGTGGAGAGCGGGCGGCTGGCCCTGGCCCCGATGAGAACGAATCCGCTGAATGTGGAACGGTGTCAACCGCCCGACAGGCCGGAGCGGCCCCAACCTTACCTTTTGCCCGAGCTCGAGGGCCGGATTCCCCACGGCACGTCCTGCCCAGTCCATACTGCTCCACCCTCTGGCCCTGCCCGCTACCATGCGGCCATGACGGACACGGCACAAGGAACGCAGGACCTGACCTTTCCCCAGGGCTTTCGTGCGGCGGCCCTCGCGGCGGGCATCAAGCCCAGCGGCAAGACGGACCTCAGCTGCGTGGTCAGCGATTCGGACTGTACCTGGGCCTTCGCGGGCACCCGCTCCACCACCGCGGCGGCGTGCGTGACGCGCAACCGCGCCCTGTTCAGCGGTGACGGCCCCGTACGCGCCTTGGTGGTCAACGCGGGCAATGCCAACGCCGCCACGGGGCAGCGGGGCGCACGCGACAACGCCGACCTGGCCGACGCCGTGGGCAGCGTGCTGAATGTGCCTGAGGACGGCGTGCTCACCGCCAGCACCGGCATCATCGGCCACCTGCTGCCCATGGACCGGGTGCTCAGCGGAGCCGAACACCTGCCCGAGGAACTCCGCGCGGAGGTGGCCCCCTTCGCCGCCGCCATCATGACGACCGACACCCATCCCAAGACCGCCGCCGTTACCCTCAGCGGTGGCGCGCGCATCGTGGGCACCGCCAAGGGCAGCGGCATGATTCACCCGGACATGGCCACCATGTTCGCCTTCGCTTTCAGCGACGCGCGGGTGGATAGAGACACGCTGCGAAGTGCCTTTCCCGGCATTGTGAACCGCACGTTCAACGCGGTGACGGTGGACGGCGACACCAGCACGAATGACATGGCCGTGGTGCTGGCCAACGGAGAGGCGGGCGAGGTGGACCCGGCGGAATTTCTGGCGGCGCTGGAAGGCGTGATGCGCGAGCTGGCCCGGCAGATCGCTGCCGATGGCGAAGGCGCGACGAAACTGCTCACCGTGCGCGTCTCGGGGGCGCGCAGCGAAGCCGAGGCCCTAAGCGCCGCCCGCACCTGCTGTGTCTCGCCACTGCTCAAAAGTGCTGTTCACGGCAACGATCCCAACTGGGGCCGGGTGATCATGGCTGTGGGGCGCTCGGGAGCCGAGGTCGACGTAGAGCGCATGACCGTCAGCGTTCAGGGCATCCCCGTCTTCGCGGGCAGGCCCCTTCCCTACGACGACTCGGCCGTCAGCGCGAGCATGAAGGCCGGTGAAGTGGTGTTCGAGGTGGGCCTTGGCGTGGGCGAGGCCAGCGGCGAGTCGTGGGGCTGTGACCTGAGCGCGGAGTACGTGAGCATCAACGCGGACTACACGACCTAAACTGGCCAGCAGCGAGCCGTGACCGAAAAGAAGAAGGCCCAGCACGGACAACCCCCCTGCTGGGCTTCTTGCTGACGCCTACTTGCTCGGCGTACCAAGCACTTCGGGACTGGTCTTCACGCCCAGGCGGGCGATCTGGGCGTCCACATACTTCTGGGCGGCGTTGCGCGCGAGCTGCTCGCGGATCAGGGGCGCGGCCTCGGTCAGGGGGGTAAGGCCGGCGTCGGTGCGCTTGGTAACGACGAGCACATGCCAGCCGTACTCGGTCTGCACGAGCTGCGGCTGGTTCAGCGGCCCGCTGAACGACGCCTTGTCGAAGGCGGCGACCGTGTCGCCGGGCGCGATGCAGCCCAGGTCACCGCCCTGTGCCGCACTGCCGGGGTCCTGGCTCTTTTCCTGAGCGATCTTGGCGAAGTCACCGCCGCCCTGCACGTCCTTCAGCACCGTCTGACCCTCCGCCTGCGTCTTGACGAGGACGTGCTTGACGCACGCCTGCGCTTCCCGCGTGAACGCCGCCCTGTTCAGGTTGTAAAAGCCCTGCACCACGGCGTCCCCAAACGTGAAGCGCGGCTTGAGGGCGTCGAGGTACGCCTGCACGGTGGTCTGCCGCTCAATCTCGGCGCGCAGGTCCGACTCGTCCGCGTAGCCGGTGGATTTGAGCGCCTCGGCGAATTCCGCGTCGCTGGAGAAATTGGCGCGGGCCTTGGCGAGCTGCTCGTCCACCTGGGCAGGCGTGGCCTGCACCGAGCGTTTGGCCAGCTGGTACACCGCTTGGTCCCGGGCGAACTGGGTCAAGAACTCCCCGCGCGCCTCGGTAAATTCACCCAGCATGTCGGTGCTGTAGGGCACGCCCTGGGAATTGAGTACGCGGGCGACCGCGATGCGAAAGGCCCGCTCGAAGTCGGCCCCCGTCAGGCCCTGGCCGCCCACCTGCGCGACAACGGCGGCGGCGTCCACAGGCTGGTAGGGCTTGGCCGCCTCTGTGGCCGCCGGAGGGGTCGTGGTGGCGGGCGTCGTGTCGGTCTGGGCGAGGGCCGCGCCACCCAGCAGCAGGGCGAGCGTCAAAAGCGTCTGTCTCATTCTCTCACTGTAGCGTCCCGCACCTGCCGGGGCAGGTTGGCTCAGCGGCAGGTAAAGCCCGCCGCGCCCCCTGCTACAATCCCCCCCGATGCGCCTGACCCTCTCGGAAACCACCAACCCCCGCGCCTATGACGACGCCGTGCGCTCGCTCCCCCTGACGAGCGCGCTGCAGGGCTGGGGCTACGGCGAGGCGCGGCGGGTACTGGGACAGGTGCCCGTGCGCTACCTGATTCAGGGAAATGGGCAGACCGTGGGCGCGCTGCAGCTGATCCGCAAACGCCTGGTGCCCGGCCTGAGCACCCTGTACGCCCCACGCGGCCCGGCCCTGGAATCGCTGGACCTGCTGCCGGACGTGGCGGAGGCGGTGCGGAAAATCGCCAAACCCACCGACACCCTGCTCAAGATTGAGCCGCCCTCCCCCATTCCCGCCGACGACACCGTGACCGTTCCGGGAGAATACGGCCCTTTCCGCCGCGCCGAGAGCGAGCAGCCCGAGCACACCATCGTCGCGGACTTGACCCGCAGCGAGGACGAGATGTTTGCGGACCTGAACCAAATGGCGCGGCGCAACGTCCGCACCGCGGGGAAGCTCGGCGTGGTGGCAGGTCGGGACGACGATTTCGAGGCGTTCTGGGAGATTTTTACCGCCACCAACGAGCGGGCCAAACTCGGGGCCTTTCCGCGCGCCTACTACGAGACGATGCTGCGCGAGGGCAACGCGTACGGCGGCGAGGCCTATATCGTGCTCGCGCGGCACGAGGGCAAGGCGCTCGCCGGGGGATTTTTCCTGGCGATGGGCACCGGCACCTATTACCTTTTCGGCGGCAGCGTGCGTGACGACCGCCTGCGTGAGGACGGCACGCCCCACAAGGACGTGAAGGCCCCCGACGCCTTCTACTGGAACGCCATGCTGGACGCCAAGCGCCGGGGCTATACCCTGTTCGACTTCTGGGGAATTCCGCGCAAACTCGACGAGGAAAAGCATTCCTACGGCGTCTTCAAGATGAAGCTGAAGTTCTCCGAGCAGCGGGTGTGGTATCCCGCCTACGACCTGAACCTGAACCCCGTCGCGCCCGCCATCGTCAGGGCCCTGCGCTGGCGCAAGACGCAGAACAACCTGCGCAAGCGGGGAAACGCGGACGACGTGCTCTAGGGCCGAGGCCGCGCAGAGCCATCATTCGCCTCTCCCGGCAAGAACGGCGAGGATCAGGGCGGCAGAAGCGAGAAGGGAAGCGGCGGCCCGAAGGCTGTTCCACAGTGTCCAGCTCTCCAGGTAATGTGGCCAGAGGGAGACGGCGCTCCGGGGCGTGGAGGCGATCAGCGCGTCATTGAGGGGCACGTTCCGCAGGGCAGTGACGCCGAGTGAACCCACCAGGTAGAGCAGGGCACCGCCGAGCAGCCAGAAGCTGGAGGGCTCACGCGGAGCAAACAGGGCCGCGCCTGCCAGGACCAGGCAGGCCAGCGCCGAACCCATAAAGACGGGCATAAAGGGTGAGGTCAAGATGGTGGTGTTCACGGCGTTCATGGCCGCCACGCCTGAAGCGGCGGGAAGGCGGGCGAGGGCCGGCATCACGAAACCCGAAAACGCGAAGAAGGTGCCCGCCACCAGACCGCTGCCCAGCGCCGTGGTGAGGGTCAGCAGGGTCATCCACCGGGGCATCAGGAGCCTTCCTTTCGTATCCCACCGGCGGCAAGCGGCGGGACAGCGGCAAAGTGACGCGGTTGGCGGAGCAGCACGTGCTGCTCCGCCAGGGTGACGAAACCCTCGCCGGCTCCACGCTGCTGGGGAAACAGCCGAGTGCTCCGGTCCTGTGCGGCAGCCAAGGCTTTCTGGAACCCTTGCCCGCTGAACCGTTGGCAGGGCCGGATCCGTCGTCCCGGTCCGGTGAAAAGTGGCGTGACGCCCCATCCAGTTTTGCCGCTGCGACCGATCACGGAAATGGGCGCTTGGAGAGAAGCTTCACTTCGGTGCATACCCATCCTCCAAAACATGAACACTGCTCATGTTTGAAAAAGATGATATTTGTTCATATTCTGGACGTCAAGGAGCGTTATGCCGTCGTCCAACCCACCCGCAGACTTCCCCGGGCACCGCCTGCCCGTTCAGCGCCGCAGCCGAGAGCGTGTGGACCGCATCCTGGCGAGCACCCGCAGCCTGATCGAGCAGCAGGGAAGCGACCACCTGAAGATGCGTGAGGTGGCCCGGCACGCCGGTATTCCCATCGGTTCGCTCTACCAGTACTTCGCAGACAAAGGGGCCCTCATCGCGACCCTGGCCCAGCAGTACAACGCGCTGGGCCGCGCCTGCACGTCGGCCGAGCTCGCGGGCGTGCAGGTTCGCGCCGACCTCCCGCCCGCCCTGCAGCGGATCACCGATGGATTTTACAAGTTGTATCTCGAAGAGCCCGTGATGCACGACCTCTGGGCCGCCACCCAGACGGACAAGGCCTTGCAGGCGCTTGAAACCGAGGACGCTGAGGCGCACACCCATATGCTTGTGGACGTCCTCACCCGGCTTTACCCGGAGCGCGAGCCAAACCAGCGCCAAACAGCAGCGCTGCTGGTCATGCACCTCCTCGCCACCACCGTTCGCTTGGCCATCACCCAGGACCGGCCCCGTGGAGAAGCGCTGATCACCACTTTCAAACGCAGCGTGCTGGGCGAACCCCTGAGGGCCTTGTCCGAAGAACCGTGAGGGGTTGGTCGCCGCCCGGGGAACGAATGATTCAGAATCCGCGCTCCAGTACCTGAAGCCGGGGCTGGCCTACAGCCGCCCCCGCTCACGCCGCCAGACCCAGCCCAGCAGCAGCACCACAGCGGCCACAAGCAGCAGGGGTGCCAGGTGGACCTCGGCGCGGCGAAAGACCTGCAGGGCCGCCTCACCGAACTTCCACAGGGCGTACTGCCACAGTCCCACGTGCAGCAACGCCCCCACCAGGGACCACCCGGCAAAGGTGGAAAACGGGACCCCCAAGGTGCGGGCGGTCCAGGTGACCGGGGTGCGAAGAGAACCGACGCTGCGGCTCAGGGCGATCAGGAGGGGAGCAGTCTTCTCGGTCAGGCGGCGGGTGCGGCCGTGCCCGGCCCAGGCGCGCCAGCGCGGCGGCAGATGGGTCAGAATCCAGCCGCCCAGCGCGTAGCCGGCCAGACTGCCCAGAAGATTGCCCAGGGCGCCCCAGAACACGGCGTCCACGTACCCCGTCTTGCCCTCGGTGATCAGCGCGGCCTGCGCCAGCATGGGCAGGACGCCAGGTACACCGGGCACGCCCGCACCCTCAACGAACATCAGGCCGAAAGTGGCGGCGTTCAGCCACAGGGGGTCCAAGGCAGTCAGCCATTCCGGCAGGGGCACTGCCACCTGCGTCATCGGAAAACCGGCAATGGAGGGAAGGGCGGCCAAGTGGGAGGAGCGGGAAGGACCTTCACGTGGAGGTCCATCTTGTCAGGGAAGCGGGACACGCGGCAAGTCGAACCGCCGCGCGCTCCCCAGAGCGTAAGGCACCGTGATAAATTGAACCCAGTTCAGCAAAGTGCTTGGAGGGGCGTTCCACCAGCCTTCCCACCCGTGCTCCCCCGCCGCCCCCGTTTCCTCCCAGGAGCCTCCACCATGATCGACTTTACCCTCACCGACGAGCAAAAGCAGCTTCAGCAACTCGCCCGCGACTTTACACGCAGGGAAATCATTCCCATCGCCGCCGAGTACGATCAGCGCGAGGAGCTGCCCTGGCAGGTGGTGGAAAAAGCCTTTGAGGTGGGCCTCCTGAACGTCGCCATTCCCGAACACGCGGGCGGCCTGGGGCTGGGCATGCTCGACGAGTGCCTGCTGGGCGAGGAGCTCGCCTACGGCTGCATGGGCATCTATACCGTGCTGATGGCCTCTGAACTGGGCATCACGCCCATCCTGGTGGGCGGCACCGAGGAGCAGCAGCAGCGCTTCCTGGGGCCGATGACCGAGAAACCGAGCCTGGCCGCCTTCGCGCTTTCTGAGCCCAACAACGGCTCCGATGCGGCGGCGATGCACACCACGGCGGTGCTCGATGGTGACGAGTGGGTCATCAACGGCACGAAGATGTGGATCAGCAACGGCGGCGTGGCCGAAGTGACGGTGGTGTTCGCCACCACCGACCGTCAGGGGGGGCACAAGGCGACGGTGGCCCTGGTGGTGCCCAAGGACGCGCCGGGCTTCACGTACAACAAGATCAAACACAAGATGGGCCAGCGGGCTTCGCTGACCTCCGAACTCGTGTTCGAGAACGTGCGGGTGCCGCGCGAGAACCAGCTCGGTGGACTGGGCGACGGCTTTCGAATCGCCATGAAGACGCTCGACAAAACCCGCATTCCGGTGGCGGCAGGCTCGGTGGGCATTGCCCGGCGGGCACTGGACGAGAGCGTGAAGTACGCCAAGGAGCGGGCCGCCTTCGGACGCCCCATCGCTCAGTTTCAGGCGATCCAGTTCAAGCTCGCCGAGATGTCCATGGGCATCGAGACGGGCCGACTGATGTACATGAAAGCGGCGTGGCTGGCGGACCAGAACCAGCCCCACGGCACCGAGAGCGCGATTGCCAAGGCCTACTGCTCGGAAATGGCTTTCGACGCCGCGAACGAGGCGATTCAGGTGCACGGCGGATACGGTTATGTGGGCGAGTACCCTGTGGAAAAGCTGCTGCGCGACGTGAAACTCAATCAGATCTACGAGGGCACCAACGAGATTCAGCGCGTGGTCATTGCGCGCAACCTGCTGAAATAGGGCAGAGCGGAGCCGGGTCCTAGCCTTTGGCGTTCATTACGAGCTGCAAGATGCTCAGGGCCCACCAGCCTCCCAGCAGTGACACCGGCGTGGTCAGAAAGAGCGAAGCCCTGACCGGGCGCAGGCGGGACGTGTCCAGGGCCCTCAGCTGCCGGAGGCGCCACAGACTGACCAGCAGCATCGGGGTAGGCACCACCGTGAGCAGCAGGACGGCGGCGGCAATGGGCAACCACAGGGCGGCCGTGGCGCCATAGATGAAAAACGGAACCACCACCAGGGTGCAGCCGAACAGCAGCAGCGCCCGCAGGGCCAGGAGCAGCGCCTCCCGCTCGGGCACCGACGCCTCCCCGTACTCCCGGAGGATGGTCCGGACCAGCGCGAAGGGGAGCACCAGAAAGACGACGCTGCTGAGCAGCGCTACTGCGGCAAAACCCATAATGCCCGGAGTATAGGGAGAAGCGGGGGAGAACCCGGAGCAAGAGGTCTACGGGTGAACTGAACATCTGGCTGGACGGACAGAGCGCCGACGAAGGGTCTTGCGCAGACCGGGACGTAGAGCGTCTCTCCCGCGCTTGACTTCCCTTCCCCTCCACCGGATAGTGGGCCCACCTGAAATACTGTTTATCGGCCGCTCACAGTCAGGCAGCCGATTCCCGGAGGCACCCTATGAAACGAATCTCCACGATGATCATCCTGGGTCTGCTCACGGCGGCGCGCGCCGAGAAGGTCCAGACGCCCGTGCCCATCGGTGTGGCGCTGGCGCAGACGAGCAACACGGCTTTGCTGGGGCAGGAACAGGTGATCGGCGCGCGCCTGGCCGAGAAGTTCATCAACGCGCGCGGCGGCATCAACGGCACGCCCATCAAGCTGGTCTTTCAGGACGCGGCGGGTGACGAGAACAGCGCCATCAACGCCTTTCAGAACCTGATCGGCAAGGGAAACGTGGTCGGCATCGTGGGTCCCACGCTCTCGCAGCAGGCCTTCGCTGCCGATCCCATCGCCGAGCGCGCCAAGGTGCCGGTGGTGGGACCGAGCAACACGGCCAAGGGCATTCCGCAGATCGGGGACTACATCGCCCGCGTGTCCGCGCCCGTCGCAGTGGTGGCCCCCAACGCCGTCAAGCAGGCCCTGAAACTTGATCCCAAGATCAAGAAGGTGGCCGTGCTGTACGCGCAGAACGACGCGTTCTCGACCTCGGAGACGGGCACGTTTCAGGAGACGGCCAAGGCGCAGGGCCTGAACGTCGCCACCGTGCAGAAGTTTCAGACCACCGACACCGATTTCACCACCCAGGTGACCTCCGTGCTGAATGCAGATGTGGACCTCGTGATTATCTCGGGGCTGGCGGCGGATGGCGGCAACTTGGTCAAGCAGCTGCGGCAACTGGGTTACAAGGGCCTGATCATCGGCGGCAATGGGTTGAACACCTCCAATATGTTCCCCGTCTGCCAGAAGTACTGCGACGGCGTGATTATCGCCCAGGCGTACAGTCCAGCCCAGCCCAGCGCCGCCAACCAGGTGTTCGTCAAGGAATACCGCGCCCAGTACAAGAAAGACCCGCCCCAGTTCGCCGCGCAGGCCTACGCGGGCGTGCAAGTCATCGTGGACGCCCTGCGTGCGCTCGACCGCAAGAAGAAACTCGCGCAGTGGGACCTCGACGACCTGCGCACGGCCCTGAACAAGCAGATTCTGGCGGGGAAGTACAACACGCCCCTGGGCGAACTGCGCTTTGAAAAAGACGGTGAGATCATCCAGAAGGAGTTCTACGTCGCGCAGATCAAGATGAAGGACGCGAAGACGGGCTCGTTCGTTTATCTGAAATAACTCGTCAGTTGCCAGTCGCCAGTGACCAGCCCGGAACTGCTGGCGACTGGCGACTGATTGCTGGCGACTCTCCCGAAAGGAACCGCATGGAATTCAGCCAACTCGTCCAGAACCTGCTTAACGGCCTCGCCATCGGCAGCGTGTACGCCATCTTCGCGCTGGGATACACGCTGGTGTTCTCGATCCTGGGCATCATCAATTTCGCGCACGGTGCCGTATTTACCCTGGGTGCGTACTTCACGTACACGCTGGTGGTGGGACAGTTCGAGAACAACGGTCTCCTCAAGGGCATCAATCTGTTCGGGGACAGCTCACCCTTTTCGGGCAACCCGTGGATGTTTGCCCTCGCCACGCTGATCGGCGCGGGGCTGGCGGGGCTGGTGGCCGTGCTGATGGAACGGGTGGCCTTCCGCCCCATGCGGGCGCGTGGCGCGGACCCGCTGCTGGCGCTGGTGAGTAGCCTGGGGGTGGCCCTCGTCGTCGTGAACCTGATTCAGCTCCTCGTGGGCGCGGAGATCTACAACTTTCCGTCGGACGCTTACGGCGACGTGCGCCCGGCCCTGAGCTTTCGCATCGGGGAAAAGACCGTCATCATCCGTACCGTGCAGCTCATCATCTTTGCGGTCAGCCTGGTGATGCTCGCCGTGCTGGGCTACGTGATCGGGCGGACGAAGGTGGGCAAGGCGCTGCGGGCCGTGGCGGAGAATCCCAGCACGGCCAGCCTGCTGGGCATCTCCGTGGACCGTTTCATCCTGATGACCTTCTTCCTGTCGGGCTTTCTGGGCGGGCTGGCGGGCACACTGGTGGGCACGGCCTTCGGCGTGGCGGGGCCGTACTTCGGGGTGACCTACGGACTCAAGGGCCTGGCCGTGATCGTGCTGGGTGGGCTGGGGAGCATTCCGGGGGCGGTGGTGGGCGGCCTGGTCATCGGGCTGGCCGAGGCGTTCGTGCCCTCGCAGTTCAGCGCGTACAAGGACGCGGTGGCCTTCGCGCTGCTGTTCCTGATCCTCCTCGTGCGGCCCCAGGGGCTGCTGGGCCGCGCCCAGATTCAGAAGGTTTAAGGTATGGGCGATTTTCTCGGACAGTACGGCTTCCTCATCGTCACCATGATTCAGGCGGGGTTGCTGGGCCTGAGCCTTTATTTTCCACTTCAGGCGGGGCAGCTGAGCCTCGCCAGTCCGGGCTTTTATGCGGTAGGTGGCTACGTGGCCGCGATTTTGCTTACCAACCCTGCGTTTGCGGACCTGCGCGGCGGGCTGGGCAACTTCATGTTTCCCTTCACCTGGCTTGCCGCGGCGCTCGCGTGCGGCGTCCTCGGCCTGATCGTGGGCATTCCAGCCCTGCGGCTGCGCGGCATCTACTTGGCCCTCGCCACCATCGCCTTCGTCGAGATTCTGCGGGTGGTCAGCCTGAACCTGTCCATCACAGGCGGCGCGGTGGGCATCTTCGGCATTCCGCAGGCGTTCGGCTTTGAAGACCGCTGGCAGTACCTCTGGCTGTTCGGGCCGCTGCTCCTGCTGACGCTGCTGTTCGCCCGGCAACTGGAGCGTTCGCGCGTCGGACGGGCCTTCCGCGCCATCCGCGAGGACGAACTCGCTGCCGACGCCATGGGCGTACCGCCCACGCACTACAAGGTGCTCGCCTTCGTGATCGGCGCGATTCTGGCGGGCATCGTCGGAGCGATGAGCGCGCCCTTCCTCAACACCTGGAATGCCAAGCAGGGCACCTTCGACGCCTCCATCGCCATGCTGGCCTTCGTCCTGATCGGCGGCTCACGCAACATCTGGGGGCCGGTGGTGGGCGGCGCGCTCCTCACAGCGGTGCCCGAATTGCTGCGCTTCCTGGCCGACTGGCGGCTGGTGATCAACGGGCTGGTGCTTGTGGTGGCGAGCCTGTATCTGCCCCAGGGCATCGTGGGCGCGCTGGGACGGCTGCGGCGGCCTCCTCCACCGCGTCGCCCCCCCCATGTCGCTGAAGCCAAGGGAGGAGCGTCGTGACGGCGGGCACCGTGCTGGAAGCCCGTGGCCTGACCCGCCGCTTCGGTGGCCTGGTGGCCGTGGGCGACGTGTCCTTCGACGTGCGTGAGGGCGAGATTTTCGGCCTGATCGGACCGAACGGAGCGGGCAAGACCACCCTTTTTAACCTCATGACGGGGCTGACGCCTCCCAGCAGCGGCACGCTGACGTACCGGGGCCAGAAGGTAACGGGACTAGCGCCCCACCGCATCGCCACGCTGGGCATGAGCCGCACTTTCCAGAACATCCGGCTGTTCCGCGCCCTCTCTGCGCTAGAGAACGTGAAAATTGCCCAGCATGTTCGGACGCGGGCGGGGATCTGGGCTGGGGTCTTCGGCACCTCCCGCGCCGAGGAACAGCGGGTGGAGGAACGCGCCTGGGCGCTCCTGGACCTCGTCGGTCTGGCGGACCGGGCCGGAGAAAGTGCCGGGAACTTCAGCTACGGCGACCAGCGGCGGCTGGAAATCGCCCGCGCCCTGGCGACCGAGCCGCGCGTGCTGCTGCTGGACGAACCGGCGGCGGGCATGAACACGTCCGAGAAGGGACAACTGACGGGCTTTATCCGCGAGGTGCGCGACCGCTTCGATCTCACCGTGCTCGTGATCGAACATCACGTGCCCCTCGTGATGAACCTGTGTGACCGGGTGGCCGTGCTGAACTTCGGACAACTGATCGCCATGGGAGACCCGGCCAGCGTGCAGCGTGACCCCAAAGTGATCGAAGCGTACCTGGGAGGCGAGTGATGGCGCTGCTGGAGATCGAGAACCTGAGCGTAAATTACGGCGGTGTGCAGGCGGTGCGGGGGCTGTCACTGCGGGTGGAAGAAGGCGAGGTGGTTACCCTGATCGGCGCGAACGGGGCGGGCAAGACGACGACGCTGCGGGCCGTATCGCGTATGGTCCGCCCACGTGAAGGCCGCCTCTCCTTTGCTGGGCGCGACATCACCCGCACCGCTCCCGATGAGGTGGTGCGCCTCGGCGTCGCGCAGAGCCCGGAGGGGCGGCAGGTGCTGGCCCGCCAGAGCGTGCAGGACAACCTGGAACTGGGCGGCTACACGCGGAAGAGTGCGGCCGACGTGCGTGCCGACATAAGCCGGATGTACGAACGCTTTCCCCGCCTGGGCGAGCGGCGCAATCAACTTGCGGGCACCCTCTCCGGAGGCGAACAGCAGATGCTTGCCATCGCCCGGGCGCTGATGAGCCGCCCCCGGCTGCTGCTGCTCGACGAGCCGTCGCTGGGCCTGGCCCCCATCATCGTGCGCGAAATCTTTTCGATCATCCGCGAATTGAACGATGACGGCACCACGATCTTGCTGGTGGAGCAAAATGCCAGATTGGCGATGGGACAGAGCCACCGCACCTACGTGCTGGAGGCCGGAGCGCTGACACTGGAGGGCGAGAGCGCAGCCATGCTTAACGATGAGCGCGTGCTGCACGCGTACCTGGGGGGGTAGAGGGCCCGGAGGGCCAGCCCCCTCACCCCTTGCTCCGCATGGCCCTCGAAGGGAGAGGGGAAACCCACAGCCCCACCCTCCGCTTCCTACCGCGCTTCCGCCTGCGGAACGTCCACATCGAACAGCGCCCGCACAAATTCCCGACTGTCGAAGGGGCGCAGGTCCTCGGCACGCTCGCCCACGCCGATGAACTTGATGGGCACGCCGAGTTCACGGACGATAGGCACGAGGATGCCGCCCTTGGCCGTGCCGTCGAGCTTGGTCACGATCACGCCCGTGATGGGCGTGGCCTCGTGGAACTTCTTGGCCTGGGCGAGACCGTTTTGCCCGGTCACGGCGTCCAGCACCAGCCAGACCTCGGTAGGCTCGCCGGGATCGGCCTTGTCCACCACGCGGCGAACCTTTTTCAGCTCCTCCATCAGGTTGTGCTTGTTGTGCAGGCGTCCGGCGGTGTCGATAAACAGCAGGTCCGTGCCGCGGGCGGCGCGGGCGGTGGCGCCGTCGAAAGCGACGGCAGCGGGGTCTCCCCCATCCGCTCCCTGGACTACAGGCACGCCGAGCCGCTCACCCCACACGCCGAGCTGAGCGCCCGCCGCCGCGCGGAAGGTATCGCCCGCCGCGAACATCACGGTCTTGCCCCGGCCCATGTAGTACTCGCCGAGCTTGGCGATGGTGGTCGTCTTGCCCACGCCATTCACGCCCACCACCATCACCACGTGGCCTTTGGGGTCCACCACGGTGCGGCTCGCGTCGGGTGAGAAACCCAGCTTGCGAAACTGCGCGCGCCGGGCATCGGGCTCGAGCTGCAGGGTCAGGGCCTCCATCAGGGCTTCTTGCAGGTTGGACTTGTCGCTCGCCTTGATGTCCTCCAAGATCTCCTCGGTGGCGGCGCGGCCCACATCGGCGGCGATCAGGGCGTACTCGAGGTCCTCGATGGAATCCAGGCGGTTTGTGAAGACGTCCCGCAGGTCGTTGCCGAGGTTGCCGGCGCTGTCGTTCAGTTGCTTGCGGGTCTTGCTCAGGCCGTCCCGCAGGCGCTCTAGCCAGGTCATGCGCTCACCATAGCGCGTGGGCTCAGCCCGGGGCCGTCTCGCGCAGCAGCTGGAGCTTGAGGACACTCAGCCGCCCACGGTTCAGCACCCCCTTGAGCAGCGCGCGGTCTTCCAGGGCCAACACGGGCACGTCGTTGCCATAGCGGGAACGCAAAAGGGGGTCCGAGTCCACGTCCACAGGCACGTAGCGGTAGGCCAGGGCGTTCAGCGCCGCCTGCGCCTGCTCGCACAGGTGGCACCCCGCGCGGGTGTAGAGGGTGAGTTCAGGAAGGCGGGGCACCGTGGCGGGGGTGCTCAGACCCGGACCGGTACGGCCCGCTTAACGAGGGACATGGCCTGCACAGGCGCGTACATATCGCGCGAGGAGAGCAGGTCTCCGGCGGAGGAGTACATCCGCAGCACCTGGCCGCCCTGACGCACGGCGTAGATCTGCCCGGTCTCGGTGACCTGGAGCAGCCACGGCGCGCCCTCGGGTTCCCCCACCAGGGTCTCCAGGGTAAACGCGGGGCCCGGGGTCCCGTCGGGTTCGATGCGGCGCACCTTGCGGGCCACCGAATCGACGATATAGACCGAGCCCGATGGATCCACGCCCAGACCGTCAAGGTCGCGCAGGGCCTCGCTCTTGCGGTCAAGGCGGAAGGCGTAGCGGCTGAGGTACTCGCCCTCCGGGGTAAAGCGCTGCACCTCCTTGTTGCCCACGTCCAGCACGTAGATGTGCCCATCAGGCGCCGACACGATGGTGCGGGGCTTCTCGAAGCGGCCCATGCCCGGTCCCCGGCCTCCGAAGCGCCACGCGAAGCGGCCGGCGGTGTCGTAGACCGTGACCGTACAGGCCTCGCCGTCCAGCACATACACGTGTCCGCGCGACACCGTGAGGCTCACGGGTTGCAGCAGCATGCCCTCGCCCAGCCCGTAGGCACCGAACGCGCCCACCTCACGGCCGTCGGGGGCGAGCTTGCGGACCAGCGCGTTCGTCTTGCCCTGCCGGAACTCCAGCAGGCTGAGGTACAGAAAGCCGTCTGCGTCGCTGGCCAACGCGTTGGGCACGTTGGGCAGTCCGCCCTCGGCCACCGAGAGGTCGCGCAGGCCCACCCGCAACTTGCCCTGCAGGTCCAGCAGGCGCAGCGCTGCCCGCTGCTCACCCACGCCCAGCGCCAGGGCGAAGGGATCGGTAAAGGCGTCGTCGGTCAGCACGCCCTTGTCCAGGCGGGAAATCACCTCATCGAGCGTGGGACGGCTGGCGGCGTCTTTCTCGATCATGTTCAAGATCAGGTCGCTCAAACGGCCCGGCACCTCGATGTTCATCTGCTTGGGCGGCTTGGGGGCCTCGAACACCTGCTGGTGCACCACAGCCTCGTAGCTGCCCTTGAACGCGGGCTCGCCCGTCACCATCTCATAGGCGAGCAGGCCCAGCGAGTACACGTCGCTGCGGGCATCCACCCGGTGGCCCTTGGCCTGTTCGGGCGCCATGTAGATGGGCGTGCCCACCCGCGCGCCGGTCATGGTCAGCCGGGTCAGCACGCGTCCCACCGCGATGCCGAAGTCCATCAGCTTGACGCCGCCCTCACGCAGCAGGCCATCCACAAAAGCCCCTTTAAGGACCATCACGTTGGCAGGCTTGATGTCGCGGTGGACCACGTTCTGCATGTGGATGTGCCGCAGCGCATCGGCAAGCGCCCGGACGATCTGCACCGTCTCGGCAAAACTTAGGGTGCGGTCGTCCAGCACGGCTTCCAGGCTCTCACCATCGAGGAACTCCATGGCGATGTAGTGCTCGGGGTCCTCCATCTTGTAGTCGTACACGCGCACGATGTTGGGGTGGTTGAACCGTTTGAGCACCTCGGCCTCGCGGTAAAAGCGCTTGACGAATTTGGTGTCTTCCAGGTACTTCTCCTGCGGGACTTTCAGGGCCACAGTGCGCCCATCGGTCTTGCGCCGCCCCCGGAACACGCTGCCCATGCCGCCGCTGCCGATGCGCTCCAGCACCTCGTACTCCTGAAAGTGCAGGTCCGGCACCGTGTTGTTGCTCGGCGTGGGAGGTGGGGGAGGCGCGGTCCGCTGAAAGCGCAGGGTCCGCAGAGGACGCGAGTTCGCGAGGTTGGCGATCTGCCCCGGCAGTGGACGCGAACCCAGCACAAAGGCCCCGCTGCCCACGAGCACCGCCGCCACGGCCGCGAGGCCCTGCACCCGGTCGAGTTGACCGTTGCCAAAAGCCAGAAACGTCATGGCGCCGGTCAGCGCAAGCGCGAGCGCCGCCAGCAGCATTCCCAGCACCCGCTCACCCATCCGCAGGGTCAGCAGCAGGCCCACCAGAAACAGGGAGGCGAGCAGCAGGAGATTCAAGCGCTCTCCCCCCCGTCGGACCGCCCGGAAGCGGGCCGTGAACACATTCGCACAGCGGAAGACCTTGTGGGCATGTCCTAAGTTATACCCAATGGGGCCTGTCTAAGACCTTGCAGACGTGCGGCAGACCCCCGAATGCGTTCCTCCCCGCCTCAGCGCAATTTGCCCAGGCTCTTCCGGATCAGGGCGTCGGCGCTCTGCTCTGGGTTCTCGGCCAGCAGCTCGGCCACCACCCCGCGTACCTGCGCCTCGCGGAAGCCCAGCGCCAACAACGCGTCCACCGCGTCGCGGCCCGCCGTACTCGTAACGGCGGCGGGTTTGGTCCCGGGGCCCGCCCCCGCCGTGAGGTGCTCGGGCACCTTGTTCTGCAACTCCAGCACCAGGCGCTCAGCGGTCTTCTTGCCCACGCCCGACACGCTGGAGAGCAGTTTGACATCGCCCGTCAGCAGCCCCTGGGCGACGGCGCTCACCGGCAGGGCAGACAGCAGCGCGAGGCCCAGCTTGGGGCCAACGCCGCTGACCCCCGTCAGCAGGTCAAAGAGGCGCAGGCTGTCGGCATCCATGAAGCCAAACAGCAGCTGCGCGTCCTCCCGCACCACGAAGCGGGTGCTGAGTTCGGCAGGCTGCCCCGGCGAGAGGCGGCCCAGGGTAGAGGTGGGGCAAAACACCTCGTAGCCCACACCCCCCGCCACGATCACGGCGCTCGACTCGCGCACCTCGCGCACGACGCCACTCAGGTAAGCAATCACGCCCTGATTGTAGAGGGCGTGGCCGACGCCCTACCGTGGCCCGCTGCTGAGCACCACGACGTAGGCGGTGCCCCGGCGGCCCTGCACCACGCCCGCCCCGGCCCGGGTGTAACGCGCGTCGGTCAGCACCGAGCAGTGAATGGGCGAGTGCAGCCACCAGTTCACCGCCGCCGCCAGATTCAACCCCGCTCCCAAGTAGATGATCTCGGTCACGCTCGCCGCCCGCACGCCCGTACTCGCGGCGCGAATGCGGGGCGTGCTGCCCCCGGCTCCGAAATGGCTGATGCGTCCGCTGCTGCCCATGTACCCGGCCTGGGTACGGGCGGCAAGGGCGTGGGAGAGGCTGGCTGTCAGGGGCGCAGCGGTGGGACGCCGACCCAAGCCCGGACAGTTCACGCCCCCAGCGCGGGCCCGATTGAGCCCGGCCAGAAGCTGCGCTTCGGCGGACGACTGCGCCTGAACGGTGGGAAGCGTCAACGCCAGAAGCCCGGCCGTCAGCGACAGGAATCGTTGAGCAAGCATGTGAGGGGAGAATAAGAGCTGCAGCAGTGCCTCGGCGTGACGTTGAGGGCAGACAGGGCGGCCACGCTCTGCTAAGGGGAAGCGTGCAGAGCGCCCTCACGCTCCGCTCGCGCGGTCCTCCTCCTTGGGAAGAAGGTCAAACAACATGCGCCTCCGGCATTTCCCGGGCCATTCAAAAGCGTGGGCTCCCACCGGAGTGAGGGCCCGTCCTCATAAAAGAGGTTTAGCGCATCTGTCCGGATGGCGCGGCGCGTGGAAGGGCACCCCTCACGGCGTCATTCTCCTCCTTGCGCAGTTCGCTTGCCAGGCCCGGTCAAAAAGAAGTCCGCACGTTGACAAGTGCTCTAGGCCAACACCAGTCCGCTCCGGCGCAGCAGCGCGCCCGCATCCGGATCGCGGCCCATGAAGTTGCGGTAGAGCTGCGCGGCGTCGGCGCTGTTGCCCTTGCTCAGGATGGCATCGACGAAGGCGCGGCCCGTCTCGCGGTTGAACAGGCCCTCGGCGGCGAAACGAGAGAAGGCGTCGGCGTCGAGCACCTCGGCCCACTTGTAGGAGTAGTACCCGGCCGCGTAGCCCACCGGGCCCGAGAACAGGTGACCGAACTGCGCGACCCGGGCGTAGTTTTCGGGCAGCGGCGCAGGGTAGAAGCGCACCATCACGTCCCGCGCGAAGGCGATGGGGTCTGCTCCAGACGCGTCCGGATCAAAGTGGATGTGCAGCTCGAGGTCCACCGTGCCGAAGGACAGCTGACGCATGGCAGTATTTGCGGCGCGGTAGTTGCGCGCGGCGATCAGGCGGTCAAACAGCTCGTCAGGCAAACGCTCGCCGGTTTGCCAGTGACGGGCGAAGAGGTCCAGGGCCTCGCGTTCGGTCACCCAGTTCTCCATAATCTGCGAGGGCAGCTCCACAAAGTCCCAAGCCACGCGCGTGCCGCTCAGGGAGCGGACCTCCACCTTCGACAGGGCGTGGTGCAGCAGGTGGCCGAACTCGTGAAAGACCGTTTCGACTTCCCGCAGCGAGAGCAGCGCGGGCGTGTTCCCCGAGGGCGGCGTCATGTTGCCGCACATGAGGCCCAAGTGGGGCTCGGCGCCGTTCTCACGCGGCCCACCCGTAATCAGGCCGTTCATCCAGGCCCCGGCCCGCTTGGTGTCGCGCGGGAACCAGTCGGTGTAGAAAGACGCGACGTGCTTCTCTTCCTCGTCCAACACGTCGTAATACTTGACTTCGGGGTGCCAGCCGGGGGCCAGGGCTTCGCGCACCGTCACGCCAAAGACGCGCCGGGTGATCTCGAACATCCCCGTGAGCACGTTCTCCAGGGCGAAGTAGGGACGCAGCGCTTCCTCGTCGAAGCTGTATTTGGCCTGGCGCTGCTTTTCGGCCCAGTAGGCCACGTCCCACGCTTCGGGAGGCGGCGCGTCCCCCCCCGCCTGCTCCCGGTAGAAGGCTTCCAGTTCCGCATTCTCGCGATCGTAAAAGGGCCGGATGCGCGCCTCCAGATCACGCTCGAAGGCCAGCGCCCGTTCGCCTCCGCCCGCCATGCGGTCTTCGAGCACATAGTCGGCAAAGTCGCGGAAGCCCAGCAGCCTCGCCCGCTCGCGGCGGAGCCGCAGAATCTCTGCGACGAGGGGCCGGTTGTCGCGGCCCTCCTGCATTCCGAGCGCGTCCTGGGCCAGCCAGAGTTCGCGGCGGAGCTCGCGGTCGTCCGCGTAGGTCAGGAGGGGGTCCAGGGTGGGCAGGTGCAGCGTCAGGCGGTGACCCTCCCGGCCGCGTTCCTGGGCGTCACGGCGGGTGGCGTCCAGGACGCGCTGCGGCACGCCCGCCAGCCGCTCTGTGGGCGCGTAGAGTTCATACGCGGCAGTGGCGTCCAGCACGTTCTTGGAAAAATCGTTCGTGATCTCGGCCAGCCGGGTGCTGACTTCGAGGAGCCGCGCTTTTTCTGCCTCGGGCAGGTCCGCGCCCTCGCGGCGGAACTCGTCGAGGGTGAGCCTGAGGTGGCGGGCCTGCACGGGGTCCAGGCCGCGCGCCGCCTGCGTTTCCGAGAACGCCTTCAGCGCTGTCCACAAGCCCGGATGTAGGCTCAGGCGGGTGTAGAACTCGGTCAGCTTGGGCAGGATGGCCCGCTTGGCGGCCTGCCACTCCGGCGAGGTGACCACCGCGTCGAGGTGGCTCACGATGGTGCGCACCGTGTCGAGCTGTTCGGTCAACGTATCGAGATCTGCCATAAAGCCCGTAAAGTCGCGTTCGCCCGCTCCAGCCAGGCGTTCGAGGCGCTCTGCGGTGGCGGCGAGCAGGGTATCCACGGCGGGTTCGGCATGCTCAGGGCGAATCCGATCGAAGGGAATGCGGAAGCCCACGTTCAGCAGAGGGTTGGCACCCAGGATGGGTGCCGCTGGCACTTGAGTCATGGAGGCGAGTATAGACAGAGTAGCTGCAGGCTGTACCCGGCAAACCGGCGGATGGTGGGCATGGTAGGCGCGTGCTTTACTTCCGCATGGACGCCCCAACAGACGCCCAGCGCCTACCGCCCTCACGCGCCCTGCGGCCCGCTGCACTGAAGGACCTGCCCGCCGTGGCCGCCTTCCTGACGGAAGCCCACCCCGAATCCCCGGTGGCGGTCGCGGACCTCGAGCGGATGGAGAGCATGCGCCTGGAAGGCGAGCCTTTCATCCGGACGCTGGCCTTGGAGGGCACGCGCATCGTTGGTCTGGCGGAAACAGGCGTGCCGAGGATGGACAGCCACCCCGGCTGGCGGGACGTGACGGTAAGGACGTTGCCCGAACTCGCGGGAAGCGAACTGGCCGAGGCCCTGCTGGCCGGCGGCGAGGCGGCGGCGCTGGACCAGGGCGCGCACACCCTGGTCACCCGCGTGCGCGAGGACTGGTGGGAGAGAGCTTTTTTCGAGGCGCGCGGCTACCGCGAACACGACCGGATGTGGCCGAGCACCCTCGACCTGCGAACGCTCGACTTTGCGCGCTTCTCGGGGTACGAGGACCGGGCGCGGGCGGTGGGCGTGCGGATCGCCCCGCTTGCTGAACTGATCTCCAATTTCGGCGAAACCGAGCAGCGTCGCCTGTACACCCTCATCTCGGCCCTGCTGCGCGACGTGCCCAGCACCACGCCCATCTCCGTGTGGCCCTTCGAAACCTGGCAGCACCGGGTGGCGGGACGGGTACAACCGGAAGGGCTGTTCGTCGCCGTGGCCCCCGACGGCGAGTGGGTGGGCGTAAGCGAGTTGTATCTGCCCGTTACAACCCGACCTCGCACCCTGCACAACGGTTTGACGGGCGTGCGGCCCGCGTGGCGTGGCCGCGGGGTGGCCTACGCCCTCAAGCTCGCAGCGGCCCGGGCAGCGCTCGCGCGGGGCTTTACGCACTCGCGGACCAGCAACCATTCGGTCAACCGGCCCATGCTCGCGGTCAACGATCGCCTGGGGTTCGTGCGTGAGGCAGCGGCGGTGACGCTGCTGCGGGAGCACCTTTAACACCTGCGGGATAGGCATCCTATGCGTTCCGGTTCACCGGTTACAGGGGCCACCAGAGGGTGAGGGAGCAAACGCGCTTCCCTCTGGTGCTCCAGACGGCGACGCGGCACGGCGAGCAACTAAGGGCTTCGGGGGTTTGGAAGAGTTGGTGCTTCAGAGGCGCACCGCTCAAGGACCAGAGGCGTTTGACAGGTTGCAGCGCTGCGGAACAGGGAGGCGGCCAGACGAATGCCCGGCGGGCACTGCAACTGCATGGCGTGCAAGACCAGGACGGTCTCCCGGCTCTTCCCCCTGGAACGCCGCGGTATTGGCCGTGGGTCACAGCCCGTCCTGGCGTTTTCCCACCTGCGGGCAGACGCAGGCACAGACGTACAGCCACCCGTAACGGTGTTGGGCGCGCACAGTGGGCGCTTTGCCTCGCTTGGCCCGGCGCCTGCCCACCAGGGGCCTTAACCCCTCACGGTGCTCCTCGGTGCCCGCTTCTAGCGCCTTTGTCCGAATGGGGCGCCGCGCGTGGAAGGGCAGCCCTCACGGCGCCCCCCATTCTCCCCCATGCGCATTTCGCTCGCCGGGCTCGGTCAAAAAGAAGTCCTCCTCTTGACCAATGCGCTAAATGTCCTCCCACTTCTACGCAGCCTACCGCTGGCCGCTCAAGCTTTCCCGCTCCAGCAGCATCGCGTCACCCAGCGAGTAGAACCGGTAACCTTCCGCAAGCGCGGCGTCATAGGCGCCCCGAATGCGGTCCTCGCCCGCGAAGGCGGCCACGAGCAGCATGAGCGTGCTGCCCGGCAGGTGCAGATTGGTGATCAGGAGGTCTGGCACCCGCACCGGCACGCCCGGCACGATGAAGATGGCGGTGTCGCCCTCGCCCTCCCGCACCGTGCCGTCCTCGTTCGCGCTGCTTTCCAGCGCCCGCACAGTGGTGGTGCCCACGGCCACGACGCGCCGGCCCTCCGCCTTCGCGCGGTTGATGGCGGAAGCGGTGGACGCGCTGATTGCGTAGCGTTCGGCGTGCATCACGTGCTCCGACACGCTGCCCGAGATGGGCCGGAAGGTGCCCGCTCCGACGTGGAGGGTAATCGCGCGGCGCTCCACGCCCAGCGCGCCGAGGTGCGCGAGCAGTTCGGGCGTAAAGTGGAGGCCCGCTGTGGGAGCGGCCACACTGCCCGGTTCGCGCGCATAGACGGTCTGGTAGCGCTCGCGCCACGTCTCGTCGCTGTCCCCGGCGTCGATGTAGGGGGGCAGAGGCAGGCGGCCGATCTCGTCGAGGTGAGGCTTGATGTCGCGCTCGAAGCGCAGCAGGCGGGCGCCACCGGGCAGCGTACCGACCACCTCGGCGCGGTGCCTCGCCTCGCCCTCGCCCAGCCACAGCTCCTTGCCTGCGCGCCTCGCCGGCTTGAGGTAGGCGGACCAGACGCTGCACCCCAGTTCTGGCACAGCCTCCTCTCGCAAAAGCAGCACCTCCACCTGGCCGCCGCCGAAGCCGTTCTCCACAGGTTTGCGGGCCATGACCCGCGCTGGAATCACGCGGCTTTCGTTGAAAACAAGCACGTCTCCGGCGCGCAGCAGTTCGGGCAAGTCGTGGAAAATGCGGTGCTCCAACCCTTCGCGCCCCACCACCATCAGCCGAGAGGCGTCGCGCGGCTCGGCCCCCGTCTGGGCGATTCGTTCGGGCGGCAACTCAAAGGCGAGGCGGGCCAACACGGCGTCGGCCTCTGTTCGGGGGTCCGGCATCCCGCTCAGACCTTCTCCACCTTTTCGGCTTTCTCGGCCGACTTGTCGGTGGCCTTCTCAGGACGGGGCTGCCGAGCGGGCATCAAGGCCTGGTCAATGTCGGGCAGGTGGGTAAAGCGGTCCGCCGCGTCGATCAGTTTCTGGGCGGTGTGTTCGCGGAAGGAGATCACCTCCACCCGCTTGCCGCGCTCCTGCAACACTTCCACGATGTCGGTAAAGTCGCCGTCGCCGCTGCCCAACACCACCACGTCGAGGTGGTCCACGAGCCGCACCATGTCCGCTACGATGCCCATGTCCCAGTTGCCCTCGTAGATGGCCTTGCCGCCGTCGGTCACGTGATGCAGCGTCAGGTTCATGCGCCGCACCTTGTAGCCCAGCGCGCTGAGCTTGTAGATGAAGGGCCGCGCCGTGGCCTCGCCCTCGCGCTCCACGGTGTAGGCGATGGCGTGGACGAGTTCCCGGTCCTGGGTGGCGCAGCGCAACAGCGTCTCGAAGTTGACGGTGCGCTCCAACAGGTCGCGGGCAGAGTGGTAGAGGTTCTGGGTATCGATAAAGACGCCCACCCGGGGGCGCGAGACCACGTAGTGCATTGGAGGTTCTCCTGTTGGGGAAAGAAAAGAGGGCCGGGGAAAAGTTGTGCCCAAAGGCAAGGGAGAGCAAAAAGGAGGGGCTGGCCCGCGCCAGCCGGAAGCGCAGGGTTCCCAGAGTCTAGCAATGGAAAAAGACCCGGCGCCGGGGGCCGGGCGCTCTGCGGAAAACGCCCCCCACCAGTTGGCGGCCTGGCCGCTGCCCATCCCCTGGGGGCTGGGTCCCCACTTGTTGGTTCCCGGTTGGCTGTCCATGACCAGAAACACCAGCGCCAGGCCACCCAGCGGGATGAAGCTGATGAGGTACCACCACCCGCTCTTGCCCACGCCGTGCAGTTGGCGCGCCGACACGGCGAGGGCGGGGACCAGCAGGGCCAGGTTACACGCCGTAAACAGCAGGGAAAAGGTCAGCGCGGTGCCGGTGAAGCCAGCGCTGGGGTGGACGCCCCCCATTCTGACGCGGCAAAGCCAGACTGATGAGCGCGCCGTAAATCGCGATCAGCGGAAGAAAGGCGGTTACCCCCTGGATGAGGGCGAACATCCAGTATTCGCGCTCCCGGGCCCGGCCTGTGAAGTCGGCGTCGTGGTTGCGAATGACATTCAGAAATCCGTTCATCCTCTTCCCCGCTGGGCCAGAAAGGCAGCCTTGTAAAGGCAAGCCCCTTCTTAAGCCAGCATAATGGGCAGGTGAGGCTTTGGGAGTCCAGAAGGCTGGTTGCGCGCAACGCACACCTGTTGCTGGCGGCGCTCCTCGCAGCGTGCGCGCCGACCACCGCCCATACGCCGCTCCTTCCCGATACCGCCGCTTCCCTCCCGCCTCCTGCCAACGCTTCTCTCCTCCGCGTGGTGGTGATGGGCGATCAGGGGACGGGCAGCGAGCTTCAGCGCCGGGTGGCGAAGGCCATGCAGACGGTCTGCGGGCAGGAGGGGTGCGACTTGGGCGTGGCGCTGGGCGACAACTTCTACCCTTCGGCGCCGCGGAACGCGCACTCTCCCCTGTTTCGTGAGCGCTTCGCCGACGTGTACGGGCCCCTGAAGATGCCCTTCTTGACGGTGGCGGGCAACCACGACGAATCCTGGATCATCGGTGGAGACGGCGCAGACCCGCGCGGAGCCGAAACTGAAGTCGCCTACGGGCAACTCAACCCACAGTGGGTCATGCCTGCCCGCACCTACCGCGCGCCGGTGGGCGATCTGGTGGAGTTCTTCGCGTTGGATACGTCGCCCCTGGCCGCCTACCTGCCGGGGACCAGGGTGAACGAGCGGCCCGGGGGCTCCTGGGACGCGGCGCAGCGGGCCTGGCTCTCCGGCGCGCTGGCGAGCAGCCAGGCCCGCTGGCGGCTGGTCCTGGGACACCATCCCCTCTTCAGCAACGGCAAGCACGGAGACGCGGGGCGCTACGACGGCCTGCCCTTTGCCTTTCAAAACGGCGGTGCCGTGCGGGACCTGTACGCGCTGGCCTGCGGCAAGGCCGACGCCCTGCTCAGCGGACACGAGCACATCCTGATGGGCTTTGCGCCTCAGCCGGAGTGCCCCGGGACGCGGGTGTGGATCAGCGGGGCGGCGGGCAAGCTCGAACCGGGCGGCCACGGCACGCGCCCCACCACCTTCGCCGTGCAGGACCAGCCCGGTTTTCTGTGGCTGGGCATCACCCGCCAGACGCTGACGCTGCGGGTATGGACGGTGAGCGAGAACGGGGAAGCGCGGCAGGTGTATGTGGAGACGCTGACCAAGCCGTAGGGGATCTGACCGCCGAACAACCAAACGTTCCGGCGGTCATCAGGATTCCGGTGAAGCCGTGATGAACGGATTGACCCCGGCGGCGCAAGCAGGAAAAACGGTGATACAGAGGCGCGAAATCCCGGGAGCGGATGGTCCGGAAACCGGATCAGATCGTCCGGCAGTTTTGCCTCTGGAGCGCGCGCGCGTGCCCTACAGCCCCGCCGCCGCCAGGAAGGCGTCCAGCTTCTGGGGCCGGAAGCCGCTGAGGCTCTGGGCCACGTCGCCGCTGACCAACGTGGGCACGCTGCGCTTGCCGCCATTGACGCTCATCACGTACTCGGCAGCTCCTGCGTCCTGCTCGATATTGATTTCCTCGAAGGAAATCCCCTTGCTGCTCAGGGCACGCTTGGCCGCCACGCAGTCTGGACACCAGCTCGTCGTGTACATCTTAATCATCTCTGACCTCCTGGCCTTACTTTACAAAACAAAGCATAGAAAAAGAACCGGCCCGCTCACCTTCGCTGGACGGCGCGGCCCGGAAAAGCTGAATCGGCCCGCCAAAGAGGCAGGCCGCTGCGAAGACGGTGAAGGTTTAGGCCGGCGCGGGAGCCGGCGTCTCGGTGGTTGCGGCCTCGGCGGCTGGGGTCGCCGGGGCCTCGCCCTGCGTACCCTCACCCACACCCTCGGCGCGCTTGGGGGCGGCTTTGGGAGCCATGATCATGTTCATGTCCATGCCCATCATCGACGGCATGCCCTCGGGAGTACCCACATCGGCCAGGGTGTCGGCCACGCGGTGCAGGATGCGCTCGCCCAGTTCGGGGTGGGTGCGCTCGCGTCCGCGGAACATGATCGTAACCTTGACCTTGTGGCCTTCCAGGAGGAACCGCCTGACGTGCCCAGCCTTGGTCTCGAAGTCGTGGTCATCGATCTTGACGCGGAACTTGATCGCCTTGACTTCATGGGCGCGGGCGCGCTTGCGGGTTTCTTTCTCGTTCTGCTGCTGCTCGTAGCGGAACCGGCCATAGTCGAGCAGGCGGCATACGGGCGGAATGGCCTGTGGGCTGACCATCACCAGATCGAGGCTCTGCTGACGCGCCATGGTCAGCGCCTCGCGCGTGTCGATGATCCCGATCTGCTCGCCCTCAGCGCCGATCAAACGAATCTGACGGACGCGAATTTGCTCGTTGACCTTATGTTCTTTCGCTATTGTCATCACCTCCGCACGCCGGAGCACACGCTGGTGCCCCGGCGGCTCGCAAGCCCTCCATTGTGGGCATGACGGATCATTTTACCACGCACGGCCCCTCAACCGGAAAACGGGCAGGCTTCATGCCCTTCAGGGCGGCCCTTCATCTGTTCATCTGCGCCGCCCTCCTCGCTTGGCTGCGATGCTGCGGGCGTGAACGCCTTCCCTGCCCCCACCCTCCGAACCTTTGGCCCCCAGGCTGCGCGTAACCCAGACCTCGAAGTCCTGCTGACCGACGGCCTGGGCAGCTTCGCCCTTTCCAGCCTGGCGGGCGTGCCTACCCGCTGCTACTCGGGGCTGGCCGTCAGTCACCTGCCGCCCGCGAAACGGTGGCAGCATCTGGTCTCGCCGCTGGAGGTGTTGGAGACAGGCGTGGGAGCCGTCACGCTGCACGCCCTGGAACTTGCGCCCAGCGTGTATGAGGGAGACGGCCTGCGCTGGCTCTCCGGGGCTACGCTGCGGGACCTGCTGCCCGAGCGTGAGCAGTGGGCGCACGGGGTGCGGGTGCGGCGCCGCGCGTGCATGCCCCGGGCCTCGGGCAGCGTGGTGTTCCTGTACGACGTGGAAGCGCGGGACGCAGTGGCGCTGACCCTGGGGGGCTTTTTTGCGGACCGGGACATGCACGCCACGCACGGGGAAGCTCCGGCCCTGACCTTTGAGACGGAAGGAACGCGCGGGACGGTACGCGGAACCCAGAAGACCTGGGTGGAAATGCAGATTTCTGGAGGTGAGGTGGAGGCGGTGCCGCCCCAACCCTTTTCACAGCGGGTGTATTACCGGCACGACGCGGCGCGGGGCGAGCAGGAACATGAGCGGGTCACGGGCGCGGCGCTGTGGCGGGTGACGCTGCCGCCGGGAGGTGGACGGGTGGCCCTCACCGTATCGGGGCTGGAGCAAACGCTTTTCGCCGATCCCTGGGCCGCCTACGAGGAGGAAGCGGCGCGGCGGCGGGCCCTGGCGACTCGGGCCCAGGACGCCGCGCAGCTTCCCAAAGACGAATTCGTCGCCACCCTCGCCGTAGCCGCCGACGCCTACCTCGTGCGGCGGGCACAGCCAGCGGGAGGGAGCGTGATCGCGGGCTATCCCTGGTTCGCCGACTGGGGCCGCGACGCCATGATCGCGCTGACGGGCCTGACCCTGGTGACCGGGCGGCACGCGGAAGCCCGCGAGCTGCTGGACACCTTTCTCCGAACGCTGCGCCGGGGACTGACCCCAAACAATTTTCACGACGACGGCGCTGGGGCCGGGTACAACACGGTAGACGGGGCCCTGTGGCTCGCCGTGGCCCTGGAGCGGTACGTGGAGGCGAGCGGTGACTTGGCCTTTGCGCGCAAAGCCCTGCCCCAGCTACGCGCGTTGCTGAACTGGCACGCCCGGGGCACCGATCACGGCATCGGCATGGACCCGGCGGACGGATTGCTGCTGGCAGGCGAGCCCGGCGTGCAGCTCACCTGGATGGACGTCAAGATCGCGGACTGGGTGGTGACGCCCCGGCACGGCAAACCGGTGGAGGTGCAGGGGCTGTGGCTGGCAGCGCTGCGGGCAGAGGGGGTTCTGGCAGGGAAAGTGGGCGAGGCGTCCCAGTGTGCGGAGGTGCTGAGCCAGGCCCGGGAGGGTTTCGCTACGCTCTGGCAGCCGGACGCCCCTGGAGGCGCGAGATTTGCGGACACCCTGGGCATGGACGGGGAGGCGGACCTCAGCGTGCGGCCGAACACGGCCATTGCCATCGCATTGCCGGAAGTGCCTGCCACCCCCGAGCAACGGGAAGCGACTGTGCGCCAGGCCGAGGCCGAGCTGCTCACTCCGCTGGGGCTGCACACCCTGAGCCCACGTGACGGGCGCTACCGGGGCAACTACGGCGGCGATCAGGTGCTGCGCGACGCGGCGTACCACCAGGGCACTGTCTGGCCCTGGCCGCTGGGCGCGTATATAGATCTGCTGCTCGCGCAGGGTGAGGCGGAACGCGCGGACGCCGCTCTCGACGGCCTACGGGGCCATCTCTGGGAGGCTGGACTGGGCCACGTCAGCGAGGTCTTCGCGGGAGAGACCCTCGTGCCGGGCGGCTGCCCCTTTCAGGCGTGGAGCGTGGCGGAGGTGCTGCGCGCCCACGTGCGGGTCCGGCAGACCCGGGGTGCAGCACGTCCAGACGAGTCTCCCACTGCGCCTTGACGCCCCTTCGGACGCACGCCTAGTGTTTGTGTCATGGAGACACTCTCGCTTCCGCCCCAGGCCACACAAGTGGGTCTGGCGGTGGACGTGGCGGCCTTCGCCATGCACGCGGGAGAGCTGAGGGTCCTGCTGGTGCAGCGTGGCGAATTGCCCCACGCCCGCACCTGGGCGCTGCCGGGCGGTTTCGTGCAGGTGGGCGAGGCCCTGCACGAGGCCGCCCTGCGTGAACTGGGTACCGAAACCACCGTGAAGCTTGAACCCCGCCACCTGGAGCAGTTCTATACCTTTGGGGAGGTTAACCGGGACCCACGCGGGCGCATCGTGTCCGTCGCGCACCTGGCCGTGCTGCCCCACGGTACGGTCGAAGTGGCGGGAGGCGGGCACACCCTGGGCGCGGCGTGGTTTCCGGCCCACACGCCTCCCACCCTGGCCTTCGATCACGCCGCCATCCTGGACCGCGCGATCAAGCGGCTGCAGCTGCGGCTGGAGTACGCCAACCTGGCGCTGGAATTCCTGCCCGACACCTTTACGCTGCCGGAGTTGCAGGGTGTGTACGAGGCCATCCTCAACCGCCCGCTGGACAAGCGGAATTTCCGCAAACGCCTCCTCGCCCAGAGCATTCTGGTGGCAAGTGGCGAGCGGCGCAGCGGCGTGGGCCGCCCCGCCCAGCTCTACCGCCGGGCCAAGGGAACGCGAACGGCGGCGCTGTAGGGGTCAGCGGAGCTTCAGGGCTGAAACGTCCTCGGATCTGGCGCGGCCTCGCACGTTGGCTCCACGATGTCCACCCACCCCAGGGGCTTCAGGCTGCGGCCACAGGCCTTGATGTAGGCCTCGGCGTAACGCTCGGGCCACTGTTCCTGAATCTGCTGGTGGTAGGCGCTCAACCCTGCCGTATTCGCTCCCAGCTTCAGGTAACGCCCCGCCGCACAGTGGCCGTACTCGTGCGCCGCCACCCGCACGAGGTCCCCGCGCGAGAGGGCCGGATCGATGTCCACCACGCACGTTTGCCCCAGTGGCCCGGTCAGGGTATAGCCCGCGTAGAATCCGTCTGACCCGCGCTTGAGTGTTCCGGGCGTGACCCAACGCCACGTCACGCCCACGCCGTACACGGTGGTGGTCCACTGGGCCGTGTCGCGGGGCGAGGCAACGAAGGTGCAGCCGCCCAGGAGGCAGGCCAGGAGGCAAAGCGGACGTCGGCGCATGACAGCCGCAGTAGAGCGTACCCGGATGTGAAGAGCCCTGAGCGTGAGCCGGGGCAGGGCAAGCGGAAGCGGGGCACGGTAAACTGACGCCGCACCTGAAGGCGGGCTGCCAGTCGGACGAGCCCTCAGCGTACAGACGAGGAGAAACGCGCGTATGGACATGAAAAAATTGATGAAACAGATGCAGCAGGCCCAGGCCGCCGCTTCCAAAATCCAGGAGAATCTCGCTGCGCAAACGGTGGAGGGCACGGCCAGCGGCCTCGTGACCGTCACCATGAACGGGCACGGCAAGGTGCTGGGACTCAAGATCAACCCAGGGGCCGTGGACCCGGACGACGTGGAAGCCCTTGAAGACCTGCTGCTCGTCGCGCTGCAAGACGCGTCGGGCAAGGCCGACGCGCTGCAGCAGGAAGCGACGAACGGGCTGAGGATTCCCGGCTTCTGATGGGGAGGCGCCTGTTGCCAGTCGCCAGTCGCCAGGGAGGGAGGGCGTGAAGTACCCGCCCTCTCTGGTGGCGCTTATCCGGGAGTTGTCGCGGCTCCCGGGCATCGGACCCAAAAGCGCGCAGCGGCTCGCGTTCCACCTGTTCGAGCAGCCACGCGAGGACATCGAGCGGCTGGCAGGAGCGCTCCTGGCAGCCAAGCGGGAGCTGCATACCTGCCCGGTCTGCTTCAACATCACGGACGCCGAACGCTGCGACGTGTGCAGCGACGCCTCGCGCGATCAGGGGCTGGTGTGCGTGGTGGAGGAACCCGGCGACGTGATCGCCATTGAGCGCAGCGGCGAATACAGCGGGCTGTACCATGTGCTGCACGGCGTTCTGAGCCCCATGAACGGCGTCGGGCCTGAGCAGCTGCATATCCGGCCCCTGCTGCCGCGCGTGCAAGAGGGCATGGAGGTGATCCTCGCGACGGGCACCACCGTGGAGGGTGACGCCACCGCGCTGTACCTTCAGCGGCTGCTCGAACCGTTGGGGGCCACCGTGAGCCGCATTGCCTACGGTCTGCCGGTGGGCGGCGCGCTGGAATACGCCGACGAGGTAACGCTGGGCCGAGCGCTGACCGGGCGGCAACGGGTCAGCAAGGCGTAGCCGCCGCTTCCCCTCCGGCCCTGCCTGAATCTTCCAGGCAGGGCCGCTTTCTCTGGCCCACCGCTGCCTTACCGTAATCCCATGACGCGCGCCTCCAACCCCCGGCCTCCCGCCCCGTCTGACGCGTGGCTGCGGCCCGTTCCCCTGACCGGCAGGCGCGTCTCCCTCGTGCCGCTCACGCCAGACCATGCGCCTGACCTGCACGCGGGAGCGGACGAGGACACCTACGCCCTGCTCTCGCGGGGGGGACCGGAACCGCGCAGCGTGGAGGGCTGGGCCAGCTACATCACGCGGCTCAACGCTCTGCCCACCCGGATCAACTGGGCCGTGCTCGTGGAGGGACGGGCGGTGGGCCGCATCAGTTACAGCGAGGTTCGCGCGGGAGACCGCTGGGTGGAGGTGGGCACCATGCTCGTTCCCAGCGCGCAGGGGGTGGGCGTGAACCCGGAGGCCAAACTGCTGCTGATGGACCGGGCCTTCGACGTGCTGGGCGCGAACCGCGTTCACTTTAAGGTGGACGCCCGCAATGCCCGCAGCCTGCGCGCGGTGGAAAAGCTGGGGGCTGTGCGGGAAGGGGTGCTGCGGCAGTACCAGGTGCGCCCTGACGGTTACGCCCGCGACAGCGTGATGTTTAGCGTCTTGCACAGCGAGTGGCCGGAGGTGCGCGCCGGACTGGAGGCCCGGGTGGAAGCTGGAAGATGAGAACGCCTCCGGAAACGGGCACATGGCAGCGGGTAGACTGCCCCCCATGCCTGCCGCCTCCCTTCTCCGCTGCGCCCGCCTTCGCCGCAACTGGACGGCCCTCGCGCTGCTGCCGCTGCTCGCTGCTCCCGCCGGGGCGCTGATCGTGCCCATGGGCGGCTGGACGCCGGTGAACGGCGACGCAAACCTCTGGACCGATTCGCTCGGGGCGTGCGTGCTGCGTGAGGAACGCCACGGCCAGGCGTTTCCCCTGCTGAAGACGGAGGCCGAGGCCCTGACCTTCGCCCGCCGCCTGCAGACCAGTCTGTCCCGAAGCCTAAAAAAGAGCGGCGTGGGCGATCTGGTCACGCAGCCTGTGTTTCGCAACGACACCTGGGGCGTTCTGGCCGCCTACAGCCAGGAGGCGAACGGAGTCACCTACGAGATCAGCCAGCTGTACCTCAGCGACTCGGGTCTGCTGCGCACCGTGACGGGCAGCAGCGCCCAGCGCGAGGCCAGTCCCTGCGTAAACGAAATGCGGGAGTTTTTGCGCTACGAGGTGGATTAGGCATTTCCCGCCCTGAAGGCCCAACCGGTTTGACGGCCAGACCCTTCCGAGGAGTACCCTGCCCTCCTATGGCCCGCCGAGTCAATCCCATTCAGGACCGGAGGCGACGCGCGGCGCTGGAGCAGGCGGCGTACCTGGCGATCTACGAACGCGGCTACGCGGGCGTGACGCTCTCCGACGTTGCGGGGTACGCTGGCGTGAGCAAGGGCACGCTGGCCTACCACTTCGGCAGCCGCTCGGGCCTGCTCGCCGCCGTGATGCGCCGCTTTACCCGCACCATCACCGTCGCCACCCGGCGGGCGCTGCGGCAGGCGGCCACGCCCGGGGCCAAGCTCGCCGCCTACGTGGACAACCAGTTTTACGGCGTCGAAAACACCCGGCGCTTTTACACCGTCGCGCTGGACTTCCTGGCTGCCGCCACCCGGGACCCCGAACTGATGGCCGTGCAGCGCGACTTTCAGCGCGAAACCCTGACGCTGGATCTGGAGCTGGCGCGGCTGGGCGGAGAAGCGGGAGCCGAGGAGCGGGCGCGGCTTATGCGCGCCGTGGTGGAGGGCCTGAGCGTGCGCTTTCTGGCCGACGCGGAGCCCGATTTGACAGCTTATAGGGCGGAGTGCTTGCGGGGACTGCGGGCGCTGCTGGGGTGGCCGGCGGAGGCGGCGCCCGCAGGAGAAAGCGCCTGAGGCGGGAGAATCTCCCCTGACGCAACGTACACAGCTGCGAAGCAGCGAGGGTCCTCCGGACCAAGGGGTGAGGGGCTCCAAAACGCCGTCCTACCCCACCTCCAGCCGCCCCAATGCCGCCGCGATCTGCCGCGCCCCCTCAATCAGACGCGGCCCCGGACGGCCCAGTCCGCTCTCGGGCACGCAGGCGACAGGCACGCCCAGCCCCCGCGCCTCAATCACTTCAGGACGCAGTTTTTTCGCCCCACACCACGAGCAGACGATCAGATCGGGCCTTGAGGCGCGCACCTCGTCCAGCGTTAGCGGCGTGCTGCGGCCTGGCCTGTCTTTCAGCGCGTTCTCGGCCCCCAGCGTCTCCAGCAGGTCCGTGACCCACGACTCGCGGGTCGCGGCAATGATGGGCCTGGGCCACCACTCCACCAGGACGCGCGGAGGACGGGGGTAGCTGCGGGCCAGGGCGTGCAGTTCGCGCTCCAGCAAGGCGGCGATTTCATCGGCGTGGCCCTCCAAGCCGATGGCCCTCCCAATCTCGCGGATGCTGCCCAGGGTGGCCGGCACGCTTACGGGATCGAGGACGAGCAGGGGCAGGCCCGCCGCCCGGACCGCCTCCACCACCCGCGCCATGCCAGGCACGCTCAGGCTGCCCAGCACGAGGTCCGGCCGTAACTTTCGCAGCGCTTCCACGTCGATATTCAGGTCAGGACCCAGCCGCACGGCCCCGTCCATCCCCGGCGCGTCACTGTGGCTGTCGGCGGCGACCATCCAGCCGCTGACCCCCAGCGCGGCGAGAATGTCCGAGTTCGAGGAGGTCAGCGAGGCGAGGCGGAGGGGCACGGCGGACATGGGGAGAGGATAACGAACCGACCGCAGAACGTATGGGAATTCCCCGACCGAAACACCAAAGAAAGGCCCACCAGCCGCAGTCAAACGCCCCCTGACCGTGTGGTAGGGTGACGGGTATGAAGAACACGTTTGCCGTCACCATGACGCTGCTGCTGGCGCTGACGCTGGGCGGCTCGCTGACGGGTTACCGCATGGCCACCACCCCCCACGAGGCCGAGAAGGCCGGGGCCCAGGGCACCGCCGAGAGCGCGAGCACCCCCTCGGGCGCGGGTACCAGCAACGTCGCCGTGGGCACCAAGGGCGACGGCGTGGTGTCCAACCAGGAGGCGGCCGTGAACGCCGGCGAGAGCCGTCCCCTCGCCGCACCCGGCGGCGACGGCCCCAACGCCACCATGAACGGCGCCACCGTAACCCTCCAGAACAAGGCGGGCGGCCCCAACGCCGGTGTGACCGGCGAGGTCCCCCAGACCGGCAAGGTGGCGGGCGCGGCCACCTCGGCTCCCGGCGGTAACTCTGACGTGGCCCCCGGTGCCCAGACAGACAGTGGGGCCGAGCAGAGCCCGGGGGGCGTGAGCGGCGACAAGACCCAGTCGCCCACCTCCAACGACACGGACAAGACTGAACTCGGCCAGACCGGGGCCTCCAACACCGAGAAGGCGGCGGCGGGCAGCCCCGGCATGAGCGACTCCAAGGCCGCTGAGGTTTCCAGCGCCCTCAGCGGCGATACGGCCGAGGGCCAGAAGAAGTTCGTCGCCACCTGCTCGGGCTGCCACGGCCCCGATGGCAAGGGAGGCATAGGTCCGGCCCTGAACGGCGACAAGGGCCCCGGCACCTGGATGATCGAGCAGTTCCAGGCCGCCGTCCGTCAGGGCCATGCCCCGGACCGCGAACTGGGGGCCGTCATGCCGCGCTTTACGACCGAGCAACTCAGCGACGAGGACCTTACCGACATCTACGCTTACCTCAAGACGCTCCGGCAATAGGCTGCGCGTCGGAGCGCCTGTCCTTCGGGGCAGGTTTTTCGTTGTCAGGCCTGAAGGTCCAAGGGTCTGACCGCCTCATAAGGATGCGGGTAAATCCGCGACTTCATCACGGGCCAACCCGAGCGGACGTGCAGCGCTGCGCCGCAAAGCGAGTAGGAAAAACGGTGACACAAAGGCGCGAAATCACCGAAGCGGAGGGGATAGAACGGATGATCCGGAAAGCGTATCACCGCTGAGTATCACCGCCGTATCCTGGGCCGGTGACCTCCAGGCTGCTGCTCTCCACCCCCCCCCTACCCCAGTTTGGACTGGAGGTGGAGGAGGCGACGTTGGAGGGACTGACCGGCGCAGTGGGTCTGCTCGTGCCCCATGACGGTGAGCCTGTCGCGGATGTGCGGGCGCGCCCGGACCGCTGGGCGCGGCTCACGCTGGTGTCGCAGGCCGTGCGGCGAGGACTGCCGGTGCTGGGCTGGGGTGCAGGCGCAGCGCTTTTGGGCCGGGTCCTGGGCGCGAAGGTGCGGGCCGAGCCGCAGCCCGGCCTCGCGGACGAGTGGGCCGAGTTGCCCCGCGACGCCGAGGTTGTGCAGCGGCAGGGCGAAGCGCCGCTGCTGTGGCAGGCGGGGCAGGTCACGGCCTGGGCGGGCGTAGACTTGCCACCCGAGGTTCTCGCCGAGTTTCTGGAAGGGCGAACGCTGCCGAAGGGCGCGCGGCAGATCGACGCACTCGAAACGGTAGGTGGCGAAGCTGGCCTGCGCCTCCTGCTGGATGATTTCTATGCCCGTATCCAGCACGACGAGGTGCTGGGTCCAATCTTTGCCGTCCACGTCGAGGACTGGGACGCACATCTGGACCGGGTCACGGCCTTCTGGGTAACGGTGCTGAGCGGCGCTGCGGTATGGCGGGGCAACCTGAATCACGTACACGCGAGGCTGGGTATTCGGGGCGTTCATCTGGAACGCTGGCTGACCCTCTTTCAAGAAGCGGCGGAGCGGCACCTCTCCCCCGAAGCAGCGAGGCTCCTGACCTGGCGGGCTGGGGCGATGGGCGCACGCCTGGGTCGCCGGGGGGTGGGGAACCGTCCTCATTCAAGACGCGTACCGTAGGGGGTATGGCTCCCCTGAACATTCCCTTCCTGAAAACCCTCGAGGACAAGCTTCCCGACGGCGTGACGCACCCCACCTGGATCGTCCTCGACGTGACCGGCTCCTACGCGGCGCGGCAGCCCAGCAATCCAATCCAGGCGCTCCTGAACCGTGAGGAAACGCTGGAGGGACTGGAGGCGCGCATCGAGAAACTCCGGGGGGCGGGGTGGCTTCACGGGGTCCTCATCCGCATCTCGGAGTTCACGGGTTCGCCCGCCACGGCGCACGCCATCCGGGGCCTGCTCGCGCATCTGGCAGAAGCCAAGCGCGTCGTCGCGTATCTGCCGCAGCTCACCATGACGGCGCTGCTCGCGGCCAGCGGCACCACCGAGATTGTGGCCCCCGAATCGGCGGATGTGATGGTCCCCGGCTTCGCGGTTCAGCCCACCTTCCTGGGCGCGTTCCTGAAAAAGAACGGCATCGAGTTCGAGAACCTGCGAATCCGGGAATACAAGGCGGCCCTGACCCGCTTCTCGCAGGAGCACATGGACGAGGCCAACCGCGAACAGCTCACGGCGTACCTGAACGGATTGGAAACGGCCTGGGCGCTGGACCTTGCTGACGCGCGGGGCGTGAGCGAGAACGCGGCCCGTTCATGGCTGACGGGCGAACTCACGAGCGCGCAGGCGGCGCTGGACGCCGGGCTGATTACCCAGGTGGCCTACGAGGACGAGCTCGTCGGCCCCGGTACCCGGCCCATCGCCGCGGTGCTGGACTTGCTGATGCCGCAAAAGCCGTCTCAGCCGAAAGCCGGGCGGGTGGCAGTGGTGTCCGTGATCGGCGCCATCGTGACTGGCAAGAGCCGCAACAACCCGCTGCCCCTGCCGCTGCTGGGCGGCCCGCAGGCAGGCTCCGATACCGTCGTCGCTGCGCTTCGCCGAGCCAAGAAGGACGACAAGACCAAGGCCATCGTGCTGTACGTGGACAGTGGCGGCGGCTCGGCGCTCGCCTCGGACCTGATCTGGCGCGAGGTGGCGACCTCGGAAAAGCCCGTGGTGGCCGTGATGGGCGAGTATGCCGCGAGTGGGGGCTACTACGTCCTGACCCACGCCAAACACGTGGTTGCCAGCCCTTACACCCTAACCGGCAGCATCGGCGTGGTGAGCGGCAAGCCCGTGATGCGCGAGTTCAACGCCCGCCACGGCCTGAATCCCGAATCGGTAGGCCGCGAACGTGCCCTGATGTATTCGGCAGCCCGGCCCTTCAGCGACGAGGAACGCTCGCACGTGGAGCGGAGCATCGCCGAGGTCTACGACCGCTTTGTCTCACGGGTGGCCGAAGGCCGCAAGCTGAGCACCGATCGCGTCAACGCGATCGGTCGGGGCCGCATCTGGAGCGGTCTGGACGCCCTGAACCTCGGCCTGGTGGACGAATTGGGTGATTTGCGCGTGGGGATTCAGAAAGCGCGTGAACTCGCGGGGCTCCCCGACGACGCCCCCACCTGGAACGCCGCGCCCGCCCGCAACGGCCCCCTGCCCGAATTCATGCAGGAAGCCGCCCGCGCCGCGCAGGTGGGCGTATGGCCCTTCGGCCGCGAGCGGGTGCTGACGTGGCTGGATCAGGAAGTCAAAGTTCGCTAGGTGGTGGGGAACAGAGAGGGGAGGTGGACGCACCCGGGCGTCCACCTCCCCTCCTTCTCGGCTTGGAGCTCGCCCCAGTCCACGGCCACTACCCAATGATCTTCTCGTACTCCCGAATTTGCCCCCGGATCAAGTCCAGGCTTTCTTCCCAGAACTCGGGCGCGTGCAGATCAATGCCAAAGCGGGCAGCGAGGGTGCGGGCGCCGGCCAGTCCAGTGCTGGAGAGCAAATCGTCGTAGCGGGCCTGGAAGTCGGCCTCACGGCCTTCGGCCTTGGCCTGCCGGTACTGGGCGTACAGGCCGAGCCCGAACAGCAAGCCGAAAGTGTACGGATAGTTGTAAAAGCCCAGGCTGTAGTAGTGCGGCTTGACGGCCCACATGTAGGGGTGCGTGGTGTTTAGCGCGTCGCCGTACGTCTCGCGCTGCGCCCAGGTCATCAAGTTGTTCAGTTCCTGCCCCGTCAGGTCCCGCTCGGCCCGTTTCTGGAAGACGGCCCGCTCGAACAAGAAGCGCGAGTGAATATCCACCACCACCTGCGCGTGCCCCAGCAGTTGGGTTTCCAGCACGTAGAGCCGTTCCTCGCCCGTCGCCCCCTCCAGCGCCGCATTCTGAATGATCGTCTCGCAGAAGATGGAGGCGGTTTCGGCCAGCGTCATGGGCGTCTCGCGCTGTAGGGCCGTCTTGGGCGCCTTCAGCAGGTTGTGGTAGCCGTGCCCCAGTTCGTGCGCGAGGGTGGATACGCTGTCGAGGCTGGGATCGTGGTTCATGAGGATGCGGCTCTCGTCGCCGCGCCAGCCCATGCAGAAGGCCCCGCCGCGCTTGCCTTCCCGCGGCCCGGCGTCGATCCAGCCTTCACGAAAGGCGCGCGCGGCGTAGTCTCCGAGCTTTTGCGAGTAACCCCGGAACTGCCGTTCGACAAAGCGTGTCCCCGCCTCGTAGGTCCACTCGGTTTCACTGCGGCCCAGCGGCGCGAAGAGGTCCCACCAGTCCATCTTGTCCTTGCCCAGCGCGCGGGCTTTGGCTGCGAAATAGCGGCGGAAGTCGGGGAGGGAACGCACCACCGCGCTCTGCATGGCCTCCAGGGTCTCGCGGTCGATGCCGTGGGTAAGCAGGCTGGGGGCCACAGCGTCAGGGAAACCCCGGCGGACGGCGAGGGTGCCCTCCTCGCCCTTGACGCCGTTCATGGCAGCGGTGAGCACCACTTCGCAATCCTGCCAGACGTTCAGCTCGGCTTCAAAAGCGTCGCGCCGCACCGCTTCGTCCGGATCGGTGGCAAGGGCGCGCAGGGCCGTCACGGGAAGCCTCTGGCCGCGGTACTCCCCGCTCAACTGGCTGGACACGTTGCCGTGCAGCTTGGCCCAGCCGCCCGCCCCACTGGGACGCAAGCGCGCGGCGAGGTCCTCCTCCTGCGGGGTCATCTGGTGCTGGGCGTACACGGTGCTGCGGCGCAGGAGGTGCTCGTGGGCGCGGGCCACTTCCGATGCGGCGAGCAGCGCGTCCACGTCCGCCTCGCCCAGCCACGCGGTCAGGCGCGAGCGCAACGGCCCCAGGGGCAGGGCCAGGGTGGTCAGTTCGCCCATCATCTGCTCAGCGGCAGCGTTGCGGCTGTCGGTGGTCACGAAGGCTTGGAGGTAGCCGCGCACGGGAACCAGATGCAGGACGAGGGTGTTCATCGCGCCCAGCACCTGCTCCAGCGCTTCCGGCGTCGCCACGTTTCCGCCCTTGCGCACACCCAGAGCGTCGAAGATGGCTTCCAGCGCACGGACTTCCCCGCCCAGCGCTTTGAGGTCAGCGGAAAGCTGGGGATCGTTCAGGCCCGCGTACAGGTCATCGGTTCGCCAGCGGGGCAGTTCATGCGCTCCGGCCTCAAGCCTTTCGGTGGTGGTCATGCCGGGCAGTCTAGCCAGACCAGGTGAGGACCGGGATCTCGGCCAGATGGCTTAGGGCAGGCGGGCCCTCATCCTGCCTGCGCCTCCACCTGGCCCTGTCCGCGCAACACCATCGTCTCCAGCCGCTCGGCCACGTTGACGAGGTGATCGCCCAGCCGCTCCAGGTTACGGGCCATGCGGTTGGCGGTCAGGGCCACCTCCACGTCGTCGGGGCGCTCGTGCAGCCGCGTGAGGCTGGCGCGCAGCATCTGTTCGTACAGGGCGTCCACCCCCTCGGCATCCAGGCGCATCACCTGGCGGGCCGCCTGCACGTCGCGCTCCGCAAACGCGTACGCCAGCTTTTCCAGCATCTCCACCAGCAGGTTGACCAGCGGCAGCACGTCCTGCAGGGTGGCGCTGCGGGTACGGGGGGCGAGGGCCTCGAGGTCCCGCGCCACCCCGAAGGCGTAGTCGCCCACGCGCTCCAGATTGGTCAGGCTGCGAAACACCATCAGGTGAAAGGCGAGGGCGTCCGGCGAGAGCGGCCCGGCAAAGGCGCGCAGGCAGGCGTCCTCAATCTCGCGCTCCAGCGCGTCGGTCTCGCGCTCCAGGGCCCCGGCGCGCAATGTCAGGCCCGCATACTCGGCGCGGCGGAAGGCGTCGCGCACGGCGTCCAGTTCCTCCAGCGCCAGGCTCAGCATCCGCAGAAAGCGGGCGGTCAGGTGCGTGGTGCTGGTCTGGCCGTTGGTCATGCGGGGAGTATTATGGCCGGTTGTGAGGCCAAGGTCAGGGGCAGGTGCCCCATGGGAAGGCCCGCCAAGACTGTGCCGTAGTGTTCAGGCGTGGAGGGGGCCCGCATGCGCGCCTCCCTCCGCCGTGAACCGGCGCCGAAGCCCTGGACGCTGACCGCCGCGCGGACGAGCAGATTCACCCCATGCTCGACGCCGCAGCGCGGCACGTGGGCTCGGAGCTGGACTGCGCCTGGAACGCTTTTACCCTCCAGACCCTGGGCGACAAGATGCTGGAAGCCGGCGCAGTGGCGGACCCCCCCCACCATGGGTTTCGTTCCGCCCGTGACCTTCGGCCAGGTGAAGGCCTACCGCACCGAGGTGCAGCGCCGACTGGGCTACGCGGGTCAGGCCGCCCATGACCCCGGCATTGATCTGCCTGCCGGAACCCTGCCCGGCCGGCGGCCCGGGTGGTCCCCGGTAGAACCCTGTCCCCGCGCACGGCGCCATACGCTTGCACGCCGCAGCGGCCGTACACACCTTGGAACACGCTGCGCCCGGGGCCGGCCGCGTCTCACCACCTTGCAGGGCCAGCTTGCCCAGGCCCTGTCGCGCGCCAACTACACCGCGAGCATGTACCGACCTGGGGCGCCGCTGGCCCTGCACAAGCAGGTGGAGGAGCGGGCCAAGGCAGCCATCGAGGACCTGCTGAGCTATCCCGCCCTTCTGGACAAGGAAAAGGGAGGACAGAATACGTCCGCCCGCCGGGGTGGGGGTACGGGCGGCGCCGCTGCCCCGGCTTCGGTCCCTGGGTCATGACAGACCCAGACGGCGCGCAACCCCGACGCCACGCGCCTCATCGGGGAGATATGGACGCTGGACCCAGACGCCAGCTTGGCCCTCTGGAACGCCCTGGTTCAGGCGGTGAAGGCGGGCGGAGCACAGACCGCCCGCCACCCTGGCGGCGGGCCCACCGGCTTCTCCTTTTGCAGCCCCCACTGCGCCGTGTGCGGGGCCAAGCGCCCGCTGGTGATCGGAAACACGCCTGTGCCCAAAGGAACGCGCTTCACGCCGGAGTGTGCCGCTGAGGGGGCGCGCGCCGGCGACCCCTTTAAGCGCGGAGCCGTGGTGGGCGAGTTCCAGGCGGCGGCCACCGATTACTGTGACCGGACCAGCCGCCACCGCACGAGTAACGGCAAACGTGCGGCTCCCACTGGGGGTGTGGGCGTAGCATAGGGACATGCGTTACAAAATGCTCGACTACCGCAACCAGAGCTTCATGCTGATGAGCGCCCACGAATATGACCGCTGGCAGGACAATCTTCAGCGCCGCTTCGAGGACTGCGGCGAGGCAGGCAACGTCCACATCCACGTCCGCCTCAATGGCGAAGACCGCGCCTACGCCCATGTGGACGAGTACCTCGAACAGTTCACGGTAAAGGACGTGGCCGAGGACGAGGCCAGGGTGCTGATCCGCCTGTTTGCCGCTGACGGGGATGCCAACCACGCCTGGTACGGTCCCCACGAAATTTTCCAGCCCCGGGCCGGGAAGTAAGGCGGGACGCCCCTGACCCTCTCCCCTCGCGGGACAGGCACAGTTTCGCAGGAGGGAGGGCCCCGCGTATCCAGGGATGAGGAGGGAGGCCTGCAACGGGCAAAGCGGCCCCGTAACCGCCAGTTTACGGGCGCTGTACAAAGTTGAGGTCCACGTCTGAACGAGGGCCGCACCGGGACGATTCCCGTGCGGCCCCCTTCCCCTTTCCTCTTCCTCTCAGCCGAAGCGGCCCGTCACATACGCCTCGGTCCGCTCGTCACCTGGGCTGGTAAAGATACGGTCCGTCTGGCCGTGCTCCACCAGATCGCCGTTCAGAAAGAACGAGGTGGTATCGGACACGCGCGCCGCCTGGTGCATGTTGTGCGTGACGATGATAATGGTGGTGACCTTTTTCAGGTCCGTCATCAGGTCCTCGATCTTGGCGGTGCTGGCGGGGTCAAGCGCCGAAGTCGGCTCGTCCATCAGCAGAATTTCGGGTTCTACCGCCAGCGCGCGCGCAATGCACAGGCGCTGCTGCTGACCGCCCGACAGACCCGTCGCCGGGGTTTTGAGTCGGTCTTTGACCTCATCCCACAGCGCCGCGCCACGCAGGGAACGCTCTGCGACTTCCATCAGGCGCTTGCCGTCGCGGATGCCCGCGAGCTTCAGGCCGCTCACCACGTTGTCGAACACGCTCATGGTGGGAAAGGGATTGGGCTTCTGAAAGACCATACCCACGCGGCGGCGCATAGACACGGGGTCCACGCCCGAGCCGTACACGTCCTCACCGTCCAGCAGGATGGTACCCGTTACCCGCGCGCCGGGCGTCAGGTCATGCATGCGGTTGATTGCCCGCAGAAAAGTGGTCTTGCCGCAGCCGGAAGGGCCGATCAGGGCATTCACGGTGCCACGGTTGACGTTGAGATGGACGTTTCGCACAGCCTGTTTCTCACCATAAAAGATGCTGACGTCGCTGGCGCTGAGAAGAGGGGTCATGAAGCTCCTTTGGGGAAAGCTGTCAGCGGTGGGCCGTCAGCTCTGGGGAAGGGTTTTGCTGACTGCTGACGGCCGGCTGCCTACTTACGGCGGCTGAAGCGGCGGGCCAACAGGCTCGTGACAAAAATCAGCGTGATCAGCAGCAGCGCTCCAGCCTTCGCCATCCGCTGGTTTTCCTCGTAGGCGCTGGTGGCTCCGCGGAAAATCTCCATCGGCAGAGCGCTCATCGGCTTGGTGGGATCGAAGTTGACCTGCGGGTTGCCGAAGGCGGTGAACAGCAGGGGCGCAGCCTCTCCAGCGACGCGGGCCAGCGCGAGCATCACGCCGGTCACGATGCCCCCGGCGGCGGCGGGCAGCACGATCCGCAGGGTCACGAGCCACTGGGGCAGACCCAGCGCCAGCCCCGCCTCACGCACCGTCTTGGGCACGAGCTTGAGCACTTCCTCAGTGGTGCGGACCACAATGGGAATCATCAGGAAGCCCAGCGCCAGCCCGCCCGCCAGGCCTGAGAAGCCGAATTTCAGCACAATCAGACCGTAAGCGACGAGGCCCATGACGATGGCCGGAATGCCCGCCAGCACGTCGCTGATCATACGGATGGTGGGCATCAGCGGGTGCTTGGGGTATTCGGCCAGGAAAATTCCGCCCGCCACACCGACGAGAACGCCAATCACGCTCGCCATCGTCAGCATTTCCAGGCTGCCCAGAATGGCGTTGAGCAGGCCGCCACCCGTCTCGCCTTCGGGAGCGGGAGTCTTGGTGAAGAAGTCGAGGTTCATCGCGCCCACGCCCTCGCGCAGCAGGTACACGAAAATCAGGATCAGGGGCGCAACCACCAGCAGCGTGGCGAGCAGGATCAGGCCGCCCATCGCCATGTTCTTCAGGCGCCGGGCTGGACTGAGGGCGGCGCGGGGGCGGGTGGAAGTGGCGGCAGCGGTCCGCATCATTGAATGCCTTTCGGCGTCAGGCGCGCGATGATCAGTCGGGCCGCGTAGTTCACGACCACGCTCAGAAAAAAGAGGCTCAGGCCGAGCGTGACCACGCTGGAGCGGTGCAGCGTTTCCTGCGCGTCTCCGAACTGGTTGGCGATCACCGACGCCATCGTGCTCGCGTTGCCCCACAGGCTCTTCAGGATTTCCTGGCTGTCGCCGATCACCATCGCCACCGCCAGCGTCTCGCCGAGGGCGCGGCCCAGGGCCAGAATCACGCCACCCAGAATTCCGGCGCGGGCATAGGGCAAGATGGCGCGCGAGATCACTTCCCACTTCGTCGCACCGAGGGCATACATCGCTTCGCGCTGGTCCTGCGGCACGAGGCGGATCACGTCTCGTGCCACCGAAGCCGTATAGGGCAGGATCATCACGGTCAGGATGATGACGGCCAGGGCCAGGCCGCGCCCGCCTGCCCCCGAGGGCACGAAAAAACACTGCAGGTTGGTCGTCTGCTCGGCCCACAGCGCATTGCACTTTGTGATGGTGGCGGCGTTGCCTGGATTCAGGAAATAGGCCGTCTGCCACCTGCCCAGCACTGGAGCAATCACAAACAGCGCCCAAAGTCCGTACACCACGCTGGGCACGGCGGCCAGCAACTCAATCAGGTAGCCCACCGGGTTTGCCAACCACTTCGGCGCGTACTCGGCGACGAAGAGCGCTGAGGCGATGGCAAGGGGCACGCTGATGGCGAGCGCCACCAGGCTGGTCACCAGCGTACCCACGATCATGGTCGCAGCTCCGTAGGTGCCCGCCACAGGGTTCCAGGTGCGCTGGGTAAAGAACTCCAGCCCAAATTTCTGCAGGGCAGGCCAGGACTCGCGGGTCAGCTGAAAGACACTCAGCAAAAACACGAGCACGATGACCGAGGCGAGCGCGAGAATCAGGATCTGGAACACGCGGTCGCTGGCGCTGGACAGCGAGGTGCGTAAGGGGAGACGTTGGGCGGGTTTGCTCATAGTGTCATGACCTCTCGGAGGCGAACTTCCCCCAGTTCACAGGGCAACCGTCAGGAGCAGGTCAGCTCGCGCAGGCCAAGGAGAACGGCCCCCACCTCGGAGGGCCGCCCACATGGAAGTTCAGAAGTTGGGGTGGGGAGAGAAGTGGCGACCTCGCGCCATTCATCCTCTCCCCCAGAAGGTCAGAGCTTCTTGCCGCCGTAGTTCAGCTTGCCGATGATGCTCTTGGCCTTGGCCGCCACGTTGGAGGGCAGCTTGGCGTAGTCCAGCGGCTCGTTGTACTCCTGCCCGGAAGTAACCATCCATGTCAGCAGGTTTTTCAGGGTCTTGGCCTGCGCCTCGGTGCGGCTCCCGTACTTCTGGTCCTGGTAGAAGATCACGTAGGTGAAGCTGGCGATGGGGTAGGCGTCGGCGTTCGCGCTGTTGGTGATGCTCACGCGGGTATCACTGGGAATGACCACGCCCTTGGCTGCCGCGGCAGCGGGGCCGTTGTCGGCCAAGACAAACTTCCCAGCGCGGTTTTGCACGCTGCCGAACGTCAGCTTGTTCTGCTTGGCGTACACCAGCTCCACATAGCCCAGCGCGCCGGGGGTGCTCTTCACGATTCCCGCCACGCCGTCGTTGCCCTTGGCTCCGGTGCCCACGGGCCACTGGAGGCTGTTGCCCACGCCCACCTTGCTCTTCCACTCGGAGGAAACCTTGCCCAGGTAGTCCGAGAAGACGTAGGTGGTGCCCGAGCCGTCGCTGCGCCGGGCCACAGTCATAGGCAGCGGGGGAATGGTCACGCCGGGGTTGAGCGCCGTGATCGCCTTGTCGCCCCAGGTCTTGATCTTGCCCAAGTAGATGTCGGCCAGCACCTTACCCGTGAACTTCAGGGGCTGGGTCACGCCAGGCAGGTTGTAGGCAGGCACCACGGCCCCAATTGCCATGGGCACGTGCAGCAGGGGTGCGGGCGCGGCCTTCAGCGCATCATCGCTCATGGGGTTGTCGCTGCCCGCGAAGTCCACGGTGCGCTCGGTGATCTGCTTCTGACCTGCGCCGCTGCCCACCGACTGGTAGTTCACGTCCACACCCGCCGACTTCTTGTACTCGGCGAACATCTTGGAATACAGGGGGAAGGGGAAGGACGCGCCCGCGCCTGTCAGGCTCTGCGCGCTCGCGGTGGTTGCAACCAGGGCCAGGCCCAGGAGGAAAGTCTTCTTCATGCCTGACAGGTTGCGGGCGAAGTGTCAGCCGCGCGTCACTGGGTTGTCATCAGAAGGTCAGGCCGGAGCCAGAAGGGCGGGCGGCGAAGTCTCCCCCACCGCCCTCCGACCGTTTCAGTCCGCCGCTTCCCCCTGCGCGTATTGCAACCGGTGCAGCCGCGCGTAATACCCGCCCTTGTCCAGCAGTTCCCGGTGGCTGCCCTGCTCCACCACACGGCCCCGGCGCATCACCACGATGCGGTCGCAATTCTCGATGGTTGACAGGCGGTGGGCGATGATGATACTGGTGCGCCCCCGCATGACCTTTTGCAGCGCCTGCTGAATGCGAATCTCGGCCTCGGTGTCCACGTTGGCGGTGGCCTCATCGAGCACGAGCAGGATGTCCGGGTTCTGGATCAACGCGCGGGCAAAGGCGAGGAGCTGCTTCTGCCCAGTGGAAAGCGTTGCCCCGCGCTCGCGCACCTCGGTGTTGTAGCCCTCGGGCAGCGAGAGGACGTAGTCGTGGACGCCCACATAACGGCACGCCTCCACCACCCGCGAGTGGGGAATGTCAGGGTTGTTCAGCGTCAGGTTGCTCTCGATGGTGCCCGCAAAGAGAAAGACGTCTTGCAGTACCACGCCGACGTGTTTTCTCAGGTCATGTTGCGCCAGATCGCGCACATCTACGCTGTCCACCTTCACCGCGCCGCGCTGCACGTCGTAGAAGCGGCTCACCAGCGCCGTTACGCTCGTCTTGCCCGCGCCCGTCGCGCCCACAAAGGCCACGCTCTCTCCGGGCTGAATGTGCAGGTCAATGCCGCGCAGAATCCAGCGGTCGTCCGTCTCGGGGGCCTCTGCCGTGACCGTCTGGTCATAGGCAAACCACACGTTCTCGAAGTCCACCCGGCCCTCGAAGTTCCCCAGCTTCTGGGCATCCGGCTTGTCCGCGATCTTCTCCTCGGTGTCCAGCACCTCGAAAATGCGCTCGCTGCTCGCCATCGCCGCCTGCAGGTTATTGAACACGTCGGCGAGGTCCTGGATGGGTTGAAACAGCTGTTGCGTCCACTGCACGAAAGCGAACAGGGTACCCACGGTGACGGCCCCCGCCACGCCGCTCTCCACCGCGTCCGCCCCCAGCAGTTGCCGGGAGGCGAAGTACAGCACGAGCGCCACGGCCACCTGTCCCAGAATTGCCACCGTGGGCATGAACAGCGAGAACCAGCGGACGCTGTTGATGTTGGCGTTCAGCAGCGCCCGGTTGGTGTGATCGAAGTCGAAAGCGGTGCGGGCCTCACGCCCGAACAGCTGCACGGTCAGCATCCCGGTGATGTTCTCGTTCAGGCGGCTGTTGACGATGGCCTGTTGAATCCGCGTGACCCGAAAAGCGTCGCGCAACCGCGCGCGGAAGAAGTTGGTGGCGAGGAACAGCACCGGCAGCACCGTGAAGCTAATCAAGGCCAGCTTCCAGTTCAGCCGCAGCATGAAGCCCATGTACACCAGGATCAGGAAGCTGCTCGTGATCATGCTGATCAACCCCCCCGTAATGAACTGGTTGATGGCGTCCACGTCGCTCGTCACGCGGGTGATCAGCCGTCCCACCGGGTTCTGATCGAAAAAGGCCAGGTGCAGGCGCTGCAACTTGGAAAACACGTCGGCGCGGATGTCGCGCAACACGTTCTGGCCGAGGTACCCGATGGCGAGCGTGGAGGCGTAGTTCAGCACGAACTCCAGCCCTTTCAGGCCCATATAACCCAGCGCGGCCAGCGTCAGACCGTGGTAGAGCGTCTCTGCGTTCAGCCCCGGATTCCGCACAAAAGGTGTGAGGTAGGTGTCAATGGCGTGCTTTTGCACCAGCGTGGGCAGCGGTGAAAGGACGGCAAGCAGCAACGCGACTGTCAGTGCGGTCACCACCAGCGGTACGTAGGGCCGCAGGTAGGTCAGGATGCGGAGGGTCAGCTTCAGGTCAAAGGCTTTTTTAAAGGCGTCGTTGGAATCGGGCACCGTCACTTCACGGCCTCCTGGGGAGAGTGGCGTTCGAGTTCATCGGCCGCGTCTTCTGGGTCACGCACCGGCTCATCGTCGTTGTCGAGGTCTGAGGCCAAGCGCTGCAGGCGTTCCAGGCCTGCGTAGTGCCCGCCCGCCGCAAGCAGGTCGTCGTGCGTGCCCTGTTCGATCACGCGCCCGTGATCCAGCACCACGATTTGATCGGTGTGCCGCAAGGTGCTGACCCGGTGGGCAATCAGGATGACGGTGCGGCCCTTCGTGACTTCGCGCAGCCCGTCCAGAATGCGGCGCTCGGTCTCGGTGTCCACCGCAGACAAGCTGTCGTCGAGAATCAGGACGGCGGGTTCGCGCACGATGGCGCGGGCAATCGCCGTGCGCTGCCGCTGGCCACCCGATAAGGTCACGCCGCGCTCGCCCAGCATGGTGTCGTATCCCAGGGGAAACTCGTCCACATCTCCGGCCAGCCCAGCGAGCCGCGCCGCGTTCCGCACCCGCTCCAGATCGGGCTGCTGGGGGATTTCCGGCGGAACGGGAACGGTGGAGACGCCCACACGCGTGGGAACGGGGGGCAGTTCCCGGCTTTCCAGCCCAAAGGCAATGTTGTTGGCGATGGTGTCGCTGAACAGGAAGGGTTCCTGCGGCACCACGGCGATATGGTCGCGCAGCACCCGCAGGGGAATGTGCCGAATGTCGTGCCCATCAATGCGCACCACACCGCCCGTCGGATCCATGCTCCGCGTGATGAGCTGGCCCAGCACGGTCTTGCCGCTGCCCGTCGGCCCGGTGATGCCCAGGAACGTACCGGCAGGAATATGGAGGTTCACGCCGTCCAACACGTTGGCCTCACCGTAACGCAGCGTCACGTTCTCCAGGCTCAGCTCGCCGCGCAGCCTGCGGATAGAAGGCTCTGTACGCCCTGGCGCGTCATGGACCTGGGGGCGGGCGTCGAGCAGCTCACGCAGGCGCAGCCAGGAAGACAGGCCGCGCTGCGTGACCCCCGTGATCCAGCCGATCATCATCATGGGCCAGGCCAGGCGGTCCAGGGTGGCGACAAACTGCACAAATTTCCCGATGGTAAAGGCGTTGCCCGCTTCGGGGAAAAGGATCAGCCGTCCGCTGAGCAGCAAGATCACACCGAATGTCAGGCCGATCAAGAGGCTCATCACGGCCCGGAGTGGTCCATCCACCTTCGTCAGGGCGACGTTGCGCCGCAAGAGTTCGAGGTTCATCGCGCGGTAGTCCTCAATCTCGCGGTCCTCGATGGCGTAACCCTTGACCACGCGCGCCCCGCTGAAGTTTTCCTGCGCCTTGGCAGCGATGAGGCTATTCTGCTCCTGCACCTTGGTGTGCCGCAGGTTGATCAGGCGCGCCAGGTAGTACAGCAGGCCCACGATCACGGGCATCACCGTGATCACCACCAGCGTCAGTTGCCAGCTCAGGCTGAACATGACCGCAAAGGCAGTGGCAAACCCCGACGTGATGTTCGCCACCTGCCACAGCCCGAAGCCCAGCATTTCGCGCACGGCGTTCAGGTCCCCCGTCAGGCGGTTCATGATGTCGCCTGTGCGGGAGCGGTCGTAGAACTTCTTGTCCAGCGTCTGCAGGTTGCCGTAGATGTCGCGCCGGATTTCGTACTCGGTCTGCCGAGAGGCAATTACGATCTGCCGGCGCATCACCAGCATCAGGGCCCCCGCCGTCAGCGAAGCCAGCACCGTACCCAGGGCGTAGAGGCCCACCTGCGGCAGGGTGATGCCCACGGTCCGCGCGCTGTTGTCGGTGGCCCGCGTCAGTCCGTCGATGGTCAGGCGAATAAAGAAGGCGGGCAGGAGATTGACGCTGTTGGCGATGATGACGGCCACAATGCCGATCAGGTATTGCCGCCGGTGCATGCTCAGGTAGGGCCAGAGCGTTCTTAAGCTGTCCAAGGCACTTCACCTCAAATGAAGGGGAAAGAGGCGGGGAAACGCAGGAAAGATCAGGGCGCAGGACCGGAAAAGGCCTGTGCCCGAAGCCTCGCCAGTGTACGCGCGCTGGCGGAGCGGAGAATGCGCGTAATGGCGGAGTGTGAGGCAAAAATGCACGCCTCAAGGTCTGCTTAAGGGTGCCGAACCCCCCACCCACCCCAGAGGCAGGAAAGAGGGGCGGGGGAAGCGGGAGGAGGCATCAACGCCGTGTTGACACCCTTGGGGGCCGGTGCTACTATTCACAGCCGGAAGTGACCGCGAGAGCGCGAAACTTCCGAACCCCAGAGGCAGAGATTTTCTCCGCCTTCCAGCGGGAGAGGTGCCACCCTAGCTCAACTGGTAGAGCACCCGACTTGTAATCGGAAGGTTGGGAGTTCGATTCTCCTGGGTGGCTCCAAGTGGCGCGCCACACGCCACCACAATCCGGGCCGAGACGATAGGGGCCGACATAATATGGGTAGGTGGCCGAGTGGTTAAAGGCGACAGACTGTAAATCTGTTCACGTACGTGTACGGCGGTTCGAATCCGCCCCTGCCCACCACACGCGGGAATAGCTCAGTTGGTAGAGCGTCAGCTTCCCAAGCTGAATGTCGCGAGTTCGAGTCTCGTTTCCCGCTTTTCTTCCCCACGCTTCTGTAGCTCAGTGGTAGAGCACTCCCTTGGTAAGGGAGAGGTCGTCGGTTCAATCCCGACCAGAAGCTCCATTCGAGAGTCGGCCCGCTTTATGCGGGCCGTATTCTCATGTACGGGCCATCACAGCAGGCTCCGCGTAGGTATGCTGTTGGGGCCAGATTCTCCGGGAGCTGCTGACAGACCGGGGAACACCATTCAAGGAGGAATCCACATGGCAAAAGGAACGTTTGAGCGGACGAAGCCCCACGTGAACGTGGGAACGATCGGGCACGTGGACCACGGGAAGACCACCCTCACGGCCGCGATCACCTTCACCGCCGCCGCTTCGGACCCGACCGTCGAAAAGCTCGCCTACGACCAGATCGACAAGGCCCCCGAAGAAAAAGCCCGTGGCATCACCATCAACACCGCCCACGTCGAGTACAACACCCCCACCCGTCACTACTCCCACGTTGACTGCCCCGGCCACGCCGACTACGTCAAAAACATGATCACGGGTGCGGCCCAGATGGACGGCGCCATCCTCGTCGTCTCCTCGGCGGACGGCCCCATGCCCCAGACCCGCGAGCACATCCTCCTCGCGCGTCAGGTCGGCGTGCCCTACATCGTCGTCTTTATGAACAAGGTCGACATGGTCGACGACGAAGAACTCCTCGAGCTCGTCGAGATGGAAGTCCGCGAACTGCTGAGCAAGTACGAGTTCCCCGGCGACGACCTTCCCGTCGTCAAGGGCAGCGCCCTCCAGGCCCTCGAAGCCCTCCAGAGCAACCCCAAGACCGCCCGCGGTGAAAACCAGTGGGTGGACAAGATCTGGGAACTGCTCGACGCCGTGGACTCCTACATCCCCACCCCCGAGCGCGCCACCGACAAGGCCTTTTTGATGCCCGTCGAAGACGTCTTCACCATCACCGGCCGCGGGACCGTCGCCACCGGCCGCGTTGAGCGCGGCGTCGTCAAGGTTCAGGACGAAGTCGAAATCATCGGCCTGACCGACACCCGCAAGACCACCGTCACGGGCATCGAAATGCACCGCAAGCTGCTCGATCAGGGCATGGCCGGCGACAACGTCGGTGTGCTGCTGCGCGGCGTCGCTCGCGACGACGTGGAGCGCGGCCAGGTGCTGGCCAAGCCCGGCAGCATCAAGCCCCACACCAAGTTCGAGGCCAGCGTGTACGTCTTGAGCAAGGACGAGGGTGGCCGTCACAGCGCGTTCTTCGGCGGCTACCGTCCGCAGTTCTACTTCCGCACGACGGACGTCACCGGCGTGGTGGAACTGGCCGAGGGCGTGGAAATGGTGATGCCCGGCGACAACGTGACCTTCACGGTGGAACTGATCAAGCCCATCGCCATGGAAGAAGGTCTGCGCTTCGCCATCCGCGAAGGTGGACGCACCGTCGGCGCTGGCGTCGTCGCCAAGGTCCTGGAGTAATACTTGGGTGACAGCAATGCTGTCCGCTGGGGAGGCCGCGAGGTCTCCCCTTTTTCATTGCCTCTGGGCATACGCCCGGTCATGGCGAAGCGGAGGGCCGAGACCGGTTTCACCTGAGGGCGCTTCCCAAACGCCAGCCCCTCTTCTTCGCGGGAACCGCTGCGCCGGGAGGCCCCGTCCATAGCTCCCCAAGGGAATGGGGGCAGTCTTCGGCCCGGGCCGAAGCAGCTGGCGTGGCGTCTCCCCGGATGCCGCTGATGTTCTGCGCCTCCGAGGGCGCGCCGCTGACCACGCGGTTGTAGGGAGCGGCGACGACGCTTCAACCGGGTGACGGTATACGGCGCGTAACGTCGGCCCTCTTCCCGCCCCTGCCCGGCGCGCGGCAGATCTTCCTGCCGACGGCCGATCTGGTACAGACCGCGGTGACCTGCACAACAGGACCAGCAGGAAATCGCCGCAAGAGCTGGCCAAGTACGAGTGGCGGAAAAATGGCCTGGGCATCGTCGGCTTTCCCAGCGGGCTGGAAGGTGGCGCCCTCAGGGTGGACACCTCTCGCCAAACTGCCTATAATCGGAATGTTGCCCGCCACAAGGCGGGCTTTTACCAGCGACTGCGTCCGAGGGGCGAAGGGCTGGGAGCGCCTCCCCCGAGCTCACCGGAGCGAAGGCGGCGCGAAAGGAGCAGGAATCATGGCGAAGGACGGACCGCGCATCATCGTGAAGATGGAAAGCACCGCTGGCACGGGCTTTTACTACACGACCACCAAGAACCGCCGGAACACGCAGGCCAAGATGGAACTGCGCAAGTACGACCCCGTGGCGAAAAAGCACGTCGTCTTCAAGGAGAAGAAGGTCTGATCCTGCCTACCGGGAAGGATACCCGGTGAACGGTGAACCTTCTTTTTCGAGATGATGGGACGGGCAAGGTGAGCGCATGAATCTGTTTCAGTACTTGAAAGACTCGCGCGCCGAGCTGGCCCGCGTGACCTGGCCGAGCCGCCAGGAGGTCATCGAGGGCACGCAGGCGGTGCTGATCTACGTCGTGGCGCTGACCCTGATCGTGTTTGCGCTGGACGCGGTATTTGGCGCATTGGTGAAGGCGGTGCTGCGTTGAGCATCGAGTGGTACGCCGTTCACACCTATGTGGGTCAGGAAGACCGCGTGGAGCAGCACCTGATGGAGCGCGCCAAGAAGCTGGGCATGCTCCGCACCAAGATCTTCCAGGTGCTGCAGCCCAGCGAAAAGGCCGTCGAACTGCAAGAAGGCGGGAAGAAGGTCGAGGTCGAGCGCAAGCTTTTTCCCGGCTACGTTTTCGTCCAGATGGACGTGGAAGACGATGACGCGCCGGGTGAACTTGGCGAGTCCTGGGAAGTGGTGCGCGGGACCAACGGGGTGACGGGCTTTGTCGGCACCGCCACACGCCCGGTGCCCCTCTCGCAGGATGAGGTGCAGCGCCTGCTCGCCTCGGTGGGTGTGGCCGCACAAACTGCGGAGGAGCCCGCCCCAAAAGTCAAAGTGGACCTTAAGCCGGGCGACATGGTGCGCGTTACCAGCGGACCCTTTGCCGATTTCAGCGGTGTGGTCAGCGAGGTCAACGCGCCCCAGGCCAAAGTCAAGGTGCTCGTCAGCATCTTCGGCCGCGAGACGCCAGTGGAGCTCGACTTCGCGCAGGTCAGCAAGTAAACCCCGCAGGGCTGGGCTAGGCAGAAGCCGCCCGGCCCTGTACACTGGAAAAGTTGCTGCCACGCCGCGCCTTACAGGCGGGCGCGGCAGAACTTAGCGCCAGCACCCCTGTTTGCCGTTCAAGAACTGGGGGAGCTAAGGAGGAAACGCATGAAGAAAGTCACAGGGCTCGTGAAGCTCCAGCTTCCTGCGGGCAAGGCCACGCCGGCCCCGCCCGTTGGTCCCGCGCTCGGTCAGTACGGCGCGAACATCATGGAGTTCACCAAGGCGTTCAACGCCCAGACCGCCGACAAGGGGGACGCGATCATTCCCGTGGAGATCACCATCTACGCGGACCGCTCCTTTACCTTCATCACCAAGACCCCGCCCATGAGCTACCTGATCCGCAAAGCTGCGGGCCTGAGCAAAGGCAGCGCAACGCCGAACAAGGCCAAGGTCGGCAAGCTGAACTGGGACCAGGTGCTGGAAATCGCCCGGACCAAGATGCCTGACCTGAACGCTGGCAGCGTCGAAGCCGCCGCGAACACGGTCGCCGGCACCGCGCGCTCCATGGGCGTCACCATCGAGGGGGCCCCGAATGCCTAAGCACGGCAAGCGCTACAACGCCCTGCTGGGCAAGGTGGACCGCAACAAGCAGTACACCATCGAGGAAGCCACCAACCTGGTCAAAGAACTGGCGACCGCCAAGTTCGACGAGACCGTGGAAGTTCACTTCCGCCTGGGCATCGATCCCCGCAAGAGCGACCAGAACGTGCGCGGCACGGTGGCGCTGCCCCACGGCACCGGCCGCAGCGTACGCGTGGCCGTGATCACCAAGGGTGACAACGTGGCCGCCGCCGAGGCCGCTGGCGCGGACGTGGTTGGCGCGGAAGAGCTGATCGAGCGCATCGCCGGCGGTTTCATGGAGTTCGACGCCGTGGTGGCAACGCCAGACATGATGGCCCAGGTCGGCCAGAAGCTCGCGCGTCTTCTCGGACCGCGTGGCCTGCTGCCCAACCCCAAGAGCGGCACCGTCGGTCCCGACGTGTCGGGCATGGTGCGCGGCCTCAAGGCCGGACGTATCGAGTTCCGCAACGACAAGACCGGCGTGGTTCACGCGCCCATCGGTAAGGCCAGCTTCGACTCCGGCAACCTCAGCGCCAACTACCAGGCCCTGATCAGCGCGCTGGAGGCCGCCAAACCTGGCAGCGCCAAGGGCGTGTACCTGCGCAGCGCCTACCTGACCAGCACGATGGGGCCGAGCATTCCCCTCACGCTGAGCGCGTCGGCCCAGGCGTAATTTTTCTCCAGGGAGGGGTTCACGCTTCACGGTCTGCACCTCTCTCCTGCCCTACGGCACCCCGGTGCGCTTTGCACCTTTCAATTCTCGGCAATCGTAGACAGCGGGGACCCTTGCCAGGTTTAAACATCCCGCCGAGTTGCCAGGGCGCAAACGCGTACCTGGACTTGTTCACCACTCAGGAGGTCACAGCGTGGCGAACGAAAAGAACCAGCAGGATCTGACCAGCCTGCGCGGCAGCCTCACGGGCGTCGAGACGTTTTACGTCGTCGATTACCAAGGTCTGACCGCCGGACAGCTCAGCAAGCTGCGTCAGGACATCCGCGAGAAGGGTGGGCAGCTCATCGTTGCCAAGAACACCCTGATCAACCTCGCCCTTCAGGAGTCGGGCCGTGAATTCAGCGACGCCCTGAAAGGCCCCAGCGCCCTCGTGCTGGCCCACGAAGATCCCGCTGGGGTCGCCAAAGCGCTCAGCGACGCGGCCAAGGGCAACGATAAGGGCATTCCCGCAATGAAGGGCGGCCTCGTCGAGGGCAACCGCGTGGATGTGGCCGTGATCGCTCGTCTGGCGAGCCTCGGCAGCAAGCAGAGCCTTCAGGCCGAAGTGGTCGGTGTGCTCAGCGCCCACCTCAGCAACTTCGTCGGAATTCTCGAAGCGTACCAGGCCAAGCTCGGCGGCGGCGACGCCAGCGCCAGCGAAGCCAGTGCCGAAGCTTCGGCTTAACCCCACTTTCAACCCTTTCCACCAATCCAAGTACCGGAGGACCTCACCATGGCTTACGACAAACAGGCTCTGATCGACCAGCTCAGCACCCTCACCATCATGGAACTCGCCGACCTCATCGACGGCCTCAAAGAAACCTGGGGCGTAACCGCCGCTGTGGCCGCTGGCCCCGCTGCTGGCCCCGCTGCCGTCGTCGAAGAGAAGACCGAGTTCGACGTGATCCTCGTTGACGCGGGCTCCAGCAAGATCAACGTCATTAAGGAAATCCGCGCCATCACCGGCCTGGGTCTGAAGGAAGCCAAGGACCTCAGCGAGAAGGGCGGCCCGATCAAGGAAGGCGTCAGCAAGGACGACGCCGACAAGCTCAAGGCGCAGCTCGAAGGCGCGGGCGCGCGCGTCGAAGTCAAGTAAGGCTTTTTCCCACCGGGAGTGCAGCCCCCGCCATCCGGCGGGGGTTTTTGCTGTCTCTTCACCCACAATGAATTGTGCGTATCTTACTATGGGCGTCCTGCCGGCCGGGCATATTGGGACCAGAGTTTTCCAGCAGATCCTCAAGTGAGACGCGGTAAACACCCCGCGTTTCTTTTTGCGTGGAACACTCATGAGGAGTTAAGATGGCTGTAGGTCGAGTGAAGTGGTTTAATGCGGAAAAAGGCTTCGGATTTATCGAGACGGAAGGCAGTGCCGACGTGTTCGCGCACTTCAGCGCCATCCAGGCTCAGGGCTTCAAGAAGCTCAATGAAGGCGACGAGGTCGAGTTCGAAATCGAACCCGGTCAACGTGGCAAGGGCCCTCAGGCCAAGAACATCGTCGTGACGAAGGCCGCCCCGGCTCCTGCCTACGGCGACCGTCCCCAGCGCCGCGACAACGACCGCTGGTAAGCATCACAACCGATAAAGCCCCCGCCAAGAGGCGGGGGTTTTTGCTGTATGACGCGAGCGGAGCAGCCCATAAAAGGTACCGATGAAATTACAGCACGCCCCACATACCCCTCTATGTGGAGCACAGGTGGACGGTTTTCAGGCATTTCCCACCCTTTGCCCTGATCGTCAGCAGGCGGAGGACATCCCACCCACTGCGGGGCAAAGGGGCTGTTTTGCCCGGCGTCTGGCAGGAGCAGGACGGCACGCGGCCCAGAATAGAGTTCGAATAGAGTTCTGCCAGGCCGTCGCCGCACCCAGCCGAAACGCCGGAGAGAAGGGAGAGCAAGGCAGGTCCTCATACGGCCTCCAGATCATCCGCCATCTCCCCTTCACTCCGGTGATCCCACGCCCCTGTGTCACCGTTTTTCCTGCTCGCTCGGGTTGAGCCGCAACACCAGAGGGGTTGAAATAAACGAACGCCAGGGTTTCGGCCGGGGCTTGTCCGTCGTTGGCGAGGATCACCCGGGAGGTCACCACTTCCGGCTCACCGCGACTCCCGCCTCAACCCAGCCGCCATTTGGAACCACTCGCGCGCCTACTTGCGGTACAGACCGGTGGCGCGGCGCTCAGCGTTCTCCGGGGCTTCAAGCTGTCCAGCAGCCTCCTCGCGCTTCCCCTGGTGAAGGAGGAAGGCGGCGTAACGGGCGCGGGGTTCTTCCGTCGTCGCCGCCATGGCCGCACGGTAGGAGGCATCGGCCCCAGCAGTCTTGCCCTGGATCTCCTGCGCCTGGGCGATCAGCGTCAGGGCCCGGGTGCGCGCGGCTGCGCTCGTCCGCAGGTCCACCTGCCGCAAGTACGCTTCGGCTCCAGCGGCGTTGCCACGACCCAGCTCCAGCCCGGCGCTGGTGAGCAACACCACCGGATCATCCGCGCAGATGCCCGAGAGCAGGGGTTGCCAGGTGAACTGCGCCTCCTCAGGCCGTCCGGCCCGGGCCTGCAGGGCGGCGGGGTCCGTGCGGTAGGCCAGGGTGTCGCTTGTCCGTGAGGCGTTCACGGGCTTCCCGGATGCGCGTTTCCAGGGGCTTGATCGCCTCCAGGCCACCTCGCAGGGCGGCTCCAACCCGCCTTCCTCCACCGCGCAGTTCGGGCAGGAATTCCAGAATCAGGTAGGCGAGCAGGGCCAGGTAGGAACCGATGAGCAGGATAAAAATCCAGTAGAAGTTGCGCCGCATCGCGACCGCGTGAATCAGGAACACGATCTGAAGCGCGCCGGAGGGGTACAGGAGCCGGGAGGGCAGATGCAGGCCGGGGAGGTTCACGTCGCCCGGCCGAAAGGCCTGGCGCTCGGCCCGCTTCAGCACCTGCCTCTGTGAGATGCTATGCTCCGCTTCAAAGCTTTGCCCCTCTAAGTTGACAGCGCCCCCCATAAGGCGTAGACTCTCCTGTGGCCGACCATGATGGGTTGGGCAGGAGATTTTTGAAGGCAAGCGGTCTCCACAATTAAAGCTTTTCTGCGAGACGCAGCCACCAGAGCTGCGGTCTCGACTGCGCCTTTTTATCCGCCCCGAAAGGCCGCAGGAACTCAACCAGGGAGCGCGAGGTGGGAATGAGTCTATCGAACGTCAAGCCGCGCATCGAGCGGTTCGGTGAGATCACCGAAGTGATCACGCTGCCCAACCTGACCGAAGTGCAGGTCAACTCCTTCCGGGCGTTTTTGCAGGCCGACCGTGCGCCGGACCGCCGCGAGGATACTGGGCTCCAGAGCGCCTTCCGCGAAGTCTTCCCCATCGACGAAACCGAGAAGGGCCGCTCAACCGGCCTGGTGCTCGATTTCCTGGAATACCGCCTGGGCGACGCGCCCTACACACCCGAGGAGTGCCGGGAAAAGGACCTGACCTACCAGGCCCCGATGTACGCCAAGCTGCAGCTGATCCACAAAGACAGCGGCCTGATCAAGGAAGACCAGGTGTTCCTGGGTGACCTGCCGCTGATGACGGAGGACGGCTCCTTCGTGATCAACGGGGCCGACCGCGTGGTCATCTCGCAGATCCACCGCTCGCCCGGCGTGTACTTCACGTCCTCCTACAAGGGGATCAAGAAGATGTACACGGCGGCCATCATCCCGATGCCCAAGCGCGGCCCCTGGATCGAGCTGGAGTTTGCCAGCGGCATTCTCGAAATGAAGGTCAACAAGCGCAAGTTCCCGGTGTCTATGCTGCTGCGCGTGCTGGGCTACGACGATGCCAGCCTGCGGGCGCTGTTCACCGAGTTCGAGCCTGATGCCGAGCTGCCTGAGGACAAGAGCGCGGGCATGAGCGCCGACGAGGCCCTGCTGCGACTCTTCACTGTGCTGCGCCCCGGCGATCCGCCCAAACGCGACAAGGCGATTCAGTACTTGTATGGCCTGCTGGCCGATCCAAAGCGCTACGACCTGGGCGATCCCGGCCGGTTCAAGATGAACACCAAGCTGGGCACCTCGCGCCAGGAGCGTACCCTGCTGATGTTCCAGGACGGCAAGTTTAGCGACGCCGGGCTGGTGGACACCATCCGCTACCTGATGGCGCTGCAGCGCGGCCTGGAAACCGTGGGGATCGGTGCTGACGCCGACGGTGTGGTCAACGAAGTGCCGGTTACCGAAGACGACATCGACCACCTCGGCAACCGCCGCGTGCGTACGGTGGGCGAACTGCTCGCCGACCAGCTGCGCGTGGGCATGGGCCGCATGGCCCGTGGTGTTCGCGAGCGCATGCTGCTGGGCAACCCCGACGCCGCGACGCCCACCAAGCTCGTGAACAACCGCCCCATCGTGGCCGCGATGCGCGAGTTCTTCGGGCGCAGCCAGCTGTCACAATTCAAGGACCAGACCAACCCCCTATCGGACCTGCGCCACAAGCGCCGTATCTCCGCGCTGGGGCCGGGCGGACTGACCCGCGAGCGCGCAGGCTTCGACGTACGCGACGTGCACCGCACGCACTACGGGCGTATCTGCCCCATCGAGACGCCCGAAGGCGCGAACATCGGCCTGATCTCCTCACTGTCCTCCTACGCGAAGGTAAACGACCTCGGCTTTATCGAGGCGCCCTACCGCCGCGTGTCTGACAGCCGCGTCAGCGACGAAGTGGTCTATATGACCGCCGATATCGAAGACCGCTACACCATCGCGCAGGCCAACTCCCCGCTCAACGCCGACGGGACGTTCGCCGACGACCGCGTGCTGGCCCGGCGCAAGGGTGACCCGCTGCTGTACGCACCCAGTGAAGTGGACTTCATGGACGTGTCGCCGAAGCAGATCGTGTCCATCAACACCTCGCTGATTCCCTTCCTGGAGCACGACGACGCCAACCGCGCACTCATGGGATCGAACATGCAGTCGCAGGCCGTGCCGCTCGTGCGCGCCGACTCCCCCGCCGTGGGCACGGGCGTGGAGGAGCGCGTGGTGACGGACTCGGGCACCAGCGTCATCACCGACGTGACGGGCCGCGTTTCCTATGTGGACGCCCGCGTCATTCAGGTCACGCTGACCGAGGACGCGCCCCAGGCCGGAATGGTCAAGGGCAACGTCCGCACCTTCGAGCTTGTGCGCTTCACCCGGTCCAACCAGGGCACCAACCTCGACCAGCACCCCATCGTGGAAGTGGGCGAGGAAGTGAGCGCCGGGCAGGTCATCGCCGACGGTCCCGCCTCTGACCTGGGCCGCCTCGCCCTGGGGCAGAACATCACCATCGCGATTATGCCCTTCGACGGCTTCAACTTCGAGGACGCGATCTGCATCTCCGAGGGACTCGTCCGCAAGGACTTCTACACCTCTGTCCACATCGAAAAAGACGAGATCGAGGCCCGCGACACCAAGCTGGGGCCGGAAAAGATCACCCGTGACATCCCCGGCCTCTCCGAAGCGGCGTTGCGCGATCTCGATGAGGACGGCATCGTGCGCGTGGGGGCCGAAGTCAAGCCCGGTGACATTCTGGTGGGCAAGACGAGCTTCAAGGGCGAGAGCGAGCCGACGCCCGAAGAGCGCCTGCTCCGCTCGATCTTCGGTGAGAAGGCCCGCGAAGTGAAGGACACCTCGCTGCGCGTGCAGTCCGGTCAGGGCGGCATCGTGGTGAAGACCGTGCGCTTCCGCCGTGGAGACGAGGGCGTGGACCTCAAGCCCGGTGTGCGCGAAATGGTGCGCGTGTACGTGGCCCAGAAGCGTCAGCTTCAGGTGGGCGACAAGGTGGCAAACCGCCACGGCAACAAGGGCGTCGTCTCCAAGATTCTCCAACCCGAGGACATGCCCTACCTGGAAGACGGAACGCCCGTGGACCTCGTGTTCAACCCGCTCGGCGTGCCCAGCCGCATGAACCTGGGGCAGATTCTGGAAACGCACCTCGGCGAAGTCGCGCGCCTGACGGGCCAGAAGTTCGTCACGCCCGTGTTTGACTCGGCCACCGAGACGGCGATCAAGGAAATGCTGGAAGTGGCCGCCGCCGAACGCCTCCAGCGCCGCAAGGACGAGGGCTTCGAGCTCGACAAGCGCGAGCAGGAGGTGCTGGACCGCGCGGGCAAGCTCGGCGTGATCGGCGCTCCAGGAAGCAACTACGAGAAGGCCCAGATGGAACTCTCGCGCACCGGCAAGAGCATCCTGTATGACGGGCGCACCGGCGAGCCGATCAGTGGACCCGTCGTGGTGGGCACCATGTACGTGATGAAGCTGTACCACATGGTCGAAGACAAGCTGCACGCCCGCTCCACCGGCCCCTACTCGCTTATCACCCAGCAGCCGCTCGGCGGTAAGGCGCAGTTCGGCGGCCAGCGCTTCGGCGAGATGGAAGTGTGGGCGCTCGAGGCCTACGGCGCGGCGCACACCCTGCAGGAAATGCTGACCATCAAGTCCGACGACATCGATGGCCGCGACGCCGCCTACCAGAGCATCGTTAAGGGTGAGGAAGTCTCGGGAAGCACCATCCCCGAGTCTTTCAAGGTGCTTGTCAAGGAACTGCACTCGCTCGGCCTGGACGTGGAAGTGCTGGACCAGGGCGACAAGTCGGTGGACATCTTCGAAGGGATGATGCCGAAGCGCTGAGGCTTTGGGCGTTGGGGGTTGGGGCGAAAAACCGAACCCTCATCCCTAACGCCTCCCCCCCCCTCCCTTAAACAACGGGCCTCCCATCACAGGAGCACTTACTTTGAAAGACTTCAGCAAAGTCCGTATCGCCATCGCCAGCCCCGCGAAAATTCGCGAGTGGTCGTTCGGCGAGGTCGAGAAGCCGGAAACGATCAACTACCGCACCCTGAAGCCCGAGCGCGAGGGCCTCTTTGACGAGCGCATCTTCGGGCCGATCAAGGACTACGAGTGCGCCTGCGGCAAGTACAAGCGCCAGCGCTACGAGGGCAAGGTCTGCGAGCGCTGCGGCGTCGAAGTGACGAGCAGCAAGGTGCGCCGCTACCGCATGGGCCACATCGACCTGGCGACGCCCGCCGCGCACATCTGGTACGTGAAGGACACGCCCAGCAAGATCGGCACCCTGCTGGACCTCAGCGCCGGGCAGCTGGAGAAGGTGCTGTACTTCTCCTCCTTCCTCGTGACTGACGCGCGCAACGCCCAGAAGGACGGCCGCCCGCTCAAGCGCGGCGAGCTGCTGAGCGACGACGAGTACCGCGAGCTGCGGTTCGGGCGTCAGGAGACCTACACGCTGCCCAACGGCACCGAGGCCGTGATTCGTGACGGCGAGTACGTGACGCGCGGGCAGTCGCTCGGCGGCAACGTGGTCGCCAAGATGGACGGCCTGGCGCAGTACCGCTTTCCTCGCCGCGCCGAGATCGCCTACGCGGAAGTGGCCGAAGCGTCCCTGCCCCTGCCCGCCGACGTGCTTGTGGAGCAAGAGGAGTTCCGCGCAGGAGAAATCCTCGCCGAGCTGGAAAGCGACGTTCAGCTCGCCTCCCCCGTGGACGGCACCGCGTTCCTGCAGCCCATGGGCGAGGACAGCGTGATGGTGCTGTTGCGCGACGGCAGCGAGGACGGCGAGGTGCTGGCCCGCGTGTACGTGCCGCACGGAATGGAACTGCAGATTGCCGAGGGCGAGGTGCTGGAGGCCGGCGCCACCATCGCCACCGCGAGCGCCGGAGGCCGCCTGCGCGTGAGCCGCGACAGCCGCCTCAGTGGCGTCACCTTCCCCAAGAAAAAGGGGGACGTGCAGGTCACGGCGCACTGGACCCGCCGCGTGGAATACCCCATCAACCCCACCATGCACGTGCTGGTGGGCGACGGCTCGCCGGTCCGCAAGGGCCAGAAGGTCGTCGGCGCGATTGACAAGGAAGAGGAAGTCACTGCCGAGGCCGAGGGCATCATTACCCTGCACGCGCCCGCCTCGGTGATCGTGAGCCGCGCGAAGGTCTACGCTTACAACGACGAGCCCCTCGTCGTGAACGGCGACCGCGTGGAGCCGGGCGACGAGCTGGCCGACAGTGGCAACCTCCGCTCGGAAATCTCGGGCCGGGTGGAAATCGACCTCGTGCGCAAGCAGGTGCGCGTGATCGAGTCCTACGACTTCGAGGCCAAGATGGGTGCGGAGGCAGTCAAGGAACTGCTCGACGACATGGACCTCGATCAGCTGGAGGCCGAGCTGGGCGAGATGATGAAGGACTCCTCCCGCCACAAGCGTGCCAAGGCCCGCAAGCGGCTGGAGGTGACGCGCGCCTTCAAGCGCAGTGGCAACCACCCCTCATGGATGGTGATGGAGACCGTGCCCGTGATGCCGCCTGACCTGCGCCCCATGGTGCAGGTGGACGGTGGGCGCTTCGCCACCTCGGACCTCAACGACTTGTACCGCCGCCTGATCAACCGTAACAACCGCCTCAAGAAGCTGATGGGCCAGGGCGCACCCGACATGATCATCCGCAACGAGAAGCGCATGTTGCAGGAAGCGGTGGACGCGCTGATCGACAACGGGCGGCGCGGCAGCCCCGTAACCAACCCGGGCTCGGACCGCAGTCTGCGCTCGCTGACCGACCTGCTGGGCGGCAAGCAGGGCCGTTTCCGCCAGAACCTGCTGGGCAAGCGCGTGGACTACTCGGGCCGCTCGGTGATCGTGGTGGGCCCGCAGCTTCGCCTGCACCAGTGCGGGGTGCCCAAGCGCATGGCGCTGGAACTCTTCAAGCCCTTCTTGTTCAAGGTGCTCGAAGAAAAGGGCGAGGTCACCAACATCAAGCAGGCCCGCAAAATGCTGGAGCGCTACCGCGACACCCGCGACTCCGTGTGGGACGCGCTGGAAGAGGTTATTGAGGACAAGGTCGTGCTGCTCAACCGCGCGCCCACCCTCCACCGCCTCGGCATTCAGGCCTTCGAGCCCGTGCTCGTGGAAGGGCAGTCCATTCAGCTGCACCCGCTGGTCTGCGAAGCTTTCAACGCCGACTTCGACGGCGACCAGATGGCGATCCACGTGCCCCTCAGCGCGCAGGCACAGGCGGAAGCCCGCATTCAGATGCTCTCCGCGCACAACCTGCTCTCGCCCGCCAACGGCGAGCCGAACGTCAAACCCAGCCGCGACATCATCCTCGGCATCTTCACGCTGACCCAGCTGCGCAAGGACAACCTGGGGATGGGCACCGAGTTTGCCAGCGAGCAAGACGCCCTGACCGCGCTGGAAGAGGGCCGCGTGGCGCTGAATACGCCCATCACGGTGCGCGGTGTGGATACCAGCCCAGGCCGCCTGAAGTACACCTTCTCCAATCCCGACGAGGCGATCATGGCCGTCGAGCGCGGAACCATCGACTACCAGGACCACGTGCGGATTCGCCTGGGCGGCACCGTACACGAGACCTCCGCCGGGCGCGTGATGTTCCGCCGCATCGTGCAGGAGGCCCTCGGTGCGCAGGCACACCTGGTGGACACGTTGGTAAACCTCGACACCGCGTACGAGAAGGACCACCTCAAGGACATGGTGATGGCCTGCTTCAAGCACCTCGGCATTGAGGCCACCGCCGGACTGCTCGACGGCCTGAAAGACAGCGGCTTCAAGCTGTCGACCACCTCGGGCATCACCATCAGCATCGATGACATCGTGCTGCCGCCCAACAAGCCCGAGCTGCTGGCCGCCGCCGACGAGAAGCTCATCGAGATCGAGCAGAACTTCGACTTCGGCTTCATGACCGAGGAGGAGCGCTACAAGCAGGTGGTGCAGCTGTGGACCGAGACCACGGACGCCGTGAAGAACGCGGTCTTCGAGAACTTCGCCCAGAACTACCCCTTCAACCCGCTGTGGATCATGAGCGTGTCCAACGCCCGTGGTAACCCCCAGCAGATTCGCCAGCTCGCCGGAATGCGCGGCCTGATGCAGCGCCCGGACGGCAGCACCATCGAAGTGCCGATCAAGGCGTCCTTCCGTGAGGGCCTCACGGTGCTGGAATACTTCATCTCCACCCACGGTGCCCGTAAGGGTGGTGCCGATACGGCGCTCCGTACGGCCGACTCGGGCTACCTGACCCGCAAGCTGGTGGACGTGGCCCACGAAGTCGTGGTGCGCGACGTGGATTGCGGCACCACCGACTACACGGTCATGCCCCTGGGCGCGACCGATGAGCGCACCGGCGAGTGGCGTACCCGCAAGGCCAGCGAGATCGAAACCTCGATCTACGGGCGCACCATCACTGCCGACGTAGAGCTCGCTGACGGGCGCACGATTCCCGCCGAGACGATGCTCAGCCTGGAGGATGTGCGGTCGGTCACCAAGGACGCCAAGCACATCAGCGAGGTCTTTGTCCGCACGCCGCTGAACTGCCGCGTGAAGGCGGGCGTGTGCCAGAAGTGCTACGGCTACGACCTGTCGCAGGCCAAGCCCGTTTCCATGGGTGAAGCCGTGGGCGTGGTGGCCGCCGAATCCATCGGTGAGCCCGGCACGCAGCTGACGATGCGTACCTTCCACACCGGCGGCGTGGCGGGCGGCGGCGACATCACGATGGGTCTGCCCCGCGTGATCGAACTGTTCGAAGCCCGCAAGCCCAAGACGCAGGCCGTGGTGGCCGACCGCGACGGCGTGGTCCGCATCGAGGAGGAAGAAGAGCGTTACCTCGTGCGCATCGAGGCGGAAGACGAGCAGTACTCCTCCAAGACGGCGACGAAGATCGGCAAGGCGCTGCGCCTGATCGTGCGCGACGGCGACCACGTCGAAGCCGGGCAGCCGCTGACGCGCGGCGCCATCAACCCGCATGACCTGCTGCTGTACAAAGATACCGACGCGGCACAGCGTTACCTGGTGGAAGAAGTGCAGCGCGTGTACCGCTCGCAGGGCGTGAAGGTGCACGACAAGCACATCGAGACCATCGTGCGTCAGATGCTGCGCTACGTCGAGATCACCGATGGCGGCGACACCGACCTGCTTGAAGGCCAGACCGTCGAGCGCTGGGAAGTGGATCAGGCGAATGAGGCCCTGGCCGACGGCCAGACGCCTTCGAGCTGGAAGCCGGTGCTGCTGGGCATCACCAAGAGCAGCCTGACCACAAAGTCGTGGCTCTCGGCGGCCTCCTTCCAGCACACCACCCACGTGCTGACCGAAGCCAGCATGAAGGGTCAGGTGGACGAGCTGATCGGGCTGAAGGAGAACGTGATTCTCGGCAAGCTGATTCCCGCCGGTACGGGCCTGCTTACCGTCCGCGAGATGCAGGTGGCCGACGACCGCACGCTCGAGAAGTACGGCCAGGAGAGCAACAGCCCCGACGCCGTGACGGGCAACCAGCGGTACGACGACACGCGCCCCGGCAGCGCGATCAACCCCAGCTACGGCGACTGAGCCGAGCGGAACTCCCCCAATCGACGCCCCTCCCCGTTTCCGGGGAGGGGCGTTTTCCGTTATGAACCCTACAGATTTTGTATGTTTGGTACATAACTAAAGTGATTTCCACCTTTTGGCGCACGAGAGCCACTCCGCACCAGGTCTTCATAGGCGAGCTTTACAGCCTCACCATCGACTTTTCCACATACGAGAATCACTTTTCTCTCGTATGACTTCCAAGCCGGGAGTTTCCCGGCTTGCTTCCCCTCACGCCCGGAAACCGCTGCTCTGCTGCGCGCCGCTCGGACTGAATCGCTTTATAAGCGACGAGCCAAGAGTCCGTATCAAAAGGATTCCCGTCACCAGTGGTGAGATCACTGGTTGGCCCAAACGAAGCGAGCATAGCGCAGTTGTCCGAATTGGGCCGCGCGTGGAGGGGCCGCCCTCACGGCACCCTATTCTCCCAATGCACATTCAAGTTCGCTCGTTGGACTCGGTCAAAAAGAAGTCCTCTTTTTGACACATGCTCTAGAAAACGGTGACGGAGAGGCGCCGCATCACTGAAGTGGAGCGGAGGCGATGAAACGGATGATCTGGAAACCGCATCAGCTGTTCGCTGCCTGCCCGACCCGCTCCGTTTCACCGTTGTACAACCCCGCGTAGTGCTGCCCCAAGTCCAGTAGAAAGCGCATTTCCTCCTGCGTGGTGCGGGCACTCAGGCGCGTCTCGAAACTCAGGAGCAGCGCGGCGTAGGCGAGCGAGGCTGCCCCCAGCAGGGCGAGGATCACCGCAGCAGGCCCGGACGTCTCCCCCACCAGCGCCCCTGCCCCAATCAGAATGCTGGTCAGCACGAGCAGGGCGACGGCGAGGTACAGGGCCGTCATCGCGCCCTGAATAATGCGGGTACGGCGGGCGAGGCGCGGAAGCTGGCGCATGATCATCTGTTTTTCCTCGCGGGCCAGCGCCTCCTGCTGTCCCTGGGGACTGACCAGCACCTTGAAGCGGGCGGTCAGTTGGCGCACCCGGTCTGTCGCGCGGCCGAGCCGCGTACTCGTGCTCATAAGCAGGGTGCTGCCGCCGCCGATCAGGACAGCGGGCGTGATCATCGCCGTCAGAACGCTGAGGTTGGGGTCCGCCACCTCCCCAGGCTACGCCGGAAGCAGCGTGCGCCGAAAGAAGCCGAGCAGACGGACCTCCGCGTGCCTCTTTAATGGAGTGATCCCCGTCCAGTTCCGCGGGTTCACTGCCCTCACTGCAGGACTGGAGGCCCGCGTGCATCCGCCATGCCTGGGAGATGGCCACGTAAACGTCCGGCCCTGCCGCCCGTGAAGGTGGAGAAAGGGTGCCGAATGGGCCGGGGCATGGCGGACGGGACTGCCCGAAGCTGCCAGCCCAAAGCACTCGGACAGCGGTGCGCCGAACAGGGGAAACGGCCGGAAGTCCGGGGGGAGGGCCGGACCAAAAAAGTTCATCAGCCCACCGCCTGCACCTCCGAGGCCTGTTCGGGCCAGGCGTTTGCCGCCGGCCACCTGCTCAACATCGTCCACCCACCACCGTGCACGTGGAGAATGGCAGGGACAGGCCGGGAAGGCTGGATCCGGAGCCGCAGGACACCGAGCTTCAGGCCATGGGAGCTGAAGAGCACATCTTCCACCAGTTCGGGGTCTGGAGGCGGGCTTCACCTTCTCGCCCCAGGTCATTCCCCGGTCCATCTTTCAGTAAAGCGGTGAAGTCCCAGACCCACCGGGCCGAACCCGTCCGCTTGCGAGGAAGCGGGACGGAGGGCGGCCATGCTTGAAATTTGTTGCGCTTGAGTCAAGCAAAACCCCTTCGGGTGTGCACCCCGCCCCAACAGAATGGAGGACGCCTGAATCCCTCCCTCTCAAGTCAACCCGGCTTCCCGGGGATGCCGCTCTCGCCGGGCTCCCCTACCGTCCTTCTTCCCCCATTCTGCCCGTCCAGATCGTGCTCCACGCCCCTCCCTCTGTTCTGCAAAGCCGCTAGACTGCGTGGATGCAGCTTCTCCTCGACCTTCACCCTGATCAGTACCCGCTGGAGGGCTTCCGGCGGAAGCAACTCCTGGAATGGGTCTTCGTGCAGGGGGTAGGCGGTTTTGAAGCGATGACCAACCTGCCCGGCCCTGTGCGAGCGGACCTGTCCGCCAAATTTCGGCTCAACCCTTTTCGCGAGATCGAGACCGTTCGCAGCAGCGACGGCTCGGCGAAATACCTGTTTACCCTGCTTGACGGGCGGCAGATGGAAGCGGTGTACATGCCCTACCTCGACCGCAAGACCGTCTGCGTCTCCACCATGGTGGGCTGCCCGGCCCGCTGCGCCTTTTGCGCAACCGGGGCGATGGGGTTCGGGCGCAACCTGACCCCCGGCGAGATTGTGGGGCAGGTGCTGGCGGTGGCGGGCGGCGAGGGCATCAGCCCGCGCGAGATCCGCAACCTCGTGTTTATGGGCATGGGCGAGGCGATGCTCAACTACGAGCACACCATGGTTGCCGCCCGGATCCTGCTGCACCCGCAGGCGCTGGGCATGAGTAAGCGCCGCATAACCCTCTCCACAGTGGGCATCGCCAAGGGCATCCGCCGGCTCGCCGAGGAAGACGACCTGGGGATCAAGCTGGCGATCAGCCTGCATGCCCCCGACGAGGAAACGCGTCAGAAGATCATTCCCACGGGCGCGGCCAACTCCATCGAGGAGATCATGGCAGCGGCGCGCGACTACCAGGACGTAACGGGGCGGCGCGTGACGATGGAATACACCATGCTGCGCGGCATCAACGATCACCTGTGGCAGGCCGAACTGCTGGCCGAACGCCTGCGCGGGCTGGTCAGTCATGTCAACCTGATTCCTATGAACCCCTGGGAAGGTTCGGGCTTCGAGAGCAGCACCGAAGGCCAGATTCAGGCGTTTTACGACGCGCTGCAAGACCGGGGCGTGGACGTGAGCGTGCGGCGTTCTCGCGGAAAAGACGCCGGGGCGGCGTGCGGCCAACTCGCACTCAAGCGCCCAGCAGGCCTGGCCGCTGCCCTCTGAGCTTTACGGTGCCTCTCGACCCGCCTCTCTTTCGGGAGAGGTTTTTTCGTCACTCCCCCTCTTGCCCTCACCCTCCCCCTTCCGGCGTGAGAGAATTGCACTGTTCGGACCCGGCAAACGCACAAGAATGGACCAAAGCAGGATGGTACAATCCTCACGTTCCCTCATTCAGGAGGACTTTTCGGTGACTCAACGTAACCTCAAGGTGCTGATTGGCCTGCTGCTCGCCTCGGCTCCGGTGGCCTCGGCGCAGACCCTGCTGGACACATCGGCGGCTGTCTCGGTTCAAAACACCCTCAACGGCGTGGGCACTCCCAACTACGACGCCTGTAAGCTCGCGCCGCAGTACTGCGTGGGTGGTCAGGCCCCTGCCCAGAGCACGGCGAGTCAGGCTGCGGGAACCCCACCCCAGGCCGCGGCCACCACGCCCACCCCTGCAGCCGCTCCCACGCCCCAGGGTGCGCCCCTTCCGCCTCCCGCGCCGCTGACCGAAGCGCAACTCGCCACCCTCGGGCAGGCGCAGAGGGCGCTGGGGGGTGGGCAACTGGCGCAGGCCCGAACCCTGTTCGAGCGGTTGATCGCGCAGAACTACCGCCAGGCCGAACCGCACTTCGGCCTCGGCTTGACGCTGCTGAGTCAGAAAGACCTCAAGGGCGCGATTTTCGAGTTCACCCAGCTTACTGCCCTGGCTCCGGAACGTCCGGAAGGCCCCTACAACCTGGGCGTGATCGCCACCCGTGAGGGCCGTTACGGCGAAGCGTTGCAGCTCTACACCCAGGCGGCGGCGCTGGCGGCAGGCAAGGCGAACGCCGCCACCCAGCGCCAGATTCTGGAAGCCCTGGCCGCCGAACAGGTGCGGGCGCGTGATTTCGCGGGGTTGACGAACACGCTGACATCCATCACGGCGCTTGATCCGAACGACGTGGACGCGCAGTTCCGACTGGCGCAGGCGCAGGTGCTGGCGGGGCAGGGAGCGCTGGCACTGCCCGGCACCTACGCCGTGCTGGAGCGTCAGCCGGGGCGGGTGGACGCCGCGCTGCTGCTCGCCGACATCTATGTGGGCCAGAACCTGCCGGACCGGGCCATCCGTGAACTCGATGCGGCGGCGGGGCGCGTAGCGAACGGCTCGGACCGCGCCACGCTGCTGATCCGCAAGGCCAACATCCAGGCGGCCACGGGCGATTCCCGCACCGCTGTGTTCACCGCCCAGGAAGCCACCCGGGAAGACACCCGCAGCGCCTCGGCCTTCGTCCGCCTGGCCGAGCTGCGCCTGGTGCGTCAGGACCGGGCCGGAGCGCTGAGCGCTTACCAGAAGGCCGTGCAGCTGGCCCCGCAGAACGCGGCCTACCGCCTCGCCCTGGCCACGCTGCGGCTGGCGGTAGGTCAGGTGGCGGACGCTGGGCGGGACGCCGCCGAGCTGGTCCGCCTGAAGCCCGAACCCCCCCTGCTGGCGCAGGCGCAGCTTGTGCAGGGCATCGCGGCGTTCCGGCAGGGGCAGTACGCCCAGGCGCGTACCGCGCTGCGGGCGAGTGCCCAGGGCACGCCCACCGCCGACGCCTACCTGTGGCTGGGCCTCAGCGCCTACGCCATGAAGGACTATGCGGGGGCCGCCGGAGCGCTGACCACCAGCGTGAAGTTGAATCCCACGCCCACCGCCCGGCAGAATCTGGCGGCGGCCCTGCTCGCCACCACCCGCTACGCGGAGGCCGAGGCCATCTTGCGCGGATTGGTTACCGATGATCCCAAAAACGCCGACGCGTGGTATTTGCTGGGACTCGCACAGCGCTCGCAGGCCCGTGAGGCAGACGCCCGCGTGTCGCTGAAAACCGCGGCTGACCTGGGCAATGCCGCAGCGAGGACGGCGCTGAAATGAGCCGGGTGGAGGCCCCGCCGCGCCGCTGGCCCGACCTCATGATCGGCCTGCTGGTGCTGCTGCTGCTCGCGGGCTTCGTGGCCCTTCTCGCCGCCCAGCGTCGCCCCACGCTGACGCAGGTTCCGCCGAGTTCGGCCGCCCAATCCACCGTCACGGAGTCCACCGCCGCGCCAGAGGCAGCAGAAGCGCCGAACACCTCCACTGCTGGAGAACAGATATCCGAGGCGCAACCTACGGGGGAAACGTCAGCCGCGATTCCCGGAGCGCCAGGAACACAGCTGGGCACCACTCCGGAACCTGCGCCGACAAAGGCGGCTGCGGCGCCCTCAGCCAGCACCCCCAGCGCCCAACCGTCCGAGGAAACCTCCTCCAAGGAGGCAAAGAGCGGGCCGAAACCGGCGGTGGCCGCGTCACCGTCAAACTCTTCCCCAGCCGCCGTGTCCGGTGAAACGGCCTCCAGCACCCCGGCACAGACAAACGGCAACCCGGCCCCCCCCGCAGCCTCAGCCGCCGCTTCCAGCAGCGGCACCGGCGCGCAGGCGAGCGCGGCCACCGAGGTTCCGGTGGTGCCCGCCGACCCGATCCCCGCAGCACCCGAAGCGCCCGTCGCGCCGCCCGTCACGCCGCCCGTCACGCCGCCGTCCACAGTCCAGACGAACGGCGCGTCGCCCTCTGCTTCTGAGGACCGCACGCCGCCTGCCACTGCCCAGACTGGGCCTGGCACGTCCCCCCAGGCCAGCCCAGTGGCCTCCGCCACCGCTCCCCGGTCGGGTGGAACGGTGGCGACGAGCGAAGCGCGCACGCCGCTGCGAAGCGACTATCGCCTCAGCCTGGGCACCTTCGGTTCTGCCGCTGAGGCGGAGCGGGCCACGGCCGAGGTGAGCGGCCTGGGCTACACGGTCTACCCCATCGAAGTGGGCGACCAGGTGGTCGCGCAGGTGGGCCCCTTTGCCGATGAGGAGACGGCACGGCAGGCGCTGGCCGACATTGGACGTGTCTATTCCCGGTCGATTCTCTACCGCCCACGTGGGCAGCGGCAGGACGCCGCCGCCAGTACACCGTCAGAGACGGCGTCATCCGATGCGGCACAACCCGCCAACGCCTCCGAATCCGTGGACGACGCCCCCACCGCCAGCGCTCCGGCCCCCAGGGGGCCCGTCTACCTGCAGGTGGGCGCTTTCGACCGGGTGGAAAGCGCCCAACGGCTCGTGGGGATGCTGCGCGACGAGGGCTACGCACCCACGGTCAACGCCCCCGAGGACAGCAAAGTCACGGTCCTGATTGGCCCCTTCTCTGGCGACGCGGTCACGCGGGCCGAGGGGCGGCTGGACGCAGGCGGCTTCGATCACTTCCGGGTGCGGTGACGCGGGTGACGGCCATCCCCACCGCCACCATCAGCCGCCTCGTCACGTACCTGCGCATTCTGGAAGGTCTGGAGACGCAGGAGGTGGGGCGCACGAGCAGCAGTGACCTGGCCGAACGCGCCGGCGTCACGGCCTTTCAGGTGCGCAAGGACCTGGCGTACTTCGGCCGCTTTGGGACGCGGGGCATGGGCTACCTCGTGCCGGTCCTCAAGCGGGAGCTGATGCGGGTCTTGGGCCTCAACCGCACCTGGAACGTGGTAATTGTGGGTGTGGGGCGGCTGGGGCAGGCCATCGCCAATTACCCAGCCGCCGGGGACTACCAGTTCCAATACGTGGGCCTGTTTGACGTGAGCCCGGAGCTCATCGGCCACACTGTGCGGCATCTGACCGTGCAACATGTCGAGACGCTGGGCCAGTTTGTACAGACCACCCCGGTCGACATGGGATTTTTGGCGGTCCCCCCCGAACGGGCGCAGGACGCCGCCCAAACGCTCGTTGAGGCGGGCATACGCGGTATCCTGAACTTCGCCCCCACGGTCATTCAACCGCGCACCGCTGACCGGGGCGATGTGGCCGATCCAGGCGATGAGTGGCGCGGCGTCACCATTGAGAACGTCGATTTTTTGGCTGGCATGAAGCGGCTGGCCTTTTACACCCTCAATCCCCATCTCAAATCCGCCGATCTGGAGGAACAAGAATGAAGAAACTCGGTCTGTTTGCCCTGCCCCTGTTGGTTGCCGGATGTGGCTTAAGTGGAACGGACGCACCTACACGTCCCTATACCATTACTATCGAGCCGTTGGGATATAGAGTGACCGGCACTACCGCCAGAATTATTACCATTACAAGCGCCACAATCAACCTCTATAGTGCTGCAGGTGCACCAGACGTCAGCTCCATCGATTACACAGCAATTATTTTGAATTCCAAAGGAGATAGGGCTGCTCTTGACAATTCTGTCATCGTGCCAGCTACTGGAACACTTCTGGGACGAGCGAGAGGGGGATATGTGTGTACAAACACCAGTCTCCCGTCTGCATCCTGCTCTATGTCAAGGCCTGACGCCATTATGACGAATACAGGACCGCTTCAATGGATCGAGAACAGCATCACAAAATTTGTCATGCCCTTTGAATGGGCAGTTGCTCATGATTCTGCCTTTTCTGGAGTCAACGTTCCAGGAGAGGACCCTGCAGGTTGGTATGCTCAATTTACTTTTACTGCCAATCAAACCAACGGCAGGACAGTGACCTGGAAACAGAACTACCAAATTGTCTCTCCTGCAGGTAGCTAAATTCCGTCTTTAAAATAGAGAACGAGGGCAGCCATGAGACGCTGCCCTCGTTCTCTTCACTTACGCTGTTCAGAACTTAATGGTGTACTCCGCGAACCCGTCCTCACGTGTCCGCAGCAGCGCCACGCCTGAGGGAAGGTTCTTCTGTGCATTGGGACTGCTGACATACAGCAGGGTCGCGCCGGGAATGGGCGTCAGCTTCCAGTTGTTGTCGGCGGTGGGGTTGACCGTCTTTTGCTCCTGGAAGTACTTCACCAGAGCCTCGCGGGTTTCGTCGGGGGCCTGGAGGATGATGTTCTTGCCGGTGAGGCCGGGGAACGAGCCGCCGCCCGAGGCGCGGTAGTTGTTGGTGGCGACGACGAACTGGGCGTTGGGATCGATGGGCTTGCCCCCGAACATCAGGTTCTTGATGCGGTGCGCACCCTCGCTCGCCACCTCGCCCTTGCTGTTGTACCGCGAGGGCTGGGTCACATCGATCTCGTAGGTCACGCCGTCGAGAATGTCGAAGTTGTAGGTGGGAAAGCTTTCGTCCACCAGGGCCTGCGGCTCAGCCTTGCTGGGGTCAATCTGCTTGAACTGCCCTGCCGCACGCTCCAGCCACTCCTGCACCTGCGCGCCCGTTACGAGCACCGCCTGCACCGTGTTGGGGTACACGTAGAGATCCGCCACGTTCTTGATGGCGAGGGTGCCGGTGGGAATGTCAGTGTAGTAACTCGCCCCGGCGCGGCCACCGGCTTTGAAGGGAGCTGCCGCCGAGAGCACGGGCAGGTCCTTATACTGGGTGCCCGCGAGCGCCGCCTTCACGTAAGCGGTCTGCGCGTTGCTGACGAGTTGCACGCTGGGATCGTCCTGCACGAGCGCCCAGTAGGAGGTGATGGGAGCCGTAAGGTCCGCCACCTTGCCGCGCACGTAGGCCAGGGTGCCCTCATGGAACTTCTTGACCGCCGCTGCAATGCGGGGATCGGGCGTCACAAGGCTCTTTTTGGCCGTTTTGTCCCAGATGGGCCGGATGGCACCCGTACCCTCTAGAATGGTCCACTTCTGGGTCTTGCGGTCATAGTTCAGCTTCAGGTCCACGACGCCGAGGTCGTTGCCCCAGAAGCCGGCCATGACGGTGGGCTTGCCGTTGATGGTGCCCTTGGTGAGGTCTGCACCGGGAATGCTCTTGTACACCGGCCCAGGAAACTCCTGGTGGCTGTGGCCGCTGAGCACCACGTCGATGCCTTCCACCTTGGTCAGCTCGGTGGCCACGTTCTCCTGGCCGGGCTGGTAGTCCGCATTGATACCGCTGTGGGCCACCGCCACGATAATGTCCGCGCCCTGGGCCTTCATCTGGGGCACGTACTTCCTGGCCGCCTCTACGATGTCGGTGGTCACGATCTTGCCGTCGAGGTTGGCCTTGTCCCAGTTCACGATCTGCGGGGGCAGGAAGCCGATCACACCCACGTTGATCACGTAGGGGCGGCCCTCGGTGTCGTACACGATCTTGCGCTGAATCAGGTAGGGGCTAAAGGCGTTCTCCCCCGCCTGGCCCTTGCCGTCATCCTTGTAGGTGTTCGCACTGACGTAGGGCATGGGCGCGGCGGCGATCACCTGCTGCAAGAAGGGCAGGCCGTAGTTGAACTCGTGGTTACCGAGGTTGCCCGCGTCATAACGCAGCACACGCATGGCGGCGTGCATGGGGTGAAGCTGGCCGTCTCCCAGGGGCTGCACCCGCGCCACAAAGTCGCCCAGCGGGTTGCCCTGAATCAGGTCCCCGTTGTCGTACAGCAAGGTGTTGCGCTTTTCGTCACGCGCCTGCTTTACGAGGGTGGCGGTGTACTCCAGCCCGAACTCGCCCGTGGGCTTGTCCTGGTAGTAGTCGTAGCCGAGCGCACTGGTGTGCAGGTCGGTGGTTTCGAGAATCCGCAGATCGACGGTCTGGGCTGAGGCCGCTCCCAGCGCCAGCGTCGCCATCAAGGCTAAGTGTTTACGCACGTCCCACAGAATACCGCCCCACATCAAGGCTGTGTAGACAGAAAGGAGCCTGCGAGGTGGGCCGGGCCAAGCCCACGGGCACCGCCGGGCGCTCGCCCCCCAGACCGCGCACGTAAATCTGCGTCTGCCGTGCCCTGCCGCGCCCCACATTTGCTACGCGGCAGGGCTACAGGCTGGCCGACAGCCGGGCGAACAGCGGAGGCACGGGCGGGGCCTGTCCCCCATTCACCCAGCCGAAGCGCCCGTCCCGCAGCGCTGCGCCCACTCCCACACCCATTCCGGCGGGGAAGCGGGACGTCAGGTCCGGTGGAGAGGTCACGTCCATCCCACCGGGAAGCGCAGCGAGCGAGCGCTCCACCTCACGCGCGTGGCCAAAATGCAGGAGGTGAAGCTCTCCCCCATCCTGCCAGGCGAAGCGGGCCGTGATGTGCCCCAGGGCCTCCAGGGAACCAGGAGCCGAAACATGCCGCACACCCAGGCCGGGACGCAGGCGCAGCGTGACTTCCAGGGCCTCGCCCATCAGCCCGAAGCTGCCCACGAAGGGCCGCGTCAGGTCGTAGCCCTGCACGTTCTTCACGGTGCGTCCGCCCGCCCGCACCACCCGGCCCGAGGGCGCGCGGAACGTCACGCCCAACACCTCTGCCCCGAAGAAGAAGGTCTGCCCAAAGCCCCCACGTGAGACGAGGCCCCCCACGCCCCCCGGCAACTCCACCGGGGGAAAGGGGGGAAAGAGGCCGGGCGGCAGCGCCGCGTAGACCTCCAGAACGGGCGTGTCTCCGGTGACAATGATGGTCTGATCGCCGGGAGAGAGGTCAAGGATGGGCATACACGCCTCCAGCGGAGCAGGGGGCTGCCGGCTGCCGGCAGCCGGCCAAAACGGCGCGCGCCCTCTCCTGAGGAGCTTTACAAGTCCGCTCTCTGCCCTCTGCTCTGCGCAACATCGGTCTTCTCACGGCAGCACCTTGCCTGGATTGAGCCGCTCGGCCGGGTCCAGCGCCCGTTTCACGTTCCACAGGACGTCCAGGGTCACGGGGTCCACCGCTTCGCGCATAAAGGGCCGCTTCATGGTGCCGATGCCGTGTTCGCCGCTCAGCACACCTCCGTGCCGGATCGCCACCGCTGCAATTTGGTGGGCCAGCTCATGTACGGCGTCCGCCGACTCACGCCGGGGATCGAAGAGGATGTTGGGGTGGAGGTTGCCGTCGCCAATGTGCCCGAACTGCACGACGGGGAACCCGCTCGCGTCACCCAGCGCGCGAATTTCACGCACCACGTCGGGCAGCACACTCCTGGGAACCACGATGTCCTCGTTCATGCGTTGGGGACGAATGCGGCCCAGCGCGGGGCTAACCGAGCGGCGGGCCTGCCACAACGCGGCGCTCTCGGCGTCGCTGGAGGCGCGGCGCACAGTGCCTCCAGCCTCCACGCAGGCCGCCTCCACGAGGGCCCGCTCCTCCTCCACCGTGTCCAGGTCGTCGCCGTCGGTGTCCACCAGCAGCACCGCACCAGCGTCCACTGGGAGGCCGAGGTGCAGGTAATCCTCCACGGCCCGGGTACACGCCTGGTCCATGAATTCCAGCTTGCTGGGCACGGCCCCGGCCGCGATGGCGGCGCTCACCGCCTCGGCGCAGGCTCCCACTTCCGCGAAGCTCGCCATCAGGGTCCGGGTGAACTTCGGGGGCGGCGTGAGGCGGAGCGTGGCCTCCGTAATCAGGCCCAGGGTGCCCTCGGAGCCGATCAGGAGCCCGGCAAGATCATAAGCGCCCCGGCCCACCTCGTAGACCTCGCCTTCCGCGTCCACGAATTCGAGCGACTTCACGTAATCGCCCGTCACGCCGTACTTGAAGCACATCGGGCCGCCCGCGTTCTCGCCGAGATTGCCGCCGATGGTGCTCGTGCGGAAGCTCGCCGGATCGGGGGGGTAGAGCAGGCCGTAGGGCCGGGCCATTTCGGTAACGCTGAGCGTGACCACCCCCGCCTGTGCCCGAGCCTCGCGCCGCTCGGGAAAGACTTCCAGCCGGGTCATGCGGGTAAAGGAGATGACGAGGCCCGGCTGCATGGGGGCCGCGCCGCCGCTCAGCCCACTGGCCGCGCCGCGCCCGACGATGGGCACGCCGGCCGCCCGCGCGGTTTGCACCGCCGTTACCACGTCCGCCGTGCTCTCGGGCAGCACGACGGCGAGCGGCGTTTCTCCAAACTGAATGGCGTCGTAGCGGTAGCTCAGCCGCTCGGAGAGGGCCGAGAGGACCTTCTTTGGGCCCAGCAGGCGGGTGAGCTCCGCGGCGAGGGCGTTGTCCGGCGCCGCGTTGGAACGGGGCTTGGGGGCAGGCGAACCGGGCGAGAGGGCGGTTTTACGGGGAATCACAGCGGGCCCCGCAGGAAGCGGAGCGCAGAGGCCAGATGGCTGCCAACGGCAGGCGCGCTGCCCTTTGCCCTCCGCTCCGCGCATCGCCACGCCCTCACAGCTCCCCCCGGTACGCGAGGTCCAGCACTTCCACCGTGTGCATCACCGGCACCCGGCTTTCCTGCCTCCGCACATGGCTTTGTATCTGGGTGTGACAGCCAATGTTGCCGCTCGCGATCAGGTCCGGCGCGGTGGAAAGGACGTTCTTCGCCTTGCGAATCCCAAGCTGATTGGCGAGGTCCGGCTGTTCAAGGTTGTAGGTGCCCGCCGAGCCGCAGCACAGGTCGCCCTCGGGCACCTCGGCCACGGTGACGCCGGGAATGGCTTTGAGCAGCTGGCGGGGAGCGGCCCTCACGCCCTGCGCGTGGGCGAGGTGACAGGCGTCGTGGTAGGCGATGGTCAGGGGGCGCGAGGCGGGCATGAACGGCTCCAGCCCGCCCTCCTGAAGCAGCCCGGCCAGAAATTCGCTGATGTCCTGCACCTTGGCAGCGAAGGCCCGCGCCTGTTGCTCGCCCTCTAAGCCGTGCAGCACCACCGGGTATTCCTTGAGGCCCGCGCCGCAGCCCGCTGCGTTAGAAAGGATGGCGTCGTAGTCGTCTGGGTTGAAGGCCGCGAGGTTTTGGCGGACCAGCCGCAGCGCCTCCTCCCGCGCTCCAGTGTGGAGCGCGGCGGCCCCGCAGCAGCCCTGACCTTCGGGAATCACGACTTCGATGCCGTTGCGCGCGAGTACCCGCAGCGTCGCCGCATTGAAATTGGGCGTGAGGGCCTGCTGGGCGCATCCGGAGAGGAAGGCCACCCGCCCCCGCCGCCTGCCCCTTGCTGCAGTCACCTTCGGGCTGGGCTGCATGGCGGGGACGCGCTCGGGCAGCAGGTCCAGCGGAGCGCGCAGGGCTGTGGGCAGCAGGGGCGCGAGGGGCTTGGCGTACTGCCCGACCCGGGCCGCCACGCTGAACACCTGTGGGGCAGGCAAGATTTTGAGAATTGCCGAGCGCTTGGCCCGGTCCAGCGGCGAGCGTTCCCGCTGGGGCTCGGACCAGCCGCGGAAACTGGTGATAAGTTCGCCGTAGGGCACGCCGCTGGGGCAGGCAGTCACGCACGCCTGGCAACCCAGGCAGCGGTCCAGGTGCGGCGCGGCGTCGGCGAGGGGCAGGGTGCCCTCCAGCACCTCCTTCATCAGGACGATGCGGCCGCGCGGGCTGTCCATCTCGTCGCCGAGGAGGGCGTAGGTGGGGCAGGCGGGCAGGCAGAAGCCGCAGTGAACGCAGGCGTCGACGGCGTGCGCCATCACCTCGCCCTGCGGCCCGATCTGTCGCACTGCAATGTCGTTGTTCAAGCCGCTTCTCCCGTCACGCCGCACAGGATAGAGGCGCGGCGTCAAGACAAAAGAGAGGGATGTAGGCAGGGAGATAGGCAAGGGAGCGGCCAGCAGACAGTCTCCAGCGGCCGGGAGAAGAACCTCATCCCGGCCGCTTCCGGGGCAAGCCGAGCAAGAGGGACAGGGGTCCGGCCAGCAAGCACCACAGGGCCGCTTCCAGTCCGAAGTGCCCTGCGATCCACCCCAGCGCGAGGGGCACCGCGCCGCCCACCATGCCGGTCACGCTGCCCAAGGCCATGACCGTGCCGCTGCGCTCCGGCAGGCTGCCGTAGAGCCTCGCCTGCAAAACGGCGTACCAGCCGGCATTGAGCAGGCCCAGAAGACCGAGCAGCACGAGCTTGCCCGTGATCTGGGGCACGAGGAAGAAGGCGGGAAAGAGCAGCGCGGTGAGCAGCGAAGAGACCCGCAGGTACGCCACGCCGGACACCCGCTCCAGGAGCGGCACCACCAGCACGTCGCCGAGGAGGCCCACGCCGGTAAAGACGGTTACGGCCAGCCCTGCCACCGCCGGCGAAGCGCCCACGCTGTCCACGAAATACAGCGCCACGAGGCCGCGAAATACGTCTGCCGTCAGGTTTCCCGCTTCCAGCAGCAGCAGCCAGCGGCGTACATCGGCGCGGGCCAGCGCGCCCCGAATGTCGCGCCACGCTTCACGGAAGTTGAGCCCTTCCCCCGTCTCCACCTCTTGCGCGAGAGCGGTTCGGGAGCGCCACATCAGGGCGAGCGCGCCCACGGTCAGCGCGGCAAGCAGGCCGAACACGGGCCGCCAACCCAGACCCAGCGTGACGGAGAGGCCGACGAGCAGCGGCCCGACGACGTTGCCCACCGAACCCACCAGCGTCCAGCGGGCCATGTTCTGCTCGCGCCGCTCGGGTTCGGCGTCCATCAGTGCGGCCTGGGTCAGGCTCACGAACGCGCCCGAAGCCGGGTAGAACAGCAGCAACGCGGCGAGCAGCGGCCAGAAGTCTCCCGAGGCGGCGAAGAGGCACAGCGACAGGGCGAAGGCCAGCCCACCGCCCAGCACCAGATGTTTTCTGTACCCCCGGTCCGCCAGCAGCCCGAACAGCGGTTCGATGACATTCGCGAAGATAGCGGGCAGACCCAGCAGCAGGCCGATCTGCGCATAGGAGAGCGCGAGGTCCGCGCGGACGAGCGGCCACGCCGAGCCGGTGGCTCCGTCCACGAGTTCGTCGGCCAGTTCGGCGGCGAGGGCAGCGATCAGGAAGCCGAGGGAAAGCCTCAGCAGGCGTGCAGGTGCGGTCACAGGTCTTGGTTCCTTTCACGAGAGCGGCGTCATAGGGCAGCGGCTCAGCGCGAACGGGAGGCGGCAGACCGGTGTAGCACCGGGAGGCAGGCCAGGGTTACCAGGGGGGCAAGGGCATGGGGTCAGTGTAATACGGACTGCGGTTGAATGACTTCGTGGACGATGGGGTAGGAGCCGACCTCAGCGCCCAGCTGTCGGCAGACAGGAGGAAAAGCGTCCACTGCTGAAAGCTGCCCCCCTCTACCCCCGCCGCACCTGGGCCAGAATCCCGGCGGCGATCTCCTCCACGCTGGCGCTGGTGGTGTCGCGCACGGGGACGCCCGCACGCTGAAAGAGCCGCTCGGCGCGGCGGACCTCGTGTTCACACTGCTCCAGGCTGGCGTAGCGACTGGCGGGCTTCCGCTGGGTACGGATGGCGTGCAGCCGCCGGGGGTCGATGGTCAGGCCATGCAGTTTGGCCCGGTGCGCTTCGAGGGGGATGGGCAGCGACTCGCGCTCGAAATCGTCCTCGGCGAGCGGATAATTGCTGGCACGAATGCCGTGCTGGAGGGCCAGGAAGAGGCTCGTGGGCGTCTTGCCCGCGCGGCTGACGCCCACCAGGATCACGTCTGCGAGGCCGTACTGCCGGTCCCCCAGGCCGTCGTCGGTGGCAAGGGCGAAATCCAGAGCGTCCATCCGCGCGAGGTAGCTCTGCTGATCGTGCATATCGTGGTGCCGCCCCACCCGGCGCGAAGCCGGCACGCCCAGCTCGCCCTCCAGCCGCGTGAGGCCGGGGCCCAGCAGATCGAAGACCTGGGCGGGGGCCATGTCGAGTTCGCGCAGCACAGAGGCGTCGGTGATGGTGGTGAAGATCAGGGGACGCTCGCCACGAGAAGCCAGGGCGGCCACCTCACGCGCCACGCCCTGCGCGGCCGCAACCGTACCGACGAAGGAGCGCTGAATGTACTTCAGCGGCTGATCGGGGAAGTGCGCCAGCAGCGCCCGGGCCACCGTCTCGGCGGTGAGGCCCGTATGGTCCGAGACGATCAGGACCGTGCGGGGTTGTGCTGTGGGGGAGGACATGGCCGCAGCCTGACATACGGCATGGCCGGACAGAACGTGAAGGCTGTCCCCCGGTGGGTGGCAGGACCCTGACCTTTGCCGGGTTAAGCTGAGCGGGCACCACAGCACACCAGGTACACCAACCCCCACCGTTTCCACGGGCGGGAGGCTCACCAACACGCGGAGGACACATGAATATGGTTCGCTGGTTCCAAACACTAAAGATGGGCGATGTCGAAATTGTGGGGGGCAAGAACGCCTCCATCGGAGAGATGATTCAGGGCCTTTCGGATGCGGGCGTGCGGGTACCTGGCGGCTTCGCCACCACCGCGGACGCGTTTCGGGCCTTTTTAGACCACAACCGGATCGAGGAGAAAATCAATGCCCGCCTCTCGGCCCTGGACGTGAACGACGTGGTGGCCCTCGCGGCGGCTGGCAAGGAAATCCGGGACTGGGTGGAGGCAGGCGAGTTGCCGGGTGAACTCGAAACCGCCATCCGGGGCGCCTACGCGCAGATGACGCAGGAGACGGGAGGAACAGAGCCCGACGTGGCTGTGCGCTCCAGCGCCACCGCCGAGGACCTGCCTGAGGCAAGCTTCGCTGGGCAGCAGGAAACCTTTCTGAACGTGCGCGGGATTGAAGGCGTGTTGCACCACGTCCGCCTCGTCTTTGCCTCCCTCTACAACGACCGGGCGATCAGCTACCGCGTCCACCACGGCTTCGCCCACGCGGAGGTGGCGCTGTCGGCGGGCGTGCAGCGCATGGTGCGCACCGACCTGGGCGTCAGCGGGGTGGCCTTTACCCTGGACACCGAGAGCGGCTACCGCGACGCCGTGCTGGTGACGGCGGCCTACGGTTTGGGCGAACTGGTGGTGCAGGGGGCCGTGAACCCCGACGAATTCTTCGTGTACAAGCCCGCCTTGAAGGCTGGGAAAAAAGCCGTGCTGCGCCGCACCCTGGGCAGCAAGGCCCGCAAGATGGTGTACGCGGCAGGGAGGGGCGTCGAATCGGTGGACGTGCCCGCACAAGACGCCCGCCGCTTCTGCCTGTCGGACGAACACCTGACCGAACTCGCCCGGCAGTGCGTCGCCATTGAGGAACACTATGGCCGTCCGATGGACATCGAGTGGGGCGTAGACGGGCGCGATGGGCAGGTCTACATCCTGCAGGCCCGCCCCGAGACGGTGCAAAGCCGCGCCGGGCGCACGCTGGAACGCTTCGAGCTGACCGGCAAGGGCACCATGCTGGTAGAGGGCCGCGCGGTGGGCAACCGCATCGGCGCGGGCACCGTCCGCGTGGTGCGCGACGTGTCGCAGATGGACCAGGTGGGTGACGGCGACGTGCTGGTGGCCGACATGACAGACCCCGACTGGGAACCCGTGATGAAGCGGGCCTCCGCCATCGTCACCAACCGGGGAGGGCGCACCTGCCACGCGGCGATCATCGCCCGGGAGCTGGGCATTCCGGCCGTGGTGGGCACGGGCAACGCCACCCGCGAACTCAAAAGCGGCCATGAGGTGACAGTCAGTTGCGCCGAGGGGGACACGGGATACGTCTACGCGGGCAGGCTCGCCCACCGGGTCCACCGGGTGGAGTTGGACGCCATGCCCGACGTGCCCATAAAGATCATGATGAACGTGGCCTCGCCGGACCGCGCCTTTTCCTTCGCCGCGCTGCCCAACGAGGGCGTAGGCCTCGCCCGGGTGGAATTCATCATCTCGAACGTGATTGGCATTCACCCCCGCGCGCTGCTGGATTACCCGAATGTGCCGGATGACGTCAAGGCCCAGATCGACGAGAAAACGGCCGGGTACGCCTCCCCGCGCGACTTCTTCCGCGAGAAGCTGGCGGAGGGCGTGGCGAACATCGCGGCGGCCTTCGCGCCCAAGCCCGTGATCGTGCGCCTCTCCGATTTCAAGAGCAACGAGTACGCGCACCTCATTGGCGGCCCAGCCTACGAGCCGCACGAGGAAAACCCCATGATCGGCTTCCGGGGAGCGAGCCGCTACCGCTCGCCTGACTTCGCCGCCGCCTTTGCGATGGAGTGCGAGGCGATCAAGGGTGTGCGCGACGACATGGGCCTCACCAACGTGCAGGTCATGATTCCCTTCGTCCGCACGGTGGGCGAGGCGCAAACCATCATTGCCCTTCTGGAGAAAAACGGGCTTAGGCGCGGCGAGAATGACCTCAAGGTCATCATGATGTGCGAGGTCCCCTCGAACGCCATCCTGGCCGATCAATTCCTGGAGCACTTCGACGGCTTTTCCATCGGCTCGAACGACCTGACGCAGCTCACCCTGGCGCTGGACCGCGACTCGGGGCTGGTGGCGGACCTGTTCGACGAGCAGGATGAGGCCGTGCTGGCGTTGATGGAGCGGGCGATCAAAGCGGCCAAGCGGGCAGGCAAGTACATCGGCATCTGTGGCCAGGGCCCCAGCGACCATCCGGCGCTGGCCCAGTGGCTGATGGATCAGGGCATCGACTCGGTGAGCCTTAACCCGGACAGCGTGCTGAGCACCTGGCTGCACCTGGCTGGCGAAGGCACCGGGGAGCGGGAGACCGTGCAGGCGTAGGGAGAAACAAAGGGAAGCGGGACGGTTCCTCAGAGGAACCGTCCCGCTTCTGCTGTTCTTACTTCAGGCTCTCGGCGTTCACGATCTGAATCTTGGCCACCTGGCCCTGCAGCACGTTATCGAACTTCATGATCAGCACGCGCGACCGCTGGCGCTCACCGAGGTCGTTGAAGGTGACGGCCCCGGTGATGGTGGCGCACTGGCTCTGATCGGCACTGAAGCATGCGGCGAGGTTGACCTTGCGGACAGCCTCGCTGACTTGGGCACGGGTGGGCACCCGGCCGCCGTTCAAGGTGGACTTGATGGCCGCCAACAGCGCATTTGTGGCGTCGTAGGCGTACACCGCCACACCGCTGGGGGCCGCGCCGTAAGCCGCCTTGTAGCGGTTGGTGAAGTCCAGCGCGTTGTTGAAGGTGCTGACCGGCCCGAATACGGTGGAGTACACCGTGCCCGCCGCCGCGATGCCCGCACGCCTGAGGAAGGAGGGCGAATCCAGGCCGTCACCGCCCATGAACGTGGCGGTCACACCCGCGTCGCGCAGCGCCTTGACCAGGGCCGAGCCGGTATCGTCGGTACCGCCGAAGTAGACGACACCGGCTCCACTGGCCTTGACCTTTTTCACCGCATCGGCGATCTGGGACGCGTTGGAAGCCCCCAGGTAACCGGCAACCTTCACCGAGCGCTTTTTCAGGCTGGCCTGCAGCACCTTGGTCAGACCGTTGCCGTAGGCAGTGTTGTCCGAGACGACGTACACCGAGCCCGCCTTGAGTTCGTCGGCGATGTAGTCGGCGGCAGCCACCGCCTGCGCGCTGTCGGGTGCGACCACGCGGCTGAAGTTCACCCAGTCGTGCTGCGTGAGTTGATCGTTGGTGCTCGCGGGCGAGATCGTGGCCAGCTTGGCGGGGGCCAGCGCCTGCGCGAGCACGTTGGACACGCTGGAATTCAGCGCCCCCACCACACCCAGAATGCTGCGGTCCGCCAGGATGTTTTTCGCCACCAACGCGCCTTGGGTGGCCGACGCCTGGTCATCCATGGGCACCAGCACCAGGTCGTGGCCCATTGCCTTGAACGCCTGCACCTGCTTTTGCACGGCGAGTTCTGCACCGCGCCGCACCTCACTGCCGATGGGCGTGAGGCTGCCACTCAGGGGGCTCACGGAGGCGATCTTGATGGTGGCGGCCTGCGAGGCGCCGGACAGCAACAGGGCCGAAACAATCAGTTTTTTCAGGAGGCTCTTGGAGGGCTGCATAAGCCATGTTGACAGGGCGGCGATAACAGCTCTCTTACAGCAAAATGTGCACCTCCTGCTGTACTTTGTTAACCTTTTTCCTGACGTCAGGCATCAGAAAAGGATGTTTTAAGGAAGTGCGTGCATATCCCACGTTCGCCTGTGCACCCGGGAGCCCCTGTTATGCAGACTCCGATTGAACCGCTCGGCCAGCGACTGAACCCGAGCAGAGTGAGAAGGAGAGAAACGGGTTCCGGGTATGGCGTTGACAAGCTGGCGGTCTTCCGGTTTGTTCAAGAACCAGTCCGAGCCCGCATTACCGGCCGTGGTCGAACGCCAGGCGCAATGCCAGCCCACCCAGCACCGCCCCCATCCACTGCCGCTGGATTCTGGCCCACCGGGGGCGCGCCGCCAGAAAAGCCGCCACGCTTCCCGCCGTCATCACCAGCGAGAAGTTCACCAGGCAACTCACGCTGATCTGGGTCAGCCCCAGCACCAGACTCTGCACGATGGGCGGCCCGCGTTCCGGACGGATGAACTGCGGCAGCAGCGCCAGGTAGAACACGGCCACCTTGGGGTTAAGCAGGTTGGTCATGAAGCCCATCTGAACCAGCCGCCAGGCTGGACCGTGGGGCAGGGTGCGGGGCGCGAAGGGCGAGCTTCCGCCCGGCTTGACCGCCTGCCACGCCAGCCATAGCAGGTAGGTGGCCCCGGCCAGCTTGAGGGCCAGGTAGGCGTAGGGCACGGCCAGCAGCAGCGCCGAGAGGCCGAACGACGCCGCCAGCATATGCACCAGAAATCCCAGCAGCACGCCCCCCAGCGACAGCACGCCCGCCCGCCGTCCCTGCAACAGCGCGCGCGACACCACGTACATCATGTTTGGCCCCGGCGTCAGCACCAGCACGAGGGCGGCCAGGGCAAAGAGCAGCAGATCGTGCAGCGGAATCACGTTTCAGTCCTCCAACTGCACGAAAATCGCCTTGAGGTACTCGGCTTCCGGAAAGGAGGCGTGGTGGTCCGGTGCGTGGCGGCTCGTGCGCAGTTCGCGAAAGCGGCGGCCACTGCGGCGCACCGACGCGCGCACGGCCTCAAAGAACTCGTCCGCACCGACGTGGGCGCTGCACGACGCACTGACCAGAATGCCCCCCGGCGCGAGGCGGCGCAGGCCGTCGTTCACCAGTTTCGCGTAGGCGCGGATGGCCCCCTCCCGCTCGGCCTCGCGCCGGGCCAGCGAGGGGGGGTCAAGCACCACGAGGTCAAAGCTCCGCTTCGTCTGGGTCAACCACTCGAACACGTCGGCCTGCACGGTCTCATGCAAACAGGCGGCGACCTGGAGATCATCCCCATTGAGGGCGAAGTTCCGCGCCGCGCCGGCCAAAGCGTGGGCGCTGATGTCCAGGCTCACGACTTCCTTTGCCCCGCCCCGCGCTGCATACAGCGAGAAGCCCCCCGAAAAGGAAAAGGCGTTCAGCACCCGCCGCCCCTTCGCCAGCCCCTCCACCCGTCGGCGGTTTTCGCGCTGGTCCAGAAAAAAACCCGTCTTTTGCCCGCGCACCACATCTGCCTCAAACCGGAGGCCCGTCTCGCAGAAGATGACCGGGCCTCCGGGCTCCTCGCCCACGAGCGTCTGCCCGTCACGGAGCCCCGCTGCCTCCGCCCGCCCTTCAATATTGCGGCTGAGGCGCAGTACCGCACGAAAGCCGGGAAAGCGCGTTTCCAGCAGGCCCAGCAACAGGGGCAGGTGGGGAAACCAAGCGGCGGTGTAGACCTTCAGCACCAGCGTGTCCGCGTAGCGGTCCAGCACCAGCCCGGGAAAGCCGTCGCTCTCGCCGTTCACCATCCGGTAGCCGTCGGTATCCGGCCCAAACAGGGACGCGCGGCGCAGGAGGGCGGTGTCCAGCCGCGTGCTCCACCACGTCTCGTCCACGGTGACGGGCAGGCCCACATGCAGCACGCGCAGGCGCAGGGGCGAGTGCGGATCGTACAGCCCAATCGCCAGAAAGCGGTCCCGGCGGTCATACACCACGGCCAGTTCTCCGGCCTCGCCCTCGCGGTTTTGCTCCCGCACGCTGCCTTCGTACAGCCAGGGGTGACCCGCCCGCAGGTGCGATTCGGCAGGGGCGCTCACACGCAGCCGGAGACGGGGAGAAGCAGACATGGGGGCAGGGTAGCGCAGGGGGCGGTGAGGAAGGAGCCACCTGGCCGTCAAGACTGCGTGAAACCTACTCTCCCGCCGGTAGGGGCCACCTCGCGCTTTCCCGGCTGACGGCCAGGGCTGAGTTGAAACCATTCGCCCAAACGGGCAAATAAAAAAGCGGCCCCACTGGGCCGCCTGTTTTTGCTGGAACCTCAGTCCGCTGCCGTCTCGCCCTCCGACGACTCTGCCGGGTAAACCTCAATCACGCCCGCCGCGCCCATGCCGCCGCCGATGCACATGGTGATCAGGGCCTTGCCACCGCCCCGCCGCTGAAGTTCGTAGATGGCGGAAGTGGTCAGCTTCGCGCCCGAGCAGCCCAGCGGGTGGCCCAGCGCAATCGCGCCGCCATTGACGTTCATCTTCTCCTCGTCCAGACCGAGTTCGCGGGCCACGGCGAGGCTCTGGGCAGCGAAGGCCTCGTTCAGCTCGATCAGGTCGATGTCGTCCAGGGTCAGGCCGGTCTGGGCGAGCACCTTGGGCACCGCCTTGACGGGACCAATACCCATCAGCTCGGGCTCCACGCCCGCCACCGCAAAGCCGAGGAACTTCGCCAGGGGCTTCACGCCCAGTTCCTGCGCCTTCTCGCCGCTCATGACGAGCACGGCGGCCGCTCCGTCGCTGAAGGGGCTGGAGTTGGCCGCGCTGACCGAACCGGTGGCCTTGAAGGCCGGGCGCACCTTCGCCATATCGGCGAGGTTGGCGTCGCGGCGGATCAGCTCGTCTTTGTCGAAGCTCACGGTGGTGCTCGTGACCTTGGTGCCCTTGACCTTGTCCACCTTCACGGGCACGGGCACGATCTCAGCGTCGAACTTGCCCGAATCCTGCGCCGCCGCCGCGCGCTGGTGGCTGCGGAAGGCAAAGGCGTCCTGATCCTCGCGGCTTACGCCGTACTTGGCGGCCACGTTCTCGGCGGTCAGGCCCATGCCGATATACGCGCCGGGACGGTCGTCCACGAGGTCGGGGTTGGGGCTCGGGTTGTGGCCGGTCATGGGCACCATGCTCATGCTCTCGACGCCGCCCGCCAGCATCACGTCGGCCTGCCCGGTCTGGATGGCTGCCGCCGCCATGGCGATGGTCTGGAGGCCGCTGGAGCAGAAGCGGTTGACGGTCACGCCGCCCACCGTGTCGGGCATTCCGGCGCGCAGCGCAGCCATGCGGGCCACGTTCAGACCCTGCTCGGCCTCGGGAATCGCGCAGCCCAGGTACACGTCCTCCACGATGGAGGCGTCCACACCCGCGCGCTTAACCGCCTCGTTGAGCACAAGGGCGGCGAGATCGTCGGGCCGGGTGTTGGCGAGGGTGCCTTTGACGCCGCGTCCCACGGGGGTCCGAACGGCGGAAACGATGACTGCGTCACGCATGTTGCTCTCCTTGTTGTTCCGCCGGAAGAATTCTGGAGACGAAGCCTTCCAGCGCAAAATCGTATTGTTCGGGGTCCAGGTTCCAGCAGCGGATGTGCTTGGCTCCCTCGACGCGGTGGTACTCCACCAGATCGGGGCGGGCAGCGGCGAACGCGTCGGCCTGGGTCACCGGAATGGTACGGTCGCGCGTGCCGTGCCACAGGAGAACCGGCACGTTTAGCCGGGGGGCGGCGGCCAGCTGGTCCACCGCGTCGAAGTCCTGCCCGCTGCGGTAGGTGACGAGGGCCTGCACGAAGCGGGCCGTGTGCTGCGCCATCAACGCGGGAAGGCCGAAGCGCTGTCCCTGCCAGCGGATCACGTCCCGCCAGTCAAGCGCGGGGCAGTCGAGCATCACGCCCACAACGGGGAGGGGCAACGGCGCGTGCTTGGAGCGCAGCGCGCTCAAGACCACATTGCCACCCATGCTGAAGCCGTAGAGCAGCGCCCGTCCGTAGCCCTTCGCCCGCGCCCAGTCCAGCGCCGCCACCACGTCCTCGGCTTCCTCGTCGCCCAGGGTGTGGAAGCCGGTGCGGGTCTTGGGCGCGCCGTGAGCATTACGAAAGGTGACAAACAGGGAACCCACGCCGGTGCGCCGCAATGCTGGAAGCATCCGCAGCGCCTGGGACCGCTGGCCGCCATGTCCGTGGACGACGATCACGAGGGTGTCCTCGCGGTCCGGCACCTCACCGGTAGGAGGGATGTGCCACGCGGGCATCTCCCCCACCTCGGTCGCCACCGTCACGTCTTCGTAGACGACGCCCAGTTGCGCAGGCGTGCCGTTGTAGACGAACGTAGAAGCCCAAGCCACCGCGCCATTCGGAAGCACGCCGCGCTCCTCCTGCACGGAGCGCTGAACGAGCGTGCCGACCACTTTCGCCTGCCCCAGCACCGCGTGTCCCCGGTTGGGCCGCAGGGGAACGATACCGATGACGCCGCGCGAAAGGGTTTCGGGCAGGGCGGGAAGCCAGATGGTATTGCTCCGCCGCCCCACGGGCACGAACACGCCCTTTACCCACCGCGTCTTGGACCGCAGGGTAATGTCTGCACCCACGAGGGTCGCCGCCAGCAGGGCCACCGTGTAGCCGAGCGCAGCCCAGCCGAGGGCACGACGCTTGCGGACGTTACGCAGGCGCTCCAGAGACAGGCGGGGGCGGGTTCGTTCGGTCATGCCTTCATTCTCCCCCTCAGTTCCTGAGAGGCTTCCCCGTCTTCAGCATATGGGCAATGCGGTCCTGGGTGCCCTTCTTGCCCAGCAGGGTCAGGAAAGCTTCGCGTTCGAGGTCCAGCAGATGCTGCTCGCTGACCTTGGCGGTCCGGTTGTTGCCCGTGCCGCCGGACAGCACGCGGGCGAGCTGCTTGCCCACCTCAGCGTCGTACTTGGTGGCGTAGCCGCCTTCCGTCATGCCGTACAGCGCGAGCTTGACGGCGGCTACCGCCGCGTCGCCCATCACGGGAATGTCCTGCCGGGGCGTGGGCATCACGTAGCCGGGGGCCAGGGCCAGCACCATCCGCTTGGCTTCCTCGATGATGTGGTTCTTGTTCATCACCACCGTGTCGTGATCACGCAGGAAGCCGAGCTTGCGGGCCTCCAGGGCGCTGGTGGACACCTTGGCCGTGCCGATCAGCTCAAAGGCACGCTGCACGGCGGGCAGCAGGGGCTGATTCGGTTGAAGCTGGTCCGTGAAGCGCAGCAGCATTTCCTTTGTGCCGCCACCGCCAGGAATCAGACCGACACCGACTTCCACCAGGCCCATGTACGTCTCCGCGCTGGCGACGATGTGGTCCGCGTGGATGGAGAACTCGCAGCCACCGCCCAGCGCGAGGCCGAAGGGGGCCGCAACGGTGGGATGGGGGCTGAAACGCATGGAAGTCGTGACCTGCTGGAACTGCTTGATGGCGCTGTCCAGCTCGTCCCACTCCTCGTCCTGGGCCTGCGAGAGGATCAGCGGCAGGTTCGCCCCCGCGCTAAAGTTCTCGCCCTGGTTGCCCAGCACGAGGCCCGCGTAGCCCATCTCTCCCACGAGCTTGTGCGCGTCTTGCACAGCGCGCAACTGGTCCTCGCCCAGGGCGTTCATCTTGGCGTGCCACTCCACGAGCAGCACGCCGTCGCCCAGGTCCACGATGCTCGCACCGGGGCGCTTCTTGACCACCTTCGTGGCGTCCTTTTTCAGGTCCGTCAGGACAAAGTACGGCGCCTCATACTTCGTCGGCTCGCCGGTGGGCGTCACCGTTTCCTCGGCCTGGTAGAAGCGCTCGCGGCCCGAGTCCTTCATGGCCTGCAGGAGGGGCGGCAGCGTGCGGCCCTGGGCTTCCAGGTTGGCGATGACGGCCTGCACGCCGAGCGTATCCATCGTCTCGAATGGCCCCTGCTCCCAGCCAAAACCCCACTTCAGGGCGTTGTCGATGTCTTGAAGGCGGTTCGACACGTTCCCGGCCATCTTGGCGGCGTACCAGAACCCGTCGTTCATCACGCCGCGCAGGAAGTCGCCTTCCTTGCCCTCGGCGGCGTACAGGGCCTTCACGCGCGCTTCAAGGGGCTGATTCTTGACGGCCTCCACGGCGGCCACCTTCACCCTGCCCCGGTCCTCGTATTCCAGGGTGCTGAGGTTCAGGGACAAAATCTTGGTCTTGCCCTTCTCGTCTTTGGTCTTCTTGTAAAAGCCGCTGCCAGTCTTGTCGCCCAACCACTTTTTCTCTTCCACCAGCTTCTTGAAGGTGGCCGTGAGGCTGAAGTCCTCGTCGGTGGGCGTGGCGTTGCCGAGGTCATTTGCCACGTGGTAGATGATGTCCAGGCCCGAGAGGTCGGCGGTGCGGAAGGTGGCGCTCTTGGCGCGGCCCAGCACGGGACCCGTCAGCCCGTCCACCTCGTCGGGGGTCAGCCCCGTCTTTTCCATATGCTGCATGGCCCGGACGATGCCGTATACGCCGATGCGGTTGGCGACGAAGCCGGGCACGTCGTTGGCGATGACGACGCCCTTGCCCAGCACCTGTTCGCCGAACTCGGAAAAGGTCGTCAAGATTTCGGGATCGGTCTTGGGCGTCGGAATAACTTCCAGCAGGTGCAGGTAGCGCGGCGGGTTGAAGAAGTGCGCGCCGACAAAACGCCGCTGGAAGTCCTCCGAGCGGCCCTCAATCTGGAGGTGCATGGGGATGCCGGAGGAGTTGCTGGAGATGATGGCCGACTTCTTCGCCACCGCCTCCACCCGCGTCCACAGCTCGCGCTTGGCGTCCAGCTTCTCGATGATGGCTTCCAGAATCCAGTCGGCGTCTTTCAGCTTCTTCAGGTCGTCTTCGAGGTTGCCGGGCGTGATGAGGGCCGCGCGGGCCGGATCCATGAAAGCGGCGGGCCGGGCCTTCAGTGCCCGCTGAATGCCCTGCTTGGCGAGGAAGTTGCGGTCGGGCTGATCGGGCAACACGATGTCGAGCAGGATGACGGGAATGCCCGCGTTGGCGAGCTGCGCGGCGATGGCTGCGCCCATCACGCCCGCGCCGATAACGGCGGCTTTCTGAATCTTCATTGGACCTCCGGGATGGTCTGAACAGAATTCTTGAACTTGGTTCAAAGTTTAGGGGGTATCAGGGGCGTTTGTCCACCGGAGGGGAACTCCGAGATGGCCCAGGTACCCGCCTACGCACAGGTGGATGCCGAGCTGCTCGGGGGCTACAGCTCTGGCGAACTTCGGCCCCTTCTCCAGCGCCCGCTCCAGCGTGTTGAGCCGCGTTCGGTCAAAGGGCTGGACATCCAGGTCTGGTACGGCGTCCGGATCATCCATTCCGTCCGCTCCGGTGATGCCGCGCCTCCCCGTCACCGCTTTTCCTGCCCGCTCTGCTGCGCCGCGTTGCGCGTCTGCTGGAGTTGACGGGTTATCTCATAACTGATTCACCGGAATCCATATAAGGCGGCGTAGTGAGCGCAGGTGTCAACGTGCAGACTCCATTTTGACCGAGCCCGGCGAGCCCGAAGGCGCATGGGGGAGAAAGGCGGCGTGAGGGGTCCCCTTCTACGCGCGGCGCCATCGGGTCAAATGCGCTCAGCACCGTTTTCGGGAATTCCGTGTCCGTCTTCCGCAGCCGCTCTGGGATCTGGCCCAGCCACCCTGGCCCGACCCTCACCTTCAGGTACGGCGCGAACCAGTGTCCCCGCGCACCGGTCCAGGAACCTTCCAAATTTTCCATCAGAAACGCAGGGGATGGAGCCCTGCCGCGTTCAGCACCTTCAGGAACAAGGCGGGACGCCCTGGGACCGGCTTGGAGCTCAGCTCCGGAGCGGGGCGCAAGGGGCTTTTCGGCCTCGTCCAACGGGAGCAGGTACAGGAAGTCCGCCGTGCCGAGCGTGAAGGCCACGGCCTCTCACGCGCGGAGCGTCCCCGCCGTCTCCCCGGCCAAACACGCGGACGGGAGGGGTGAAGCGGGCGGTCTTCACCCGACCGATCTGCTGTGGATGGGGGCCAGGACCGGAAGGACTGGGCTTGAACCGCAGAGCGCTCTGGCGGTCGGTGCCCCTGACTCGGGGCCGCGCCAGGCGGAAGGTCACAGAGGTGGCACGTGACTTCCGCCCGCGAACTCCGGCGGGTGCCTGGCGCCGTGCGAAACGCCGTGCGCGGGCCGCCCCACGGAAGCGCCCTGGGGAGGCAGGGGAACAGTCAATGGCGCATGACAGGAGTCACGCGCTTGTTGCTGGACTCCACCGCAACTCGGCGTACCGGGAGAGGCGCACCGCTTTGGCTTCAAGGTCCGCAACATCGGGGGCAATGGACAAGTGCTCCGTAGCCATCGGGTCCTGCCGGATGACCAACGTTCTCAAGGCGATATTTCGCCCACCCCGAAGGCCTGCGTGTACTTGAGAACCACACCCCTTGCACGCGAACATCCGTCCCTTCCCGGGTCTGTTCTCGCGGCGGGTATAGCCGCACCGCGTACAGGACTGGCTGGTGTAATTGGCATCCACCTTCACCGCCATGCTCCCAACGGGGGGAGCCTTGCAGTCCAGGAACGTCTGAAGTTCCGCAAATGACCACGGCGAACGGCGGCGCTTCGCCCGCTTGGCCTTTTTGGTGGCCTTCGGGTTGCTCCGTCCCGCTGTGCGGCTGCGGATGTCTTTCAGGTTCCCCAGGCCGATCAGGGCATGGGGGTACAGCTTCAAAATCTGGGAAGCGAGGGAATGATTGCGCTGAGCGATGAACCGTCTCTCCCGTCTTGAGAACGCCACCAACCGGCGGGTCGCGGAACGGGTGCCTTTTCGCTGCAAGGATTTGCGGATGCGGACGAAGTGGTCTTTTTTCTGGTTGACCGACTTGCCAGAGAAGAACTTCGAGCGCTGCGGGTTGTCGGTGACGACGGCGTGATACCGCTGCCCGGCATCCACCCCGACAATGCGGGTGTGGTCTTCGGGCGGAGGGTCGGGCAGATCCACTTCCAGGCTGACCAGCAGGGAATACTGCTTCTTGCTCTTCTGGTAGGAGAGCTTGGCGGCCCCCACCTCACAGCCCTGGGCGATGAGGTTGAGGTGCCTGGAGTACCCCTCGTGGGCCATCACCTGACGGCCCTCAAGAGTCAGGACGCTGATCTGCTGCCCCTTTTTCCAGGTGTAGTCCTTTCCGTACTGGTATTCCAGCGTGCGGGAGGAGAACTTTGGGGCGGCGTTGAAGGGGCGGAACTTTCGCCGAGGCTTCTCGGGGCACAGCCTGGCTTCGCGCTCGTTGTGCTTTTTGAGCTTCGTCCACAGCCCTTTGTAGGTGGCTGCGACCTGACGCCGAGCGCTGCACGCCATCTGAGAGGGCAAGCCAATCTCCTCGCGGAGGTGCGAGTACACCTCATTTCTGAATCTTGGCGGCCCCCGAACACTTCCCCATCTCAAACGCCTTTTGCGAGGTGTGATTCAGCGCGTCCCGAAAAGCCAGCGTCACGGCGTCCAGAGCGGCGTTCTGCTCTGGGGTATGCCGCAACTTCAGCTTGGCGGTGAGCGTGATTTTCAAACGGAAGAGAATATTGAAATGCCCTTGAAAGAACAAGAGGCTTCGGCTTCAACGGGTGCTTCGGCATCCTGCCCTTCGGGCGGCCCGGCGCTCCCTCACACGGCTGAAGCCGCGTGCTTCCCGCCCAGACCCGTGAAAAAGAGCCTGCAAAATTATCCCACCTTCCCTGCCCTCTCCCAAGCGAACCGCCCGCCACCCCCAAAGACCACCCCTACGCGCAACGCACGGACCCCTGGCAGCCGAAGGCGACAAGCCGCCACGCTTCAGCTGAACAAACAGGGCGAGCGGAACGGCGCTCCCCGTGATCCTGGCCCACGGACTCCCCGGGCTTCCCAGCAGCATGAAAAAGCTCTGTTGGGAAGCTTGGCGGGAACGCACCCCTGCCCCCTAAAGCAGCCCCTTGACCGCAAAGACCACGCCCAGCCCCCCCAATGCCACCAGCGCCGCCACACTCAAGCGGCGGTCCATCCGCCAGGCCGAAACCGCCACCCATACGGCAGCCAGCACCGGCACCAGCGCCACGCACACCACGCCCAGAACGGCCATCGAGGGAAACAAGACACCGCCGGCCAGAAGAACGACCGCCGCCCAAAACCCAGTCGGATAGAGCCAGGTGGGCAGCCCGGCGAGTTCGTTCTCCGGCTTTTGCGGCGTCATCCCCGCCCCCAGTATTTCCACAGCAACTGCCCAGCGGTAAAAATCAGCAACAGGCTGAAAAACAGCTTGAGCTGCGCCGCGGGAATCCGGCTTTGCAACGTGGCCCCAGCCCGCGCTCCCACCAGGACCCCGAGCGCCACGCCCGCCGCGAGCCGCACGTCCAGCAGCCCCCCCGCCTGATACACCAACGCGTTGCCCACGGCCGTCAGGCCCATGATGAAGGTGCTCGTGGCGATGGCCTGCCGGATGGGAACTCCGGCAAGCAGGTTGAGAACCGGAACCTGAACGGTGCCCCCTCCGATTCCCAGCAGACCGCTCATCACGCCCGCGAACGTCATGGCGGGGGGAACGAGGCGGCTCGGTTCGCGCTCAACTTCTACACGCTTCAGGCCGCGCAACAGGTTGTAGGCCGAGTACAGCAGCAGCAGGGCGAACACCGTCGCCACCGCGCGGGCGGGCAGCACCAATCCCAGAAACGAGCCCAGGGCTCCGCCCAGAATGGTGTACGGCGAGAGCAGATAGCCTGTCCGTGCCCGCACCAGCCCCTGCTGCAGGTAGCTGGCGGCACCGCTGAGCCCCACGGCCAGCACGCCAACCTGCGACACCGCCACCGCCTGACCGATGGTGATGTCGCGCCCGAAGTGCGGCAACACGAATTCCAGCGCGGGCACGACGATGACGCCGCCCCCCAGGCCCAGGACCGCGCCCAGAAGTCCGGCGAGCAGGCCCACTCCGATGACGGCGAACATCAAGGCAAGATCACGGGGCCGAGGCTAACACGTGGCCCCGCCCGGGGGTTTCTGAAGTTTCCCCTCACGCCCACAGGCGGGAAGCCTGCCTAAGCTGGGGCATGGAAGAACTGACAGGCCGGATCGTGGTGGGCAGCATGAGCGACGGCAGCGGGCAGGACCGCATCGCCCTGATTCCCGGCAGCGTGACGGAAGAAGACTGGCAGGCCCTGCTGCGTGCCCAGCGGGGAGACGGCCAGGTGCTGCTCAACACCGAGCACGGGCAGAAGCGCTACCGCATCGCGGACGTGGAGGGGGACCTGCCCACCTTTTACATCGTCAGCGTGGAGGGCCTGGGGTAACGGACACGGCCTCCTCGCCGGGCTCCAGGGGCTGAAAGCGGGCGCGCAAGAGCCAGTACGTCTCGTCGGCAATGAAAAGAGCTCCCGCCTCTCCGTTGCGCGAGCGGATGCGGCGCAGCGCCTCGCCCCCAGGCAAGTCCAAGGTATAGAGGATCAGCGGTACACCCAGAGCGGCGGCTTTCGCGCGTAAGTCGTCGCGCTCCTGACGTGTCCAGAAACCGTGGTCCAGAATCACGGGCACCCCCAGGCGCAGCGCCCGCGTCCACTGCCCCTCCATCACGGCCATTACCCGAGCGAAGTAAACCGGAAACAGTTCAGCGGGTGGGTCCCGACTGTACAGCGCCACCATCCACTCGTCGGAGGTAAAGCGCATTCCCGGCAGCCCGCACTCCAGTTGACGGGCGAGGGTGGTCTTGCCGCTGCCCAGAAAGCCGTGCAGGGCGTGGATGGCGGGCTCAGACCTGCCCATTCTCGCCGCTCTGCCCCAGCCTCAGGGAAACGGGCGTGCCCCCCGGCAGCAGGTACGCGGCCAGCGTGCGTGCCCTCAGGTCCGCAATCACGTAGGGCACCGGGTAGGCGGCCAGCCGGGTATCGGTTTCGCTGGGCCAGCCTGGGCCATGCGGGTGGCTGTGGTACAGGGCGACGAGCGTGAGGTCTGCCGCTTGCATCGCCTTGAGGGCGCGCAGCAGGTGGCCCGCATCGGCCAGGTAGGTCCGTTCAGGGTCCGGCGAGACGTTGGCAAGGGGATACAGGGCGACGGCCTCGGCTGCCGCGCCGCGCCGATGTCCGCCGATGGCCCCCACACACTCTCGCGGCGCTTCCCGCTTGGCATGGTCCCACAGGGCGCTTACCAGGATGAAGGGCAGAAAGAGGGCCACTCCGGCATTATCGGGGCAAGTGGGGAGCAGCACGCGGCGAAAGGTGGCGGGGAAAGTCCGCCCGCACAAGCTGATGAGCCGGCGCTGAGGGAATGGGGGGGCGCCCTCAGGAAAATGTGCGCTGGGCGCGGTTTGGGACACAGAAAAAATGGGGGGCTGAGGTACACTGTGACCCATGTCGAAGGCTCGTGCAAAACCTGCTCCACCCGTGAACCGCTTTGATGGGGAGGCGCTGGGCCTGGTGTTGTTCGCCCTGGGAATCTTCCTGGGGGTCACGCTGGGCCTGCCTGGGGCCGAGGGCGGCCTGATGGCACAGACCCACCGGGCGATGACCGGTTGGCTGGGCTGGGCGGCGTACCTGCTGCCGGTGGTGCCGGTGGCCTACGGGGTGCTGGTGTTTCTGGGCCGTGATCTGAACGGCCTGACCCGGCGGGTGCTGGGCGGCACCGTGGTGGTGGTCTCCCTGCTCGCCCTGCACGAGGTGGTGCGCCCCGGTGAGGCGGGCGAGGGAGCCGCGCTCGCGGTGGGGCCCCTGCGCGGCAGCCTGAGCTACGCCGCGGCGCTGTTTCCCCTCGTGGCCCTGACCCTGGGGCTGGAAATTATGCTGCGCCTGCCGCCGCTGACGCTGCTCAAGGGCATGTTCCGCGGCCTGAGCGTGCTGTTGGGTGGGGCCACCACCCAGGTCCAGGGGGCCATTGAGGCGCGGCAGGACGGGCGCGAGTCGGCACGGGCCCGTTCGGAGGCGCGAATGCACCTTGCGGCGCACACGCGGGACCTGGAACTGCTGCGCAAGCTTTACCCGGGGGCGGGGGAACTCAAGGCCCAGGGGGAGGAGGTGCGCGCGGTGGGACGCGAGCTCCGAAATCTGGACGAGGCGGGCCTGAAGGGGTTCGAGCGCGACCTGGCGGCCTGGCGGGAGGTGCTGGACACCTTCGTGGGCCACGAGACGCGCGACCTGCGCGAGCGCATCATCGCTGAGGCTCCCGACGCCGGAGCCGAGGCCGAGGCCGCGCTCGGCGAGGTCCGCGCCGGACGCCACGAATTGAAGGTGGAGCTGCCCAGCACCCTGGCGAGTGGAGCGCTGGAGCGGCTGCGCCGCGGCATGCTGGCGGACCTGCAGCGTCTTGCTGCCCGGGCGGGCAAGCTGGAGCGCGAGCGGCAGGCGGCCGCCAAGGCGCTCAGCAAACCTGACGCGCAAGTCCTGGCCCGCGAGGTGCCCGCCCAGCGCGAGCGCGAGAAGGCCTGGCGCGAACTGGCCGAGGACTTTACCGAGTGGCGCGCCCGCGAGCAGCACTACCCTGGCTGGCCGGACCTCGCCGCCGCCTTCGACCGCGCGCCCACCGAACTCGCCGCTTCCCTGGCCGAGGCGCTGGCCGCCGACCCTGGCGGCACGCTGGCCGCCCAGGTCCAGTGGCGCGAGCGTCTGGACCTCGCGCAGCGGGAAGCGCTGGAGCGGGCGCAGGCCATGGCCGTACAGGCCGGCACGGCGGCGCAACTCGGCAGCCCACAGGTGGACGGGAACCACGCCGCGATTCCGGCCCTCGACTTCGACTTCACCGGCGCCGCGCCGCAGATTGGCGCCGCAGGCAAGGGCGCGCCGCCCCTGCCCTCCCTCCCGGCCTCTCCCCTCCCCTCTGCGGCGGTGGTCCTCGGCGCCGCTCCCTCCATCTCCGTTCCCGCCCGCCCCGAGCCTGTACTGAGCGGAGCGGGAGCGGCACCGACGGTGACGGCGGCCCGTCCACCCGCGGCGGCAAATGGAACGGGAGAGGACACCGAAGAGAACGCCGCCCCCTGGGAAAGTGCCACCCCCGAACGGGCCCAACCCGAGCGCCGCCGCCCCACACAGGGCGCGGTGGACCCCGCACTGCCGGGGTACGAGTTGCTCGATCCCATTCCGGCGGCGGCGGTCAACACCGCCCAGCTCGACGTATCGGCCCGGCAGCGGGCCGGCGTGATCGACCAGACCCTGCGGCACTTCAACCTGCAGGCGCGGGTGGTGGACTTCGCGCGGGGCCCCACGGTGACCCGCTACGAGATCGAGCCTGCTCCCGGTGAGAAGATCAGCCGCATCGCTTCACTGTCAAACGACCTCGCCCGCGCACTGGCGGTGGGTGGGGTGCGCGTGGAAGCTCCGGTCCCCGGCAAGAGCGTGATCGGCCTGGAAGTGCCCAATGCCGAGCGTGAGCCCGTCACCTTTCACCAGGCCGCCGCCGCCGCCACCTTCCGCAACTCGCGCGCCAAGTTGCCCATCATCCTGGGCAAGAGCATCGACGGCGAACTCATGGTGGGGGACCTCGCCAAGATGCCGCACCTCCTGATCGCGGGGTCCACGGGCTCGGGCAAGTCGGTGTGCGTGAACACCCTGATCACATCGCTGCTGTACCGTTACCTGCCAGGCGAGCTGCGCTTCCTGATGGTAGACCCCAAGATGGTGGAGCTCACGCCCTACGACGGCATTCCCCACCTCGTGCGGCCGGTGGTGACCAACCCGATGGACGCGGCGGGCGTGCTGCTGGGCGCGGTGGCGCACATGGAGCGGCGCTACAAGATGATGAGCCAGGTGGGCGCGAAGAACCTGGAGCAGTTCAACGCCAAGATGCGTCAGGTGGGCGAGCCCGAATTGCCGCACCTGGTGATCATCATCGACGAGCTCGCAGACCTGATGATCACCTCGCCCAAGGAAGTTGAGTCGGCGATCATGCGCCTGGCGCAGATGGCCCGCGCGACGGGGATGCACCTGATGCTCGCCACCCAGCGGCCGAGCGTGGATATTCTGACCAGCCTCATCAAGGTGAACGTGCCCGCCCGCATCGCCTTCGCGGTCTCCTCCAGCCACGACTCGCGCACCATTCTGGACGCGGTGGGGGCCGAGCGCCTGACAGGCATGGGCGACATGCTGTTCTACCAGCCGGGACTGATCAAGCCGCAGCGGTTGCAGGGGCCGTACATCAGCGAGGTGGAATCCGCCCGCATCACCGATGAGTTGCGGCGGCAGGTCTTCGACGACGCCTTTGGCGAGGCCTACGGCACCGACTTCGACGGCGCGCCGGAGGCGAGCGGCCCCACGGTGGACAAGGGCAACATGGACTTCTCGGACCCCCACCTGCGCCAGGCCGCGCTGATCTGCATCGAGGAGGGCCAGGGCAGCGTGTCGCGGCTCCAGCGCCGCCTCTCGGTGGGGCACGCGCGGGCGGGCAAGCTGATGGACATGCTCGAAGCGATGGGGATCGTCTCCAAACACCAGGGCAGCAAGCCCAGAGACGTCCTGATCACCGAGGCGGACCTGCCCGAGTACTTCGGGCGGTGAGGACAGTCGGTGGGCTGGAGAGGGGCGGCGCGCGCGCCGCCCCCTTCGCCATTTCTGGATTCCAGCCAGTCCCTGCGCGCAGGCTGAACCGGCCCTCTCCCGGAATGAGGCCACCATGAGGCAGGAGCAAAAAGCGTCCGCCCTTTTGTTTAGGAGTCCTGTCTGAAAAGCTCCAAAAGTTGCTTTTTGGCGGGGCTTGGTGAAGATTGAGGGACAGAAAGCTCAATTCAGAGGTGAATTCATGAAGAAGCAAACCAGCCTGCTCACGCTCAGCCTGATGCTCGCCACACCCGCCCTCGCCGGAGGCGCGGGCGCGCCGGTGACCAAGCCGGCCACGGCGGCCGGAGCCTGCCGTTCCATCGCCCAGATCCTGTCGGGTGACCCGCAGTTCAGCACCCTCTTGACGGCCGTGCAGGCCGCCGGACTCGCCGAGTCGCTGACCACTGGTTCCTACACGGTGTTCGCGCCCACCAACGCGGCCTTCGCCAAGGTCCCCAGCGATCAGCTTGCGGCGGTGCTCAACGATCCGGACATGCTCAACAACGTGCTGCTGTACCACGTGATGACTGGTCAGATGTCGGCCAAGCAGGTGATGAGCGTCAAGAGCGCCAAGACCGTGCAGGGCACGAACGTAACGGTCATGACTTCCGGCGGACGCGTAATGATCAACGGCGCGAATGTGGTAAAGGCCGACGTCCAGGCCTGCAACGGCGTGATTCACGTGATTGACGCCGTGCTGATACCCCCCATGACGGCCGCCGCACCCGCAGCCGCCGAGCCCGCAGCCGCCGAGCCCGCAGCCGCCGCTGAGCCCGCAGCCGCCGCCGAGCCCGCAGCCGCCGCGGAGCCCGCCGCTGAGCCTGCAGCAGCAACGGACGCGACCGGAGCAGCGGAAACGACCACCGAGACCACCACGACCGACACGGCCACGCCAGCGGCGGCGGCCCCGGCCTTCGACATCTCGCAGATTCCCGCCCTGCCCCTGAGCGGTGCCACCGTCAGCGGCGCGAGCAGCACGGGCACCACGACGGAGACGGGCACCACCACCGACACGGCGACCACCGACGCGAGCACCACCGACGCCACCACCACCGACACGGCGACCACCGACGCGGCCACAACGGAGACGAGCACCACTGAAACGGCCACCACGGAGACGGCGGCCACCGACGCAAGCGCGGAGACGGCCGCCGAGTCGAACACGCTGTACGACGTGATCGTGGCCGATGACCGCTTCAGCACACTGCGCGACCTGATCAGCGACGCCGGCCTGACCGAGATGCTGACGAGCGGCGACTACACCATCTTCGCGCCCACCAACGAGGCCTTCGACGCGCTGCCAGAAGGTACGCTGGCCATCTTGTCGGCCAACCCCGACGCCCTGAAGGCCGTGCTGTCCTACCACGTCGTGCAGGGCCGCCTCAGCGCCGCGCAGCTGTCCACAGCCGCCACCCCCCTGAACAGCGTGCAGGGCAGCGCGATCACCCTCACCGAGAACGGCACACGCATCGGTGACGCGACCGTCGACGTCGGCGGCGCAATCACCACGGCGAGCAACGGCAACATCTACATCGTCGACCGCGTGCTGATGCCCCCCAACTTCACGCTGCCCGCTGCCGAGGTCGTGGAGGCGGCTCCCGCCGACGCGGCTGCCACGACCACCACCGAAGCGACGACCACCACGACCACCACGACCACCGCAGCCGCTCCCACCGGCACCCTCACGGCCCTGCTCGCGGGCGACCCCCGCTTCTCCACCCTGGTGGATCTGGTGCAGAAGGCTGGGCTGGCAGAGACGCTGGGCAGCGGTGAGTACACGGTCTTCGCGCCCACCAACGACGCCTTCGCCAAGATCACCCCCGCTGACCTGACCGCCCTGGGCAACGACCCGGCCAAGCTCAAGCAGGTGCTGCTGTTCCACGTGGTCCCCAGCCGCGTGACCGAGACGGCCCTGGCAAGCAGTCCCGAACTGACCAGCGCGGGCAACGGCAAGCTGACCCTGACGCGCATGACCAACCCCGACCGCACCATGATCGGCACCGCGACCATCACGGCGGGTGCGCCCCTCACGGCCAGCAACGGCCTGGTGTACGTCATCGACACCGTGCTGATGCCCACGCCCTGAACCCCTCCGGTCTGAAAACCGCCTGCCCCGTGCAGGCGGTTTTCCGTTGGCCCCGCCCTCAGCGCTTCGGAGGAAACAGCCGCTGAAACGCGGCCCAGGTCTGGGCATTCCGGGACAGCCCGCGTTCCTCGGTCCACATCCAGTAGGGCGTATAGAGGCTGCGGGCAGTCAGGACCTCGTCGCGGAAAATTTCGGCGCTCAATCCCGTAGAGAGCAGCCCGCTCGTCTCGAAGCGGCGCAAAACGCCCGAGCGGTCATAGGGCACGGCGCGGAACTCGGGCACCCACCCGGAGGGCGTGGCCGTGAGCAGCAGGTACTGGGCGCGGGGATCACCGTTGGCCGGGGCTCCCACCGCGCCCGTGTTCAGCACCTGCACGTTTGCGAAGGAGGCCTGTGCCGGACGGTGGATGTGCGAGCCGATCAGTACCCCTGCTCCGCCTGCCAGCTCGGCCACCCGTTCGGGCCGGGTCTTCTCGCTCAGGCTCTCTCGGTAGTGGGCGGGCGTGCCGTGGGCGATCAGCAGGTCCGGTAGACCCACTTCGGTCAGGCGGAGGGTCATGGGCCAGGCTTGCGGCACGCGCAGCAGCCCTGCGCGGTCCAGTTGCTCCGCACTCCAGTCCGTCGCGCCCCAGAAAGGATCGGTAAACCAGTCGCCCGGCAGCGCCCCGCTGCGGGTGCGCCACAGATACAGCAGGTCGTCGTGGTTTCCCAGCGTGAACGCCGCATCGTCCTGCGCGAGCAGCAGCGTCAGGGCCTCGACCGAATCTGGCCCCCTGTTCACCACGTCGCCGTTGACGATCAGGCGCTCGGCCCCCTGTGCCCGCGCATCGCCGAGCACCGCCCTCAGGGCGTCGGCATTGCCGTGAATATCGGCGATCAGGGCCACGCGCACGGGGGGCATTGTAGAGGAAGCTCTCGGCAATCAGCCCCCGGCTTCGTGGGTTGACCGATCGCCGCCCTCTGGGGGCTCTATCCTGCCCGCATGATTGACGCACTCGTGGGCCAGACGCCGCTCGTACAACTGCGGCGGGTGGTGGAGCCGGACATGGGGGACGTGTTCGTGAAGCTGGAGGGGCTCAATCCGGGCGGCAGCATCAAGGACCGCACGGCGCTGGGGCTGGTGGAGGACGCCGAGCGGCGGGGCCGCTTGAAGCCGGGGGGCACCATCGTGGAACCCACGAGCGGCAACACCGGCATCGGGTTGGCGCAGGTGGCGGCGGCGCGGGGCTACCGGCTGATCCTGTGCATGCCCTCCCAGATGAGCGAGGAACGCAAGCGCACCCTGACCGCCTACGGCGCCGAACTGGTGCTTACTGACCCTGAGCGCCGCATGCTGGCCGCCATCGAGGAGGCCGAGCGCATCGAGCGTGAGCAGGGCGCGGTGATGCTCGGGCAATTCACCAACCCCGCCAACCCCGCCACCCACGAGCGCACCACCGGCCCCGAGCTGTGGGGGCAGATGGAAGGCCGCATCGACGCCTTCGTGTACGGCACGGGCACGGGCGGCACCATCAGTGGCGTGGGGCGTTACCTCAAGCGGCAAAACCCCGGGGTGCGGGTCATCGCCGTGGAACCTGCCCGCAGCAACGTCCTGTCGGGCGGCGAACGCGGCGAACACGGCTTTCAGGGCATGGGCCCAGGCTTTATTCCGGAGAACCTGGACCGCTCGGTGATTGACGACATCATCCCGGTCTGGGAGGAAGACGCCTATCCCCTCGCCCGGCGACTCGCGCGCGAGGAGGGTGTCTTTGTCGGCATGAGCAGCGGCGCGATGGCGTGGGCGGCGCTGGACGTGGCCCGGCGGCTGGGACCGGGAAAGCGCGTGGCCACCATCGCCTGCGACACGGGCGCACGCTACCTGACCACCAGCCTCTTTGATGACCGCCGGACAGGCACACCGAAAGGATACAAGGCATACTCCCGCGAACGGGCGGAGGAAGCAGAAAGCTAAGGGCAGAACGCCCAAACAGGAGCCCCCGGCGCGTGACCGGGGGCTGTGGCGAACGGCTGACTGCTCCCTACTTCCGCCCGCCCCCAAACATCCCGATCAGGTCATTGAGCGCGTTGCCGTCGCCGTCCCGGTCCAGCACGTTGTTCAGCGTGCCGATCATCCCGCCCATCTGTCCCCCCATCTGACCCGTTCCGGCGCTGCTGGGCTGACCGAAGGGACCGCCGCCCAGGCCGCCCCCATCACCGGAGTCGGGCTGTCCATAGCCTGCTGCGCCGCCCTGGCCCTGCCTGCCATCGCCCTGGTTGTCGGGCACATACCCCGGCAGCACCGAGCCACCCAGGGCGCCCCCGAGCCCACCGTCCTGCGGCGGCTGGTACTGCGGCGGCTGGTATTGGGACGGCTGATGCTGTCCGCCGCCCAGCATTCCGCCGAGGCCACCGCCCATGCCGCCGAGGATGCCGCCCAGAATTGAGCCCATGTCGACGCCGCCGCCCATTCCTCCAGCCATCCCGCCTCCCTGGCGGCGACGGCTGAGGTAGCCCAGCACGAGCGGCGCAGCCATGGAGAGGATTTGCAGGGCGAGGCCCGGATCGATGCCCGCGCGGCGGCTGACCGCGTTGACGGCGGACTGCTGCTGCCCCCCGAACACGTGGCCCAGAATCTGCTGCCCCGCAAAGGGGTCCGGCGCCTGCCCCTGGCCGAAGAGATCCAGCGCCGAGCCGTCGTGCTGGTCGAGCGCGCCCGCGAGCGACTGCGCGCCCATGGGGTCTTGCGCATTGCGTCCCATCGCGCCGAGCAGCAGCGGCACGGCGGCTTCCAGCGCGGCCTCGGTCTGAGCGGGTGAGGTGCCGAGCTGCTGGCCGATCGTCTGGCTTGCCTGGCCCATTCCGCCAAGCGTGTTGAGCAGGTCCATCATGGTGTTTACCTCCTGGATGTCCAAGTGCTGCGAAGTTCAAGTTTCAGGGTAAGCAGAGGCGGTGAGGTGGGAACGCGACGGGCACTTAGGGTTCGCTGACCTTCGGTAAAGGAAGCAGAAACAACTGAAGTTGGAGCGCATCTCTGTGGACTTGGGCTGCCCGCCTTGGAACATCACGCCTACGCCGTGTTCGGGGTCCAGGTGGGTGTCGAAACCCAGGCTGAACCGCTGCCTTCGAGCTCGCGGGGCACCAACAGCTCCGTCAGGCGAACCCCGGCGCCGCAGGTGGCTTCGTCCACCGTGCCCCCCGCACGCCTGCCGCCGGAAAATTCTGAGCAGGGTGGGCCGCTACCGTCCCAAAAGCCGTTCCTGCCGAGATCCGGCTGCACATAGGAGTGCACATCCCGGATTGTCCCCAAGTTCGGGCAACCGCGCCGGGCCCCCGCGGCCGCTTCAAGGTGGGCGGAGGACGACCTCTGTACCCTTCAATGCTGGAAGGTCAATTTCCGTCTGGCCCTGCCGCCCGCGCAGTCGGGTGCAGGTCCGGGGCCGGGCAGGTCAGGGGCAGGTTCAGAACAGCGGCGTGGTGGGTGGCGGGGGACGCTCCCGGGGCCATACCGCCCTGTCTCACGCTGAGGTGGAGCAGGGTGGAGCCCCAATCCTCCGCCATTGTGCCCATGCGCCCGCTGCCGAGCGCCTCTTATCCTCCCCTTTCCGGTTCGGCAACTGGGAAAGGGGTGTTTTTGAGTGCAGCGAGTTTGAAGGCGGATGGCCGTCCGTCCGGCCTGCGGATGTATGCCTCGGCGGCGCGGCTGGGGTTTCGGCGGCAGTTCGCGTATCCGGCCGCCACCTTCTGGGGCCTGGTAACCAACCTCTTTTTCGGAGCCCTGCGGGTGGCGATTTTGCTCGCGCTGTTTGGCACGCGGCCGCAGGTGGCGGGGTACACGCCGGAAGACGCCATCGCGTACACAGGGCTGACCCAGGCCCTGCTGAGCGCCTTTTCCCTCTTCGGCTGGTATGACCTGATGCGGACCGTTCACCGGGGCGAGGTCACCACCGAGCTGTTGCGGCCCGCCAGCTTTCTGGGCATGTGGCTGGCGCAGGACGCGGGACGTGCGGCGGGACAGTTTCTGCTGCGCGGCGTTTCAATGCTGACCCTGTACGCGCTGATGTGGGGACTCAAGCTGCCTGAGGGCCTGGTGGGTTGGGCCTGCACCGCGCTCAGCCTGCTGCTCGCCTGGGCCTGCGGCTTCGCGTTCCGCTTTCTGGTCAACTGCGCCGCCCTCTGGTCTCCGGACGCAGTGGGCATCGGCCGCTTCGCCTGGGCGCTGATGGGATTCAGCTGCGGCTTCCTGATGCCGCTGGCGTTCTTTCCGGTAGAGTTTCAGTCCTTGCTCGCCTGGACACCCTTTCCAGCGATGATGAACAGCACGGTGGAAATCTGGCTCGGCGTGGCGCGAGGCGGCAGCGCCCTGCGGGTGCTGGCGCTTCAGGCCGTGTGGACGGCCGCGCTGCTGCTGCTCGCGCGCTTGGCGTTGAGCCGGGGGTTACGGCGGCTGGAGGTGGGGGGTGGATAGCCGCAGGACCGTTGCCACCTCGCCCTCTCCCCCCAGCCCTCCGCCACCGGGGGAGAGGGCGCAAATACCCTCGGCCTTCCGCCTTCTGCACCTGTACTTCCGGCTGCTGGGCGCGCAGGTCCGCTCGCAACTGGCGTACCCCACGGCCTTTGCGCTGGACGCGCTCGCCGCAGCGCTGATTACGGCCACCGAGTTCGCAGCGTTTGCGCTGGTGCTGCCCCGCTTCGGGGGACTCGGCGGATGGACGCTGGGCGAGGTGGCGCTGCTGTACGGGCTGGCGGAGCTGGCCTTCGTGCTGATGGACCTGACCTTCGGGGGGTTCGACGCGCCCAACCTCAGCGCCCATGTCCGCACAGGCAGTTTCAGCACCTTTCTGCTGCGGCCCGTCCCCCTGCCGCTCCAGATTTTCGGCTCGGACTTCGCGCTGCGCCGCCTCACGCGGGTGGGGCTGGCGGCGGCCATCGTCGCTTACGGCGTCTCGCACGTCGCGGCGGAGTGGAATGCTGGAAGCGTGCTGCTGCTCAGCGGCAGTGTCCTCGGCATGATCGCCTTTTTCGGCGGCCTGTTCGTGGTGGGCGGCACCCTCACCTTCTGGACGGTGGAGAGCGTGGAGACCATGAACGTGCTGACGTACGGCGGGCGCAGCCTGATCTCGTATCCGATGGGCATATACGGGGCGCGGCTGCGCCGAATCTTCACCTACCTGATTCCCGCCGCCTTCCTAAGCTACTTTCCCGTGCTGCACGTCCTGGGGCGGCCCCTGCCCGACGGTCTGCCGCCCTCTGCCGCCTTCCTCTCCCCCATTCTCGGCCCGCTGCTGCTCGCCGCCGCCTTCGCGTTCTGGCGGGCGGGGGTGCGTCGGTATCACGGAACGGGTTCATAACCCGAGGAGCGTATCCATGATCGAAGTTCAGCACCTGCACAAATCCTTTCAGACCCGCTCCGGTGGCCTGCTGCGTGGAACGCGGCGCACCGTGGAGGCGGTACGGAACGTGAGTTTTGAGATTGGCCGGGGCGAGGTGGTGGGCTACTTGGGGCCGAACGGCGCAGGCAAGAGCACCACCATCAAGGTGCTGACCGGGTTGCTGGTACCCACTTCCGGGCGGGTGGAGGTGGGTGGGCTGGTGCCGTGGCGAGAGCGGCGGCGACATGTGGCGCGGCTGGGGGCGGTGTTCGGGCAGCGGACAACACTGTGGTGGGACCTACCGGTGCGCGACTCGCTGGACCTGCTGCGCGACGTGTACCGCGTGCCCCCCGCCCGCTTCCGCGAGGACCTGCACGCCTTTACCGAACTGCTGGATCTGGGGCCTTTTCTGGACACCCCCGCCCGCGCCCTCTCGCTGGGGCAGCGGATGCGCGCGGACCTCGCGGCGGCGCTGCTGCACGGTCCCGAACTGCTCTTTCTGGACGAGCCGACAGTGGGCCTGGACGTGGTGGCGAAAGAACGCATCCGCGAATTCGTAGCGCGCGTCAACGCGGAGCGTGGTGTAACCGTGCTGCTGACCACGCATGACCTGACGGACGTGGAGCGCCTGGCCCGCCGGGTCATGATCATTGACCACGGCTCGCTGTTGTACGACGGTGGGTTGCCCGAGTTGCAGGCCCGCTTCGGGGACGCGCGGGAGCTGGTGGTGGACTTCGAGGCGCCGCCCGCCAATCCCCATGTGTCCGGCCTGGAACTCCGGTGCGCCGAGGGGCCCCGCGTCACCTACGCCTTCACGGGCGCGGCCGCCCGGCCCATCGCCCTCGCCACGGCACACGCCCCAGTGCGTGACGTCACGGTGCGCGAGCCGAACATCGAGGCGACGATCCGGCGGATTTATGAGGGGGGGCTGCTGGGAGCAGGGGCGTAAGCTCGGGTACGAGCGAGCCCTGGAGCCTTTGTCAACGTGCGGACTTCTTTTTGACCAACCAGCGCGAGCAAGCTCGAATGCGCACTGGGGAGAATGGAGCCCGGAGAGGAAGGGCACCCCTCACGGCTCCATTCGGACACCTGCTTTCAACTCTGCTTCCCAGGAAACACACCTTCTTTCATCCCTGGGGAAGGCGGCCTGCTTCCGGCGGTCGGAGTGCCTGCCTGCGCAGCAGGGGTTTCCGGATCATCCGCTACAGCCCATCCGTTTCTGTGATTTCACGCCTCTCTGTCACCGTTTTTCCTGCTCGCTCCGCCTGGGTTCATCAGTTTTGAAATCACTGATGAACCCGAATCCTTATGCGCGGAATGAGAGGCGGGGAACAGCGGTTCTCGCGGCCCTGCTGATGGGTTGAGGCCTCTGGCGAGCCTGTGGGGAGCGGGAAGCCAGGCCAGGCCCTGGGGAAACGCAGCCTCCGCAGTGCCGATGTTGGGGGCTGCCCCGCAGTCGCGCCTGATGGGGACGGCGCCCGGCTCCAGCGTTCTCGTCCTGGGCCTGCTCCGCCTCTGGGCCACCTGACAGGACCGCCGAGAACGTTGGGCCAATCCCCGACCTACCACACCGTCCCCACCCGTACCCCGAAGCTGATCCGGTCCAGCCGCGACGTGACCGAGGCGGAGTGCGCGCCCATCCGCACCGTGCCGCCCACGTACCAGCCGGCGTCGTAGCCCAGGAGCAGGCGTAGGGGCCGCCCCTCGCCCGTCATCACGGGAAGGGCGTACTGGGCCTCCCCGCGCGCCCCTCCGCTCGCTGCGACGGTGTACTCGGCCTTCAGGCGCAGGTAGTTCAGCGGGAGCAGTTCGGTGCCCACCGTGACCTGACCGCCGGCGTAACGGCCCCAGACCTCGCCGTAGCCGCCCAGGGCGACGGAGACAGCGCCCACCGGACCCTGGGTGCCGTAGCCCACCGCCACCGTGACCGGATCAAGGTTATAGGCCAGCGTCGCGCCTGTGTACGTCTCGCGCCCGCGCAGCACGTTGACGCCCATCACGGCTCGCCCCTGCCGCACGAGCAGCCGGGTATCGCGCACGCCGCCCTCCCAGCGCAGGCCCATCGCGCCGGACCCCAGCAGTTCGTAAGCGGCCGGGTTCCAGAAGCGGGGGCTGGCGGCCTCGCCGGAGGAAGGCAGCAAGACGTTCGCGCCCAGCCCCAGCAACACGGGCAGGCGCAGGTCCAGGCCACTTCGGGCACGGATGGGCAGCAGCCAGTCGTCCCAGGGGGAGGCGAGGGGGCCGGGCAGGGCATACGCCTCACCCCTCACACCGAATGCACCGCCTGCCCCACAGCGAAACGAGTGCCGGGCAGCCCGCCGCACCCGGGCATCTTGCAGGTAGAAGGGATAGGCCACGCACGGCATGGAACCGTCCCCGGGCTCCAGTTCCCAGGTCAGGCGGCCCGGCGTCAGGTCCACGAGGGCCGCGTGGGTTCGTGTGTGCGAACCGATTTCCCACCCGGCAGCGCGCAACTCGTCCAACTGCGTCTGCGTCATGTGCCCCGGCCGCCCGATCAGGTCCAGAATCGGGTACACCGTGCCCCGCACGCCCAGTTCGCGCAGCGTGGGGAACGCCTCGCGGTACACGCTCTCGAAGCCGTCGTCGAAGCGGAAGGTGGCCGTCTTGACCGGGCGCGGGTAGCCCATCACCTCGCTGCTCGTGACGAAGATGTAGCCCTGGGTTCGGAGTGCCTGCACCCGCTTCCTTAGGGCGTCCGCAGACATTCCCAGCGTCACGCCACCGTGCCCACCGATCTGGTGATACACCAAGGTCACGTTGCCCGCCTCGGCCTCGCACGCGAAGATGAGAATAAGCAGAAACGCCAGGACCCAACGAAAGGCGCACATCTGTGAGAAGTATAAACGAGTCTTTAGGTGATGGTTCGTCTCCTTGAGGTTTTCTTGAGCCCAACGTGGGGTCAGCCGCGAGAAAGGGGCGTACCTTCAGGCGTGACGACCGTTGACCGATTCGGCCTGGAGGGAAACCCAGAGGTTCAAAGGAGCCGGCGCGTTCCTTTCGGTACGGAGAGCTTCTGCGGGTTTTACCTCGTGTTCGCCTGGTTCTACGCACTGGTCCACCTTCACGCTCTGCCCAACCTCGCCCCACTGGGCCATGGCGTCTCCCTGCCCGCTTTTCCGGTACTCCTCGTCGAGCCGCGGCGGTGGAGGACGCGGGCGCAACCGAGGGCGGGGCTGGTGCCCCTCTGGACGCTTGGCCTGGCGATCTGCCGCCGGATAACCTCCACCCGCGCCAGGGGCCTTGTGCGGCACCGTCCCGTGGGCAGCGTGGGGGCCGCGCTTTGGCAGCCGCTTGGCCCCGCGCTCCTGGCGCGCGTCCGCTGAATGCCTCCCCTCGCGCCCGCCTTCTTTGCCCGCGATCCCGTTGTCGTCGCGCGGGAGATGCTGGGCAGCACCTTGATCCATACCCTCCCCAGCGGCGAGAAGCTGTCGGGCCGGGTGGTGGAGGCGGAAGCCTACGACTGCCCGCGTGATCCGGCCTGCACCGCTGGGCGCTTTCACGCCGCCCGCACCGCCGAGATGGCGATTGCTCCCGGACGCTGGCTGTTCTGGACGGCGCACGGGCACCCGCTCCTGCAGGTGTCGTGCCGCGACGTGGGCGTCGCCTCCAGCGTGCTGATCCGGGCCATCGAGCCGCTGGAAGGCGTAGGCCGGATGCTGGAACACCGGCCCGTGGTGCGCGAGCGGGACCTGACGAACGGCCCGGCCAAGCTGGTCTATGCCCTCGGCCTGAATCCAGCGCAGGTAACGGGCACGGGGGTGGACAGCCCGGCGCTTTACCTGCAACCGCTCCTCCTCCCCGTGGCCGACGAGGACGTGCAGATCACCGCCCGCATCGGCGTGGGGGCTGGCAAGAACCTGCCGTGGCGCTTCCTGCTGCGCGGCAACCCCTGGGCGTCGCCCGCTACGCCGAGCACGGAACTGATGGAGGGGACAGGCGTGAGGAACGAGGCGTGAGGGAGTTGGGGCATTTGCTCAAGCGCCCTGCCCAAACCCCCACCCCTTCACTGCTACCCTCCCTCCATGTCGGCTTATCCCGCGCCCCTCACGCCCGCCGCGCTGCGGGCCTTGGCCTGGCGCACGCTAGAACGGCAACCCAGCCTGCAGGCCGCACTGAACGGGATGGGCTTCGTGCAGGCCGATCCCATCCGTGCCCCGGCCCGGGCGCAGGACCTGACGCTGATGCAGAGGGTGAGGGGCTACCGCGCCGGGGACCTCGAACGCCTCTACCCGGTCTTGAATGCCGAGGAGGACATGCTGCCCAACTACGGCTTCGTGACGCGGGAGGTGCAGGCCCTGTTGCATCCGCGCGAGCCCGGTGTGTCGCGCGCGGAACGCCAACACCCGGAACTGCTCGCCGAGGTGCGGGCGCTGCTGGAGGCGGGGAGCGAGGTGCATCCCCGGGAGGTGGCCACCGCTCTGGGGCAGGGCCGGACGGTGAATGCCTGGGGCGGGCAGTCGGCGGCCACCACCCGACTCCTCGACGCCCTGCACCGACGGGGCGAGGTGCGGGTCACGCGGCGGGTAGGCGGCATACGGCTTTACGGCCCCGCGCCCCACCTCGCGGCCCTGCGCGCCTCACCCCTGGGCAACGCCGAGCGCGTGCGGGGAGCGGTTCACCTCCTTGCCGCCCTGTACGGTCCGTTGCCGGAGGCCAGTTTGGGTTACCTCGTCTCGCTGTCGCATTACGGTTTGCCCCATCTGCGTCCCGAGATGCGGGCAGCCTTCAAAACCGCCGTCCGCGAGGAACTGGCTGGGGGGACGGTGGATGGGCTGCGCTACGTGTGGCCCGCCGAATGGAATGTGGACGGTGGGACCCTGCCCCGGGGCGTACGCATCGTCGGTCCCTTCGACCCCCTGGTCTGGGACCGCCGACGCTTTACGCACCTGCACGGCTGGACCTACCGCTTCGAGGCGTACATGCCGGCGGAAAAGAGGCAATGGGGCTACTACGCGCTGCCCGTGTTTCAGGCGGGGCGCGCCGTGGGCTGGGCCAACCTGAAGGTGGAGGGGGGCGAACCCGTGGCCGAGACGGGCTTCATTCCCGGCATTCGCGAGACGGCCGCGCTGAAAAAGGGGTTGGAGGCTGAGCTGGAACGTTACTGGGCATTTCTGGGACTGACGCCCTGGCCCGCGTCCCAGGTGTGCCACGCCTCCACCACCCGTTCCAGCGCCGACTGAACCCCGCTGCCGCCCTCTCGCCGGGCCTGCCGGGCGGTGGTGAGCACATTGAGGACCAGGCCCAGGCGCTCCTCATCGGCAAGTTGCGTCCGCGACAAGACGATCCCGTACCCTGCCAGCGCTTCCCGGTACGTCTCGCGCAGTTCCGGGGCAAGTCGGGCGCGTTCGGGCGGGTCCAAGCGCACGTGCAGCAGGTGGGCCAGGTCCTCACCCAGCGGAGCGGCGTGGGCCTGCCCGTAGTCGATCAGGACGGGTTCGCCGCCCCGCCTGGGCCACAGCACCTGCCCCGAATGCAGATCGCCGTGGGCGAGCGTCACGCCCAACGTCTGGCCCAGCAGCTCAGGCAGGAGGCGAGCGGCTTGCCCAGCAGCGTCTCTCGCGGCGGCGGGCGCGTTGGGCGGTGTGGAGCTTCTCAGGGCCCGGCGAATTGCCCGTTCCCGGTCCCAGCTCCAGTCACCGCTCAACTGGGGATGACCGAACCAGAAAGCGTGGTGCTGGGCCAGCAGGCGCACGATCTGCCGCAACGCCTCCTCCCGCTCGGCGTCGGTGGCGAATGCTCCCCAGCCTGTCGTCTCGTCCGTCAGGTCCCGCAGCAGCAGGTGGCCGTGCCCACGGGCCGGGTCCAGCGCCGCGTGGAGCAGGGGCGCGTGCGGCACGGGCGACAGGGGCGCGAAGCGGCGCAAATACGCCTCCTCGCGCGCCACCCGCCGGTACGCCCGCCTGTCCTGCCACCCGGCGGGCAGGTACTTCAGAAAGAGAGGGCCGTGCGCCGTGCTGTAGCGGGCAAAGGCAGCGCCCTCCCCACTCCACGCTTCCACCAGATGACGAGGCCCGGGAAAGGCAGCGCGCAGTTCGCGCGGCCAGAAATGGGGCGAGGCGGCGGGCCCACGGCCGCGGAGCAGGGCCCAGCCGTCCGCCAGCAGGGCAACGCTCAGACGAACAGCGACGCCAGCCCGGCGACCGAGCCCACGGCGAGGGCCGCGCCAATCGCGAACATCCCCAGGCAACCACGGCTGTGGCGGCGGTGCGAGCGGTGGTGGGGCCGGTGATGCCCTCCGTGACCGTAATGCCCGTGGTGAGCGCTGTGGCTGTGGCTGTGCCCGAAAAATCCGGCGCCGTGCCCACTGCTGTGGCTGTGCCCACGACTGAACGAGAAGGAACCTCCTGAAAATCCACTCATGCCTGCAGGTACGAGGCGGAGGGCGCGGAGGTTTCCGGCCTCCCCCAGCCGGGGAGGGGCAGGCGAAACACCGGGCCGCGTATGATGCGCGAATCATGAGCGAAAGAAAGTACTTTGGAACCGACGGCGTGCGCGCGGTGGCGGGTGAGTTTCCGCTGACGGCAGCCTGGGTCATGAACCTCGGCGCGGCGGCGGGAGAGGTGTTGAAACGGCGCAGTGCCCGGCCCTGCGTGGTCATTGGCAAGGACACCCGGCAAAGCGGCGACATGCTTGAGGCGGCGCTGGCTGCCGGGCTCACCAGTCGGGGCGTGAACGTTATTCACGTCGGTGTGCTGCCCACCCCCGGCGTCAGCTACCTGACCCGTTACCTGGAGGCCGAGGCGGGCGTGGTTATCAGCGCCTCGCACAACCCCTACCAGGACAACGGCATTAAATTCTTCGGCGCGGACGGCGGCAAGCTCAGCGACGCAACGGAACTGGAGATCGAGGCGGCGATTGACGACGTGACCGCTTTCGCACCCGTCAGTGGCGTGGACCTCGGCTCAGTGACCGACTACGGCGAGGCCGAGCGGCTGTACACGAAGTTCCTGCGTGCCCAGGCTCCAGACCTTTCGGGACTGCGGATCGCCATGGACTGCGCGAACGGCGCGGCGTACCGGGTAGGCCCCAAGGTCTTTCAGGCGGCGGGAGCGGACGTGTTCGCGGTGTTCACCACCCCCGACGGACGCAACATCAACCGGGGCTGCGGCAGCACGCACCTCGAGCAGTTGCAGCGCGTGGTGCGGGGCGGCGAATATGACCTGGGGGTGGCCTTCGACGGCGACGCCGACCGGGCGCTGTTCGTCGATTCTCGCGGCAACGTGATTCACGGAGACCACATGCTGCTGCTGGGTGCGCGGGCGCGGGGCGACGCAGCGGTGGTGACGACCATCATGAGCAACATGGCGCTGGAGGTGAAGCTCACCGAGGCGGGCGTCGGCCTGGAGCGCACCGCCGTGGGAGACCGTTACGTTCATGAACGCCTCCACGCCAAGGCACTGACCCTGGGGGGCGAGCAGAGCGGCCACGTGCTGTTTCTGGACGTTTCCCCCACCGGCGACGGCGTGCTGACCGCCCTGCTGACCCTGGCCGCCATGAAAAAGCTGGGGACCACCCTGGACGAACTGCACGACGAACTGGTGATGTTTCCGCAGACGCTCGTGAACGTGCGCGTGGGCGACAAGAAAGCCATCTCACGCGACGGGCGGGTGCAGGCGGCAGTGGAGCAGGCCGAGGCCCGCCTCGCGGGACGAGGCCGCGTCAATCTACGGCCGAGCGGTACCGAGAACCTGATTCGGGTCATGGTAGAGGGCCCCGACGAGGCCGAAATCCATGAGATCGCCCGAACCATCGCCGCCGTGGTGGAGGAACAGGGAAGCGTCAGCGCCTGAGAACGTCGTCACTGAGGCAACGGCCTACAACAACGCGGCAGGCAGGAACAGAAGGGCCCGGCGAGGAGCTTCACCGGGCCCTTTCCCCGTGTCCTGACGTTTTGGACATAAGGACGCCAAACTGACGCGAAACTGTCGGACTTGTCGAAAGAGACTCATTTTTCTTAAAGAGAGGTCCTTTTTTGAGGAAAAGGTGTGTACTTTTCGACATTCCAATAGATTTAAATCCCAATTCGCTAAACAAAACCTTATAAAATAGATCAAAGTTAAGGTCGCTCTCACCCCTTTCACTTAAGCCCCCTCCTTTTGTTCTGCCTCGGAGTGCATCCTGTCTATGAAGAGTCTTCTGCGCCTGACCCTCATTCTCACGCTCGCACTCACCGCCTGCGGGAGCGGCAGCGGTCCCTCGGCCAGCACGCCAGCTCCGGCGCCCACCGATGGGGGAACCGCCAACGACGCGGGCAGCATTACGCTTTCCCAGACTTCCTCGTACCGCTATGACGGCTACAACCTCGGGCTGGCCCTGGGCGAGAGCGTCAGCGGAACGTACCTCAGCGGGGCCACCTGGACGAGCAGCAATCCGGCAGCGGTGCGGGTTACAGCAGGCACGGGCGGCAGCTTCACGGTCACGGGCTTGGCGGCGGGCACTTCCACCGTGCGCGGAACGCTGGGCACCCGAGCGGCCGAGATGAAGGTGACGGTGACAGCTCCGGCCACCACCCCGGCCCCAACGCCCGCCCCCACGGTCAGCAGCGTAAACGTCAGCACCACCACGCTGGCGCTGAACCCGGGCGCGAGCCAGACGGTCACGGCGGCGGTTCAGGGCACGGGCAGCTTCAATCCCGGCGTGACCTGGACCACCAGCAACGCGGGTGTAGCGAATGTGGACGGCGCGGGGCGCGTCACCGCCGTCGCGGTCGGCACAGCCACCGTCACCGCCACCAGCGTTCAGGACGCGAGCAAGCGGGCCAGCCTCTCCGTCACCGTCACGGCTCCCGCGCCCACCATCATGGGCGTGACGGTCAACCCCGGCAGCCTCAGCCTGACGGCGGGCGGCAGCCAGAGCGTGACCGCCAGCGTGCAGGGCACGGGCAGCTTCAACCCCGGCGTGACCTGGACCACCAGCAACGCGGGTGTAGCGAATGTGGACGGCGCGGGGCGCGTCACCGCCGTCGCGGCGGGCACAGCCACCATCACCGCCACCAGCGTTCAGGACGCGGACCAGCGGGCCAGCCTCACGGCCACCGTGACGGCCCCGGCCCCCACGCCCACCCCGGCCCCGGCCCCCTCGCAAGACGCCTTCGACATCACGGTGGTCTTCCCATCGGGGACCACCCTGACAGCTGGGCAGAAGGCGGCCTTCACGAACGCGGCCACACGCTGGTCCCAGGTGATTGCGGCAGGCCTGCCGGACGTGGCGGGGGTCACCCTTTCGACGGGCCAGAAGGTCACCGTGGACGACGTGACCATCGTGGCGAGCGGCACCCCCATCGACGGCCCCGGGCAGATTCTGGGGCAGGCCGGACCCCGGCAGGTGCGTCCCGGCACCACCCTGCCGCTGTGGGGGGAGATGGAGTTCGATTCGGCGGACCTCGACAGCATGGAGGCGAACGGCACCCTCGCGGGCGTGATCATGCACGAGATGGGACACGTGCTGGGCATTGGCACGCTGTGGGACAGATACCTCACGGTCAACGCCACCACCTGCACAAGCGCAACGAAGGTGCAGTACAGCGGCGCGAACGGCTTGGGGCAGTACAAGGCGCTGAATGGGCAGGCTGCGGGCGTCCCCGTCGAAGATCAGTACGGCGAGGGCACCAAGTGCGGGCACTGGAAGGAGTCGGTCTTCCAGAACGAACTGATGACCGGCTTCGCCAACAAAGGCTCCATGCCCCTGAGCCGCATCACGCTGGGAGCCCTGGCAGACCTGGGCTACTCGGTCAACTACGCTGCTGCCGACGCCTACACCATTCCCAGTGTGTCGGCCCAGTCGGTAGACCCAGGCACCCAGATTCATGAGCGCCTGATTACCCCAGACGGCATCGTTGATCCCGGCCACTGATCTGGCTGCGCGGCGGACGGACCTCCTTTGACGGGGAGGTCCGTTTCGCCGTCTCCAGAACCGCCCCCCACTCTTTATCTCTCCTCATGCGGCTTCCCGTAATGCCCCGCGTACAATCCTGGCTATGACCGCTCCCGCTCCCGACACACTCGTGCTGATCGACGGGCACGCGCTGGCGTTCCGCTCCTACTTCGCCATCCCGCCGCTGAACAACGCTCGGGGTGAGTCCACGCACGCCATCCTGGGCTTCTTGCGCCTTACCCTGCGCCTGATGCGCCAGGTTTCCAACCAGGTCATCGTGGTGTTCGATCCCCCTGGCGGCAGCTTCCGGCACAAGCAGTACGAGGGCTACAAGTCGGGCCGCGCCCAGACGCCCAGCGATCTGCCGGGCCAGATTAACCGCATCCGCGCGATCGTGGACGCGCTCGGCTTGCCCCGCCTGGAAGAACCCGGCTTCGAAGCCGACGACGTGATTGCCACGGTGACCAAGATGGCCGAGGGCAAGGGCTTTCAGGTCCGCATCGTGACCAGCGACCGCGACGCGTACCAGCTCCTTGACGACCACGTGCGGGTGATTGCCAATGACTTCTCGCTCATCGGTCCCGACGAGGTGCTGGCCAAGTACGGCGTTACCGTGGGGCAGTGGGTGGACTACCGCGCACTGACGGGCGATGCCAGCGACAACATCCCCGGTGCGAAAGGGATTGGGCCGAAGACGGCGGCCAAGCTGCTGCAAACCTATCGCACGCTGGACGCGGTCCTCGCCGCAGCGAAAGACGGTACCCTGGAGCCCAAGGGCACCCGCGAGAAGCTGCTCACGTCGGAAGCGGACGTGCGCTTCAGCCACGAGTTGTCGTGCATGGTGACCAACCTGCCCCTGCAGATCGAACTCGGCGTGGGGCGGAGCGAGGGAGACCCGCAACGGCTCGGAGCCCTGCTGGACGAGCTGGAGCTGACAACGCTCAAACGTGACATCTTCGCGCTGACCCAACCGGAGGCGGCAGAAGGCGCAGCGGAGGCGGAGCAGGCCCCGCCCGCGGTGGAAGCCCCGCCCGAGGCCAAGTGGCGCACCCCTGGCGAGGGCGTGACCTGGGGCTATGTCCTCTCACGTGAGGATGACCTCACGGCGGAACTGACCGCCGCCGCGACGTTCGACGGCAAGGTGATTCGCGTGGCCCCCACCGGTGACCGCCCGCGCAGGGCGGAGGAGGCGCAGGTGGTACTGGAAACGGCCTCGCCGCAGTCTTCCCTGTTCACAGGTGTGCACACCGAGGGAGAGGACCCTCCCAAGAAACAGACGAAGGCCGAGCAAAAGGCCGCTGAGAAAGTGGCGAAGGCAGCCCAGAAAGAGGCGCAGCGCCTCGCCGCCCTCTATCCCGCTACCGTGGATGAGGCCGAGTTCGTGGGCCAGCGCTTTGTCACGGCGGCGGGAGCCAAGGCCCTCGCCGCGCACCTCAGCGTGCGGGGCACCAACGTGGAGCCGGGCGACGATCCCCTCCTTGTGGCCTACCTGCTGGACCCCGCGAACACAGCCATGCCCGCCGTCACCGAGCGCTACCTGCGGGCAGGTTGGCCCGAGGACGCGGGCGGACGCGCCTTCCTGACGCGCCGACTGCTGGATGAGCTGCCCGCCCAACTTGGCGAACCCCGCCGCAAGCTGTACGAAGATGTGGAAAAGCCGCTCGCCGGCGTGCTGAAAAACATGGAGGTGCGCGGCGTACGGCTCGACAGCGACTATATTCGCGGTCTTTCGGGAGCCACCACTGCCCGCATCGCCACCCTGGAGGCTGAGATTCACCGCCACGCCGGGCGCGAGTTTCCCATCCGCAGCCGCGACCAGCTCGAAGCCGTCTTGTACGACGAACTGGGCCTCGCCAGCGGCAAGAAGACGAAGCTGACCGGCAAGCGCTCCACGGCGGTCTCGGCCCTGGAACCCCTGCGCGACGAGCATCCCATTGTTCCCGCGCTGCTGGAATACCGCGAGCTCGAAAAGCTGCGCGGCACCTACCTCGATCCGCTGCCCAGCCTGGTCAACCCGCGCACCGGGCGGCTCCACACCACCTTTGCACAGACGGCGGTGGCGACAGGGCGG